>JAVKSP010000001.1:0-80067 GCA_039583645.1 Solirubrobacteraceae bacterium
ATCTCGTGCCCGACGAGCGTGACTTCTTTGCCGTCTACCGTCGCCTGCCCGGTCCGATCACAGTCCCCTTCAAGTAGGGCTCCCTCTGAGGAGACGGCCGGCTTCCGTGCGCGCTTGCGTCCACGGGGCCGCCCGGGCTCTTGGCGGCGCGTGACGCGGTAAGGCCTCAGCGCCTGACCAAGGCGGAGGTGGCGAGCACCCGGCCGGCGCTGTCGAGCGCGTGCACGGCTAGGTACAGCTGCGCGGTGGAGCCAGTGATCGCGGTCTCGAAGCCGGTGCTGGCAGTTGTGGCGACCGGCGAGAGGCCCTGCCTGATCGTGCCCGCGACAAGTTGCCAACGGGCCACATTCGTTGCCCCGTTCCAGCTGGCGTATACCGTCACCTTCCCGCCACTCCCGGTATTCACGGAGATCGCCGGACGCGTCTCCGGTTCCGCGTTCCAGCGGTAGCGGTAGGCGCGGTACGAGTGAACCGGGGCGGTGAAGCTCATGTTCCAAATCTGCTCGCCGCTCGGCCTGTACTCCGAGACGTCGGACGCCCTCCCCCAGTCCACGAACAAGTTGCCGTTGGGGAGCGTCTGCGTGCTCCCCTCGTAGTCGGAAAGCACCCCTGGGCTGTGGGTGTACGCGCGCGCGACCGTCACCTTGAACCTGGCGAGGTCCACGTGCAGCTTGAGCGCCCGGGACTGTGGCTCCTCCGCGGGAGTGGCGCCATCATCGAATAGTGTGAGCGTGTTTCCCTCGAGGTGCGCGTCATGCTGCCAGTAGAAGTTGGCCCCGCTGCCCATCTTGAAGCTCGAGTCCTTGCCTCCGAGCGTCCAGATCACCTTGCCGGTGTAGCGATTAACCTCGTAGACCGCCCACGTGTTGCGGGCCGAGATCAGCAGGTTGCCGTTCGGGAGCTGCTGGATCGAATTAATGTGGAAGAAGTCATACGGCGAGCCGGGCGGTGGCGGGCCGGCCTCGGAGGCCGTCAGCGGCACGTGGCCGAACGCGTGCCACTCCCATAGCAGGCGGCCGGTCCTGATGTCGATTTCCTGCACGATCGAGTCGAGCAGTTCGCCGTCTCGGCTCCCTCCGACTGAGGAGAGATCTGCCCTTACGGGCGCGAATACGCTGATCAGCGCGGTTCCTGCCGGGGTGATCTGGAACTCGTGCAGGTCCGCCGAGTAGCCCTCGCTTGCACGGACGACGGCGAGCGTTCGGTAGTGGTCATCAAGGATCAGCCCCTCGCCCTCGGTGCCAACACCGGCTACGTTGACTCTGCCTTGCCACCATGTCAGCACCGGCTTGCCTTCATAGCGCTGCACGCGCAAGTTGAAGGCCGAAATGTGCGTGTTGTGGATCGGCCGGAACCACACCATACGTCCCTTGTCGTCCAGAATCATCGGCCCCTGCTGGGTCGAGTCCTCCGCGGACACGAACGCGTCGCCTGAACCCGGATCGGGGTCGCTGGTGGCCGTCACCACCGGTGGTTGTAGGCTCGGCTCGGAGTGAAAGCTCTCTGTCGGCCCTGGCGTGGAAGGACCCGTCGAGGGGAGCGGCAGGGGCACCGCCGTAGCGACCCTGAAGGAAAACCGCAGCTCGGTGCTCCGCGCGCCTGAGGCGATGGCTGCGGCGCGAGAGGAAAGGCGGGCCACCACCGCCGCACGCTCGCCGGGCTGGAAAGGCTTCGCGGGCATAAACGCCGTGCCCCGCCCGCAAGGCAGCGCCCGCAGACTCCCGGCATGGTCGCCGCTGTCAGAGCCGGTGACCGTGATCGACTCGATCGCGGAGGGCGCGAGCGCCGGGAAAGCGATTTGCGAGTAGGGGGAGGCATCTGCAGTGCCGGGGAACGGCAGCACGTCGAGGCTGTGCGGCGCGGGTACCCGGATCGGTACGGTCCTCATGCAAGCACCGCCCCCCCGCGAGCCTGTCGAAGCACCGCTCCTCTGCGAGCCTGTCGAAGCACCGCTCCTCCGCGAGCCCGTCGGCTCGGCGATGAGGACGGCGGCGACTGCGGCGGCCAGGGCCGTCAGGATCGCCGCAGCTTTGCGGAGGCGCTGCTTTCGCCGGCGGCGGGGCCGGTGTCCGGCACGAGAAGTGGCCGGCCTTTGAACTAGGTCTAACACGCTTCGACGACTCTTAACACGTGGCCGCGCGACGTTTCATCGAACACGTCGGCTCAAAGAGGTCTGGCGACGTTACAAGCCGGCGACATCCCTGACTACGAGCAGTGTATTCGCCGCTTCGGCGTCCGCGAGGCTGTACTACCAAGCGGTTCCTCGACGATGGCGAGACCCGGAATCGAACCGGGGACACCACGATTTTCAGTCGTGTGCTCTACCAACTGAGCTATCTCGCCGTGGGCCGCGATGCTAGCGGCTTGGGGACGGGCGGCCCGCATGCCGAAACGGCGAAAAAGGCCGCCGCGCGCAGCGCCTCTTGCTCCCCCGGAGCCGGTAGGCACTAATTTCCTCGTCGTGCACATGGATGGCGACGGACCGGTGGTGATGGGGCGTGACCTGCACAAGCGCCATGGCACAGGGGCGGCCGCTGTCGATGCTCTGCGGGGCGTGACCGTGGAGCTGCACCGGGGTTCGTTCACCGCGATCATGGGCCCGTCCGGCTCGGGCAAGTCGACGCTCATGCACCTGCTGGCCGGACTGGACCGTCCCACCTCCGGCGAGGTCTGGCTGGGTCCCACCAACATCACGGGCCTGGCCGAGGACGACCTCACCCGCCTGCGACGAACGCGCGTGGGGTTCGTGTTTCAGACCTTCAATCTGCTGCCGATGCTCAACGTCGAGGAGAACGTGGTGCTGCCGCTGCGCATTGCCGGCGAGCAGGTCGATCGTCAATGGCTCGAGCGGCTGCTGGTCGCGATCGGGTTGGAAAGCCGCCGGGCACATCGGCCCTCCGAGCTCTCCGGCGGCGAGCAGCAGCGGGTCGCGCTCGCGCGGGGCCTGATCGCCCGCCCGACGATCCTGTTCGCCGACGAGCCCACCGGCAACCTGGATTCGCGTGGCACGGAGATCCTGCTGTACATGCTCCGGCGCGCGGTCGAGGAGCTCCGCCAGACGATCGCGATGGTCACCCACGATCCACTCGCCGCCAGTCGCGCCGACCGCATCCTGTTTCTCGGCGACGGCAAGATCGTGCGCGAGACCGGCGCCCTGCAGGCGTCCGAAGTGCTGAGCGTGCTGAAAGAGACCCGGTAGCTCCAATGGTGGCCTTCGCGCTCCGCGGGCTGCTCGCGCGAAGGCGGCGCGCAGGGCTGTCCGCGATTGCGGTGACCGTGGGCGTCGCGATGGTGGCCGGCACGTTTGTCTTCACCGACACAATCCACGCCGCTCTCGGTCGGCTGGTGCGCGATGCCAACGGAGGCGCGGAGGTGGTCGTGTCCGGCCGCCAGGGTCTCTACTCGGCCACGAACGCGGCCACGACCATGCCAAGCGCGCTGGTCAGCCGGGTCCGCCGGCTGGCGGGGGTGGCTGCGGCCGAGGGGCAGATTGCCGATACAGCGACCATCGTCGGTCGCAACGGCCGGGTGGTGAAGACCGGCGTGCTGCCCGCGCTCGCGGTCTCCTATGTATCGAAGCCGTTCACGGGGACGCCCATCGTGCGCGGGAAGCCGCCGCACGGCCCGGGGGAGGTGGCGCTCGATCAGGCAACCGCGACCCGCGCCGGCTACCACCTCGGCGAGCTCGTGCCGATCGTGACGGCGCAGCCGGTGCGCAGCTTCCGGCTCGTCGGCACGGTCGACTTCGCCGGCGCTTTGGCGGGGGGTGCGACCGTGGCGGTGTTCGACTCCTCGACCGCTGCGGCACTCTTCAACCGGCAGCAACAGGTCAACGTGATCTATGTCACCGGCCGCAAGGGCGTTGCGCCGCAGACACTCGAACGTGAGATCAGGCCGCTGCTCGGCGCCGGGGTGACGGTTCGCTCCCGGGCGTCCGCCGCCAATGCCGATCTCCAGCAACTCGCGAACCAGCTTCACCTGCTGACCGGCGGCCTGCGGGTGTTCGGCTTCATCTCACTGTTCGTCGCCGCGTTTCTGATCTTCAACGCGCTCTCGATCACAGTCGCTCAGCGGGCGCACGAGCTGGCGGTGCTACGGACGCTCGGCGCGGTCAGGCGCCAGCTACTGGGCGCAGTGATGGTGGAGGCGCTGGCGGTGGGGGCTCTCTCATCGGTCGTGGGGCTCGCGCTCGGCCTGGCCGTAGCGCTCGCGATCCCCGCCGTGTTCGGCGCCGTTGGCGTCGAGCTTCCCTCCGCCAGCCTGGTGTTGACGGTGCGTACGGTCGTCGTCAGCCTCGGCCTGGGGGTGCTCGTCACGGGCGCCGCAGGGCTCATCCCCGGGTGGCGCGCGACGCGGCTCTCGCCGGTACAAGCCCTACGCGAGAACGAAGCGCCGGCGCGGCGCAGCGTGCCCTTCTGGCGCCTCATCGCGCCGGCGCTCGTCTTGGCGTTGGTTGGACTCGCACTCGCGTTCGCGAGCCCCGGTTCGGCGGGCCTGCGGCTCGACCTGGCGGCGATCGGCGCGGTCTTGGTCGTGCTGGCGGGAGTACTGCTCACGCCGCTGGCAGTTCCCCACCTGAGTGGGCTGCTGGCGTGGCCGCTCGAGCGTCGCAATCCCGTGGTGGCACGGCTCGCGCGGGAGAACTTGACGCGTACGCCGGCGCGCACTGCGCTGACGTGCTCTTCGCTGATGGTTGGACTCGCGCTGGTGCTGTTCGTGCTGGTCTATATCGGCGGCGTGCGTGCCTCCACGACGAAGGCCCTGAACCGGACCTTCGCAGCGGACTATGCGATCGGGTCTGCCGATGGAACAAGTTCCGTCCCGGCCGCCAGCGTGCGCGCCGCCGCTGTCGTTCCAGGCGTGGGGGCCGTGTCCGCGATCAAGTCCGTCACCGCCGATCTCGGTGGTGCCGGTCAGACCACGGCCGAGGGCATCGACCCGGTCAGCCTGCCCTCGGTCTACCGCTTCCAGTGGGTAGGCACCCCGCCCACGCTGGCGGATGTTGGTCGCCGCGACGTGCTCGTTGAGCGCGCCACGGCGCGCGCCGCTCATCTGCATATCGGCACACATGTGGCGGTGCGGACCGGTTCAGGTCTCAGCGAGACGGCCACCGTCCGCGGGATCTACGTCGATCCGGCACTGCTGCCGGGATTCGCGCTGCCGCTCGCCGACTTCGACCGGCTCTTCAACCAGGATCGCTTGCAGGAGCTGCTGGTCAAGGTCGCTCCATTTGCGAACCGTGCCGCCACCGGCGAGTTGCTGAGAAAGGCGCTTCGCCCTTTCCCGGGCGTGGTGGTGCGCTCCGAGCGAGAACTGCGGCAGATCGCAACTGCGCGCGCGGACACGATCTTCGTGCTCTTCTACGCGTTGCTCGCGATCAGTGTGGTGATGGCGTTGCTGGGGACCGTGAACGCGCTCACGCTTTCAATTCACGAGCGCACCCGCGAGCTCGGGACGCTGCGCGCGCTCGGCCTGTCCCGCTCCCAGGCACGCGCGATGATCCGCCAGGAGAGCATCATCACGGGCACCCTCGGCACGCTCGTGGGGATCGGGCTCGGGGTGGCGCTCGCATGGATCATGACGCGGGCGCTGGCGTCCGAGGGAGTCGTGTTCGCGCTGCCCTGGGGTCAGTTCGTGCTGGCTCTGTTCGCCGGGCTCGCCACGGGCGTGCTGGCAGCAATCCCGCCTGCGGCCCGCGCCGCCCGCCTTGACGTCTTACAGGCGATCGCGACGGAATGACCGAGTCGGTTTCGGGCCGCCGGAGCCCGGTGATTGAAAGGCGAAACCGCGGGCAGCGCCGGCGCGCCACCCGCGGTTTCAGCCGTCCCTACCTCCTTAACCGCCTGCTAGGGCGGTGATGAAGCCAGAACCGAGCCCGCCGAGGCCGGTCAGGCTGTCATAGCCCTTGGCCGCGGTGAGCGTGTTGGGCCGCTTGGCGCAGTTGCCCGTGCCATCGCAGTAGACCTCAGGGCCCTTGAAGTACAGCTCCCGCACCTGGCGGAAGAAGCCCTTCGCGGACGGCACGATCTGGTTTGCGTGGTCGCGCCGGTAGTTGGCCTGCTTGCCCTTCTCCGGCAGGATGTCCTCGATCGCCGTTGGCTTGCTCTGATCCAGCCCGTAGATCGCGGGATTGATCAGTCCGACGGCGGTCCCGCCGGCCTGATCGGCGTCGGCGATGACGCCTGCCAGCAGCGGCGAGGCGAGGCTGGTGCCGCCATAGCGGGTCTGCCCATACTTCGTCGACCCGCTCGGGAAGGCCTCCGTGAGCCCGATCAAGAAGCCCGTGCCTGGGTCGGCGTCGAGCGAGATGTCCGGGGTCACCCGCATCTTGCAGTTGTGGCCTCCGCATTGCGGGCCGATGATCGGAGAGTTCCGCTCCGCCAGCGCCTTCGGCACGATGCCCTTCTGATAGGAGGGCTGGTTGTAGACGTAGCTCGTATAGCCACCGCTGACGCCATCCTCGCCGGGTTTCAGCCAGTGGCCCTGCTGCTTCTTCGAGCAAAGCACGCCTACCGCGTTCTTGCTGCAGAAGAAGGCACGGCCAGTCGCCCAGCCGAGCTCGCCTGTGCGCTTGCCCTTTGCGTTGATCTTGAGCGTGGTCCCGCCCACTGCCGTGACGTAGGGGCTCGAATCGGGGTAGCCCGGCGCCGCGATCCCAGTGAGATCGAAGTTGTCGCCGTCATCGCCCGAGGAGAACATCACGCTGATGCCCTCCGAGGCCGCCATCATGAAGATGTCGTCGTAAGCCGCACGGGTCGCTGAGTCGTCGAGCACGTCGCCGGATGGGTCATCCCAGGAGTTGGTAATGACGTCCGCACGGTGGTGATCGATGATGTCCTGCTCGGCGGGGAGCAGCGCGGAGTCGAAGCAGTCCTTGGCTCCCTCGTAGAGGATGTGCGCGTGGGTCGCCATCGAGTGCACCGCTTCCACGTCGATCGCCTGCTCGGTGAGCCAGCCGCTTGCGCCGCAGACCGACTGCTGGTCGAAGGGCGCGTTGTTGATCTGGCGGAACTTCGCGCTCGAGAACGGATTGCTCGGGTCGTTCTTGCTGAAGTACGTCGCTGCGTCTGAGGCAATCGTCGCCGAGTTGTAGGCGTCCACGATCGCGACCTTGTAGCCGTGACCCGTGTCGGCGGAGGTCACGCCGTAAGCCGACCGGAACTGCGGCGGCTTATAGCCGCATACGACGTCGGGCATCTTCTTCGGGTAGCCGTGTCCGAACGGTGGCTTGATCTTCGTTGACTTGGCGGCGTAGTAGGCGCCGCAGGGCCCGGCGGTGATGAACGCCGGAGGAGGCGGCGGATAGTTGACTGCCGCGGGCCGCGCGACGTACTGGTTCACGCCAACCGTGCCGGCGATCGTGCCCGCCAGCGAGGCCGGGACGGACAGGTTCGTGCTCGCCAGACGCACCGTATGGCCGGCGAAGCGGTAATTCGCAAGCGAGGTTCCGAACGCGCGCTCGACCTGGCTGGCTGTGCCGGAAGCCGCGATCGTGATCCGGTCAGCCGAGACCGGACCGACCTTGAACCCCTGGCTTTGCAGCCAGTTGCGAGCCTTGGTGACCTCCGCGCTGGTCGGCGAGAAGCGCGCCTCCCATTGAGCAGCGGTGAGGTAATGCCTGAAGTCGGCGCTGCCCGGCGTACTGACTGAACGCGCGAAGTTCGCCGCGCCGCTCGCATCTCTGAGCTTGAGGACCAGCTGGAACGCGACCGGACTCGAGCTGCTGATCGAACCGGCTCGGTGCGCGCGGGTCTTGGCCGGCGCCGCGCTTCCTTGTAGGGCCGTCCGCGAGCTGGCGCCCGCGGCTTGCATGCCGATGGTGACAACCGTCGCCGCGCAGAGCGCAGCAATCGATCCCACCTTGAAGGACGCTTTACGCCACATCCGTTTCCTTCCCCTAAGTAGACAGTGGACGGTTAGAACGCGCCACTTTACAAGCGCTTTGCGGCCTGCTTCAAGCTAGAACCGAAGCAGGTCAGTTACCTGACGGATCTGCGCCGACGTGTGTCTGGCGGGGCCTCACTGGGGTCCATCCGCCGCAAGAGCTCCAACGCACCAGCCTTCGACAGCGGCTCGTTGAGGTTGCCGCACTTGGGTGATTGGACGCAGGACGGGCAACCGGAGCGGCACGGACATTCGCCGATCAGGGTGCGGGCGTCCGCCGAGAGCCGCTCGAACTGGTCGAACCCCCGCTTGGTCAGCCCGACCCCGCCGGGGTGGCCGTCGTAGATGAAGATGGTGGGCCCGCCGGTCTGAGGGTGCGCGTTCGTCGAGAGCCCGCCGATGTCCCAGCGGTCGCACATCGCGATCAGCGGCAGGACCGCGATCTGGGCGTGCTCGAGAGCATGCAGCGCTCCCAGTAGGTGTTGCTTTGGGAAGGCCTCGCCTGACGGTCCGGGCGCCCGCCGTGTTCCCGGCAAGGTGGTCACGAGCTCGTCCAGCTCGTACCAGAGCGCGCGTGTCTCGAGCTCGACAGTCGGCAGCGAGAGCGCGGTGAAGTCGATCACCTCTTGGTCCTGGAGCCGTCTGCGCTGGAACCCGAGCACGGTCTCCTCCACCACCACCGTGCCGAACGACAGCTGCACCCCGAGCGTGTCCCGGCGTTCGTGCAGCCGCTCGATATAGGTGGCGGTCTCGCGCCGGGCCTGGGTGTAGTAGTCGCCCGCGAAAGGTTCGAGCAGCACGCGGCGGCTCGCGATGTCGAGCGCCAGCACCTGGTAGGAGCGTCCCAGGTGAAGGTAGACCGCGCCCTCGTGCACGGTCGCGTAGGCCCGCGTTGCCTCGACAGTTCCCAGCACTTCGCCCGAGCCCGCGTCGATCAGCGCGAATTGGTCCGCGGACGCCGAGCGCAGCGCTACCCGAGCCGCGGGGTAGTCGTCGCTGCGACTCGGGACAAATCCCGTCAGCCGCTCCCGCAGCGCTCCGGCTTCGGCGAGCTGGTCGGCGTGCGCGCGCCAGTCGGGCCCCAGGATCGGCACATCGGCATCGCTCAGAGGTGCCTCATGCGCGGCGCAGAGCAAATGCCAGCCGTAGATCTCGGGGCTCTGCGGATCGATGATCGCCGCTTCGACGGCGCGCTCGAGGAATTGGTCGGGATGGCGGCAAAAGAACTGATCGAGCGCGTCCTCGCCGGCGATGTACAGCGCGAGGCCACGGCCACGGCGGCCGGCCCTTCCCCACATCTGCTTCAGGCTCGCGACGGTGCCGGGGAAGGTGACACAGATCGCGGCGTCGAGCGCTCCTATGTCGATGCCCAGCTCCAGCGCGTCGGTAGAGATGACCGCGAGCAGCTCGCCCTCGGTCAGACGCCGTTGAATCTCCTGACGCTGGGCGGGCGTGTAGCCGGCGCGATAGGGGGCGATTCTCGCTGCCAGCGCGGGTTCGAGCCGTGCGCTGGCGTGGCGCATGATCAACTCGACCGCCTTGCGCGACTTGATGAAGCAGATCGTCCGCGCGCCCGCAGACACGAGCTCGGAGACGAGCTCGGCGGCCTCGTACAGGGGTGATCCCCTCAACCCGAGCTGCTCGTCCGTCAGGGGCGGGTTCCACATCGCGACCCGCCGGCTGGGGAGGGCAGCCGAGTCGCGATCGATCAACGCGAAGTCATCGATGCCCGTGAGCCTCTGCGCCAGCTCGAGCGGGTTCGCAATCGTGGCGCTCGCGAGCAGGAAGCGCGGCTCAGAGCCATGGAGTGCCGCGACTCGGCGAAGCCGTCTCAGCACGTTCGCGACATGCGATCCGAACACGCCGCGGTAGGTGTGGGCCTCGTCCACGACGACGAAGCGAAGGTTCGCGAGGGCCTGAGCCCAGGCGTGATGGTGGGGCAGGATGCCCACATGCAGCATGTCCGGATTGGTCAGGATCACGTTTGCGCGCCGGCGGATTGCGGCCCGTTCCGAGCGCGGCGTGTCGCCGTCGTAAATCGCCGGCCTGACGGCATTGCCGAGGCCGAATTCGTTGATGGCGCGAGCTTGATCCTGTGCGAGCGCCTTCGTCGGATATAGGTAAAGCGCCCGCGCGCTCGGGTCACGGGTGAGCGTCTCGAGCGTGGGCAGCTGGAAGCACAGTGATTTGCCTGAGGCTGTGCCCGTCGTGATCACGGTGGCGCGCTCGGACGCGAGTTCGAGCGCGTCGGCCTGGTGGGCGTAGAGCGCCTCGATTCCGGCGCGACGAAGGCCTTGCGCCACCTCGGTCGTAAGGCCCTCAGGCACGGGAACGAACCGTGCGCGTTGGGGCGGATAGACGGTCTCGTGGATCAGCCGCTCGTCGGCGCGGCCGGTCTCCAGCAGCGCGCTCCAA
The DNA here is from genome assembly GCA_039583645.1 of Solirubrobacteraceae bacterium. GTDB lineage: Bacteria > Actinomycetota > Thermoleophilia > Solirubrobacterales > Solirubrobacteraceae > Palsa-465. The sequence continues at coordinate 10,300 of JAVKSP010000001.1, forward strand.
GGCTCTTTTGCGCGCGTGGCCGTCACCACGTCCCAGTGTATGGTCGCCTCCGCGATGCGCTGCCTGTACGTCGATCTCGATGGCACCTTGTTGGGTCCAGGGGGGTCGATCGTGCACGACGCCGACGGCCGCTTCGCGCTCGAGGGCATCCGCGCGCTTCAGGCGTGCGACCGAGCCGGTGCGGAGGTGGTGCTCTTCTCCGGCCGTCGTCAGCGGACCGTGTTTGAGGATACGCGTCTGCTGGGGCTGACCTCCTTCGTCTTCGAGGCGGGCTGCGGGCTGGTGGTCGACGGGGAGCTCGAATGGCTCACCGGCGGGATCGTGCCCTCGCCGGAGGCCGGCTCGATTTTCGAACAGATCACGGCCTCCGGCGCGCCGCGGCTGCTGCTCGAGCGCTACGACGGCCGGCTCGAGTACCACACGCCGTGGTCAGAGGGACGGGAGGTCTCACACCTGTTTCGCGGGCTCGTCGACCTCGCGGAGGCGCACACGGCGCTGGAAGAAGCCGGGTTCGGCTGGCTCCGCCTCGTGGACAACGGCGTAGTGCACGAGCACATGCCGCCGATGACACCGGGTCAGGCCGCGGGGACGGTTCGGCGCCACAGCAGTCTCAGACCGGATCTGCCGATCCTGCGCGCATACCACCTGATCCCGGCAGCTGCCTCCAAGGCCCGCGCGGTCGCCCGTCATATGCAAATCCGCGACTACGTGCCTGAGGAATGCATCGCCGTGGGCGACTCACGCGAGGATCTTGGCGCCAGCGAGCTCGTGGCTACCTTCTGGCTGGTATCGAACGCGCTGGAGCGCGACCCGACGTTGTCGAACGACCTCGGCCCACGAGTCCGGGTCGCCTCTAGCCCCTATGGAGCGGGTGTGTACGAGGCGGTCGTGAGGACATTGACCGAGGCCCGCGTTTGAGCTAGTTGGCTCCGTCGACGGGCTCGCGCTCGACATCGTTGGCGTCCGAGACGGCCCAACCGATTCGCTCGACCAGCTGGTTCGCGAAGTGCTGGCTTTCGAAATCGGAAACGCTCACCTGCTCGCGCAGCATCACAGCCTCTTCTCCCTGCAGTTCGGCGGGTTTCGCCGTCACGATGATCTGCGGCATCGTTCTCTCTCCTTGCGATTGGTTCCACTCCCAACCTGGCAACTACCGCTTCAGCGCAAGTAAAAATCTCGTGAGCCTGGATTGAGAGCAGGGAAACGGCCCGCCAGGCCCGGTTAGACGCGCCTACGGCAACTTCGGCTTGACACTGGTTGTTGACGACGAGCGCTCGAGGGTTGGCCGCTGCTCGTCCTCCTGGCGGCCGAAGAAGCGGCGGATTGCGGCGATCATGCGCTGCCACCATCCCGGCCTCACGGCCGGCCTCCAGCGAGCCGGCGGCGGCACGGTGGTACGCACGACCGCCACCCATTCGTCGAGCGGCAGCTCCCCGCTGATCAGACGCGCAAGCGCGCTCGTCACCGGTGCATCGACCCCGGCCTGTGCTAATGCGCGCGCCAGCAAAGGCACCGTCTCGAGCGACTCGACGGCCTGGCCGACCCTGGCCGGTATGTCGCTGGTCGGCACGCCCTGAGCGAGTAACTCACCTGCCCGCCGATTGCGGCTCTGGGGCGCGAGCGCAGTTGCGACCAGGTCGCCCGTTCCCGCTAGACCGATTACCGATTCGGGCCGCGCGCCGAGCGTCTCCGCCCAGCGCCACATCTCCGCGAAGATGTGGCCGGCCGCGGCGCCCGCAGCGTTTAGGCCTTGGGCCTCGGTTGCGCCCGAGGCCAGCGCGGCTGCGTTCTTGGCGGCGCCTGCGAGCTCGACCCCGAGCGGGTCGTTTGATTCCTCGCACACCACGCCGGCGCGGATGAACACCCCCGCGAGTGCGGTCGCAAGCGCTTCCTCAGCGGAGGCCGCCACCAGCCCCGCCCCTTCGCTGACCATTTCACGTGCGTGAGCAGGTCCGCCAACACAGGCGACCCGACTGCGACCAAATTCACGCATCAGAAGCGCGGTTGGCGGCATCCCCTCGGGCGGGACCAGACCCTTGGCGAGCGACACCACGGCGGCAGTGTCAGACAGCCCACCGGCCCTGAGGCCGCGCACCACCACGCTGATCTCCGTAGACGGCACGCCCAGCAGGACGTAGTCGGCGCGCTCGACGCCGGCTTCGGCCGGCTCGATCCGAAGCTCACGCGGCAGCTCGACGCCAGAGAGGTAGGCGCGATTCTCGCGATCTTCGCGAAGCCGTCCGGCCTGCTCGGGCACTCGGGTCTGCAGCGTGGTTCGAAGACCTCCGCGCGCGAGCAGCACCGCGACCGCGGTGCCAAAGGAGCCGGCTCCGATTACGACGGCGCGCCTGGTGCCAGGCGCCGGGAGATGAATCGAGCGCCGCGGTGCTGGTGGCATCGCGCGAGCCTAGCGGGCGCTTCGCGTCGCGGACGCAGCGACAGCATGTTGCGCGCCGGTTTCGACGGCATGTTGCGCGCCGGTTCAGGCGTTTGGCTAGGCGGCGCCGCGAGCGCGCGGCTGCGTTTGGAGACCTGCCTGATCCTCGCGCGCCACTGCTTCGGCGAGCCCGCCAGCCGCCGCCGCCATTTCGCCAAAGGCGTCGGCCACGTCGGCTGCGTTAGTACTCGTGATGGCCCGATTGAGCCCGGCGACCGCGCGGTCGAATCTCTCCCACAGTTCCACCGGCCCCCGGCGACCGGTCCCCGGCCGCAGCTCGTAGGGCGGTTCAGCGCCCTCGGCGCCGGGCACCGGGCGCCAGAGCAGGCCGGCTGCGTGGGCGTGCTCCCAAGTGATCTGTTCGCGTTCGGCCGCCGCCGCGAGGTCGCGCAGGCGGTTTGCGAATCCGGCGTCCGGAGGAGCGAGCTTGTGAGCTCGCATCGCCTCAGCCCACGCGTTGCTCGCGTGGCGCACGGCCCGCATGACATGGGCGCGTTCAGGGTCGAGTTCGTCGCCGGTGGTCATTCCGCGGGCTCTCCCTCCTCTCTGCCCGGTGCCTGGTCGGCCTGCCCGACCGGCTCTCCGCTCCAGAAGTCCTCTGCGTTCGGCCCCGTCGCTTGCTCCCCACCCGCCGCGCGTGCGCGATATCCCTCCTCAACCAGCCGTTCGAAATCCGACCGCAGGATCCGCACGCGGCGCCCGACGCGCACAGCCGGCAGCGATCCTTGGTCAATCCAGTTGCGAACGGTCTGCTGATTGAGCTTCAGCAGCGCTGCGACCTCGGCCACGGTCAGAAACCGGTCCTCGCGACCTGTGCTATCCACACGTACCTTTTCTAATTGAGACAAAGTAGAGCCAATTTGCGAGGTATACTCTAGCGCGACCCGAGGAGAGCAAGCGTTTGGACCGGGGAGAAAGGTCTGCAAATCGGTGAAATTCGACGACGCGGGCAACGAGGGGAAGCGCGGCGGCGGCCCAGGGCCGGACCCGGGCACACCTGCCGAGCAAAGCGACAACGTTGTGGAACTGCGCCCACGCGACTGGCTTGGCCCGCGCGAGGGACTTGTGCCTTTCGGTCCCTCGGCCGCCCCTGAGGGGCAGGAGCCCACAACCGGGCACCAAGCTCGCGGAGACGGAGTCGAATCCCCGCTCTCGGAGGAACCGTCGCGCTCCGTCTCACCCGAGGACTTTTGGGGCGAGCATTCCGCGTCAGTTCAGGACACCCTCGACCGACGCGATGCCGCGGCGGCCAGGCTCGCAAGCATGCGCGCGCGGGTTGTCCCACGGGTTGGGTTCGGATCGGGCGAGCTGCGACGCCCGGTCGTGGCCGCAGGGGCGACAGCTGTGCTCGCGTTACTGGTGGTGGGCTATTTGACGCTGCTCAGCCCGTCGGGCGGTCCTGGACGTTCGCCGATCGCGGCGACCCTCGGTCCGTCTGGGCAAGGGACAAGCTCGCCGTGGGCCGTGTCACGGCCTCGACTGCCGACGCGCTCAGTTCAGGGCGGTAGCAAATCGAGCGCGACATCCCACCGCGCTCGGCACGGTATCCGGGCCATCCCGGTGCGGTATGCGCCTAAGACCTCCCCTCAGGGACCGAGCACGCGAGCGGTCTCTGCGACTCCCACGAGCCAGAGCCCGGCAACCGTGCCGGTGGTGACGACGACCAGTCCCGCTCCCAGCACAACGTCGCCTCCACCACAGACCCGTCAAAGCTCGAGGTCGTCCTCGCGATCGTTCGGTGCCCACGGGGTGCTCGGTCCAGGACATTCGCGTAGCGGCTAGGCCGCCGCGAGATGGAAGGAGCAACATTGATTTTGAGAAAGAAGCACTCCGTTCGCCGATTTATTGCGGTCGCGGCGGGCTCGGCGATAGCCGTCTGCACGGTCGCAGCACTTGCGGCACCGCCCACCGCACTCGGTGGGACGTTGACGCTGAAGGTGTGCGGGAAGTGGAGCCCTGACCAGGGCCCGTTTCGTGCGCATACCCCGTCGCTTTTCGGCTGGGATGTGCAGTGCGGAGCTCGTGCGAACGGGCTTGAGTTGTGGTTCGGCACGGGCGGGGGCTCAGCGCGGAAAGGTGCGACAGCTCACTGGGTGGCGAAGGCGCCGAAAGGGATCACGATCCGCCAGGCCACCGTTTCTCGTCTTGCATCCCATGGCGTCAACAATGGTCGGGGCTGGCGGGCCGTTCTTTACTGGTCTAATGGTCACAGGACGCTTCCGGACAACGTCGGACGCTGCTGCAACCTGTACTTCCATAGCTCGATTTTCGGGTGGCGTCTGTCATGCACAGCCGGGCCATGTGCGCGCGCAGCAACCGTCGACCTTGGAGCGATCCAACTCCAAGCGAGAGAGACCCGAGGTCCAAACGTCACTCCGACGGGCCACCCAAATCTGTGGGATGAGGGAGGCAAATGGATACGGGGTGTATGGCCGGTGCAGCTGCAGGCCACCGATCCGTCAGGGGTGTGCTCAGCAAGCGTTGCGTTAGGCACTGAGGTCGTGCGGGGCCAACGCGCCACCCACAACACCGACACCTGGCAGCAGTGCCCTAACCGGACATGGACGGCACATGTCGACGCGACGCGCGCCCATGGCGCAAACGGCAACAGGGCGGGTTCGATGAAACTCAAGCTGGTCGCGAACAACGCTGCTGGCGTGAGCAACTCGCGCTCTGAGATGGTCCGTGTCGACAACAGCACCCCGTGGATAAAGCTGTCTGGGCCGAAATATGCCCTGTCGACTGGTCGCACTCACTATGTGTCGGCCAAGGCGGGCGGAAGCCCGTCCGGAATTGCTCGCATCACGTGCACGATCGGTCGCAAGAAGCGGTCCTATCGAGGGTCGTCCGCTCACGTGGTGGTGAGAGGCGTGGGTCGTCATGCAATCACCTGTACGGCCCAAAACAACGCAATCAATTCGTCTGGTCATTCAGCCAGATCGCGGACCGCGACGAGGTCATTGACCATCCGACGTCCCACCGCACTGACTGCCACGTTCGCTTCCCTCAACTCTGCCCGCACCTCATACCGCCGCACCAAGCACATCCCCTTCGGAACTAGAACCAAAATTGGGGGACGGCTCACTTTGAAGGGCGGGCGCGGCCTTGCGGGTCAGACGGTTCGTGTCCTGACTGCTCCCGACAACCGATCGGGTCACTACTCACAAGTTGCTCGGGCCAGGACAGGGGCGAGCGGTCGGTGGCAGGTCACGCTTCCGGTTGGGCCGTCGAGACTGATCAAGGCCGAGTACGGCGGGAACTCGAAGAACGCGCCGGTAACGTCGCGACGCGCGAAGGTGATCGTGCCCGCGCGCGTGAAGATCGTGCGGCTGTGGCCGCGACGAGTTCAGTGGGGCGGGACGGTGCACATCCGCGGTCGGCTCAAAGGCGGCTATCTGCCACCGGCGCCCGCGGGCGAGCTCGTCCGGCTCAGGCTCGGCTACGGCCGCAGTTACACGACGTATGGCGTCAAAACCGACGTCACCGGCGGCGGCCGGTTCTCGGTGACGTACAAGTTCGGTCCCGGGTCGTCGAAGATCGTTCGCGACTACTGGTTCGAGGAGTGCGCGCTCCCTGCGGACGACTACCCATACGCCCCGGCTTGCGGCCGCAAGATCACTGTGCGCGTGGGCGGGTAGCGCGGCTTGGTCAGGCAGCCCTTTGTCGCGCGCAAAGCAACGAGCTAACCTCTGTCCCAGTGATCGGGGACATCTTCCAACCAACACATCTGCTGTTCCTGCTTGTGGTCGTGCTGATCGTGCTCGGTCCGAAGCGGCTTCCGGAAATGGCGCGAGCCTTGGGGCGCGGATTCCGCGACTTCAAGACTGCGGTTAGCGGCGAGGACAACCCGATGGTGCATGAGCTGCAGCAGCAAGCGGCCGCACCGCCCCCGCCGCCTCCGCCGCCTCAGCAGCCGGCGGTACCACCCGCCGCTCAGGGCCCGGTCGAGGGCTCGGGATAGCGAACGGACGTAGCTCGCGGCGGTGACGGGACCGCTGATCTCGGCGAGGGCGCTCGCCGAGTGCTCGACCGACCTAACCCTGCTGGACATTCGATGGTCGCTGGGAGGTCCACCAGGCCGTGACGAGTACGACCAGGGTCACATTCCCGGAGCCATCTTCGTTGATCTCGAAACGGAGCTGGCCGCCCCGCCCGGTTCAGGCGGACGACATCCATTGCCGTCGGAAGCCGCGTTCCAGGCCGCGATGCGCCGAGCCGGCGTCAACAACGACCGGCTGGTTGTCGTCTACGACGCGGCCACCTCGATGGCCGCGGCGAGAGCCTGGTGGCTGCTCCGGTACTTCGGTCACCCCGAGGTCAGGGTCCTAGACGGCGGGCTGGCGGCGTGGTCCGCCGCGGGCTATCCGCTCAGCATCGACACGCCGGCGGTCGAGCGCGGCGACTTCGTTGCGCGGGCCGGCGGGATGCCGGTGCTCCACGCGGGAGAAGTCCCCTCCATCGCCGCCCGCGGCGCGCTGATAGACGCGCGGGCGCCGGAGCGCTTCCGCGGTGAGGCAGAGCTGGTCGACCGTGTCGCGGGCCACATCCCCGGCGCTCGCAACCTCCCGGCCACGGGCTTCGTCGAGCCATCCGGCCGCTTTCGCGACTCGGCCGCGCTGCGGCGGTACTTCGAGGGGGCGGGGATCACCACAGAGGTAGAGGTGGCGGCGTACTGCGGCTCCGGCGTGACCGCCGCCCACGAAGTTCTCGCGCTGGAGCTCGCCGGCTTCGGCGCGGCTCTCTACCCCGGGTCTTGGAGCGAATGGATTTGCGATCCCCGGCGCCCCGTCGCGCGCGGCAGCTGAGGGGCGCGGCAGCTGAGGGGCGTCAAGCGCGCGGGCCACCCGCGGCGGCTATCTGAGCCGCCGATGCATCACTTATGTGATGACCGCCGGCGGTCGCCGCCTGGTTGATTCGACCGAGGCTCTGGTTGACTGCCTCGATCGCCGCCAGCGACGAGGTCGGTCCGACAATCGTCGCGCGCAGCGCCTCGACCTTGTCTGCTACGACCGTTAGCGCCGGGAAGAGCGATCGCTCGGCCGGATTCCGTCGCGCGTAGCCGGCGGCCTGCTTCAACTGGCTCGCGGCGAAGGTCGCGGCAGCCGCCGCCTCCGATACCGCCGAGGGCGAAGTGGCGAACTTGCCGTCATGGGCCGGTGCCCAGATGAAGGTATGGAAGGCGCCGAACCCGAGTCCCGCGTGAAGTAAGAACTTGGGCGTCCTGAAGTGCTTGGGACTAGGAGGCTTGCCGCTGCCGCCACAGGCGGTAATCCCGACGGCCGCCAGGCAAGAAATCGCAACTAACAGGAGCGCTCGCCGACGCAGTGTCATCGGTTGGGAGCGGACCCTACAAGCAAGCGACCCTGGCCGCACCTGGAGCGATTCGAGATAAGCGGAGCCTCACGCGTAAACAATGACTAAAAAATGCTTCCAGAGGGCCAGAGGCGTCACGTGGTCACGATAGGCTCGGCCGGATGTCGTCTCCGGTCGAGAACGCGGCGCTCGTGGCTTTGCTCCGGGACGGCCGGCGACCCTGGGCGGTTTACGCAGATTTCGTCGAGGAGACAGGCAGCGCGCTGCGCGTGCTCGAGCAGGAGCTCGAACGCGAGCAGAGCTCCGAAACCCTTTTCGAGCTAGGGCCTAGTCAACCCCGGGTCGATCTCAGCGCCGCGCTCGACGGTGCCGCGGCGGAGCTCGCCGAATGGACGAGCGACGGGATCAAGGTCATCAGCGTGCTCGACCAGCACTATCCCGACAACCTCCGCGCCGTCTACGACCGACCGCCGCTGTTGTTCGTCGTCGGCGAGCTGCTCCAGGACGATTCGCGTTCGGTTGCAGTGGTCGGCTCGCGCAATCCGAGCGCTGCGGGAATTAGCAGAACCCAGACGCTGGTGACCGGATTGGTCCAAGCCGGCTACACCATCGTGTCGGGGCTCGCAGCGGGGGTCGACACCGCTGCGCATGCCAGGACGCTCGCCCTGGGCGGGCGCACCCTGGCGGTCGTCGGCACCGGTCTGCGCAAGTGCTATCCGCCGCAGAATGCCGAGCTCGCGCTACGGCTTGCCAAGCGGTGCGCTCTGGTCTCGCAGTTCTGGCCCGACACCCCACCGGCGCGCCGGAATTTCCCGATGCGCAACGCGGTCATGTCCGGCATCACGCGCGGCACCGTCATTGTGGAGGCCACGCACACCAGCGGCACGCGCGTGCAGGCGCGGCTGGCGCTGGCGCAGGGCCGCCCGGTCTTCCTCTTCGCCTCGCTGCTGCGCCAGCCGTGGGCGCGTGAGCTGTCGCGGCGGCCGGGCACCCATGTCGTTGACGGCGCGGCTCAGGTCGTGGAGGTACTTGACAGGCTCGCCGGAGCCGGCGAACTCGTCGCGGACGGTTTGGCCGCGGGCGCCCCACCCCGGTGACCGCAACGTACTGAAGGGGCCTCGTGGCGACCGTCTCGGAACTGAGCGGCCCGTACGAGAATTTTATGATCGCCCCGCGCACTGGTGCCGGCGTCTGCACCGCCTGCTTCAACCTCACGCGCGGGTTTGAACGCTGTTACTCGTGCTCGCGCGCCGAACTCTGGCTCGCCGCCGTCGTGCCGATCTCCTACAGCGTCGGTCGGGAACAGCTTCACCACGCGCTGCGGGGGTACAAGCGCTTCGCCGGCGAGGTCGCTCGACGGCTTACGGTAGAGCTCGCAGCAGTACTGTGGCGGTTCATCGCGATTCACGAGCGGTGCCTCGCGCGAGCAGCGGGTGTGCCGGGCTTCGGGGTGGTGACGACGGTTCCATCCGGTGACCGCGTCCGCGACGGCACCCACCCGCTGCGGCGGATCGCGGGCGAGCTGGTTGGCCCCATGCGAGGACGGTATGAGCCCTTGCTCCGGCGGTCAAAGCTCCAAGTGCCGCCGCGCCAGATCCATGTCGACAAGTTCGAGCCGACCCGGAAGCTGGCGGGGGAGGCCGTGCTCTTGGTCGACGACACCTGGACGACGGGCGCGAGTGCACGAAGCGCCGCAGCTGCTCTGACCGGCGCGGGGGCCGGTCCGGTGGGGGCAGTCGTGATCGGGCGCTACCTCAATCGCGCTTGGCATGAAAACGATCGCCGGCTGCGTGCTCTTGCGCGACCATTCGACTGGAACCGCTGCGTCCTCTGCCCCCAGGAGGAATGAGCGCTCCGGTCAGGACCCCACGACTTCGCTCTGCAGGACGATCTCGTACTTGTCCGTAATCGGCGGCCGGTTCCGGTCCACACCCGCTCGCGTCACGGCCGCGGTACGGATCTCGTTGGCCAGGGGGTCGCTGCCGTGAAGAGCCTCGGCCGTGTCCCAGTAGGTGACCGCGATTGCGCGGCCGCCGGTGTAGTCGACGCCAGCCCACATCCCTCGGTAGCCGGGCGCCTGCTCGAACTTGGGCAGGTTCTCGGCCTTGAAGTGCTCGAGCGTGGCCTTAATGCGCTCTGGAGCGAGACCGGGGAAGAGCGTCACCCTCGCATACATGCACACCTCCAACTTGTGTCAGCTGCAGCGTACTGCGGCGCGGCAAGCGCGCGCAAGCGCTGGAGGTGGCGCCTGAGTTCTAGCTCCGGCCGAGGCGGTGGGCGCTTTCGACTGCCGCCGCGCTGCCGTCTCGCCAGGGGTCGCCGTGGCCGAGAAGCAGCACCTGTGCGGCGACCGCCTCGATCGCCTCGAGTGACTCGAAGCACTGGTCGGTAGAGACGTTGAGCGCCGAGGGCATCACCTGGGCACCGACGCGACCGGTGATCGGGTTTCGAGTGCAGAGCGCGTCGCCGGCAAACAAGACCCCCTTGCTCTCGAAATAAAGCGCCGAGTGCCCGGGCGTATGCCCGGGGGTGGGGATGACCCGGGGGCTCCCGGGCACGTCCAAGACGTCGCCGCCGGAGAACGTCTGCGCGCCTTGTACCCCCTTCATTCTCATAGCTCCCCCTGCGGCCAGGTGCACGACCAGTTTGAGCAAGGGGGGGTGCCAGAGCTGAGGCAGAATGTTGATCGGCTTGGCGTCCCCCGATTTCGGCGCCGGCTTGCGCAGAGTCGGGTCATCGCCGGAATGAATGAGCACTCGTGCGCCCGCATCTTGCAGCGCGTGCGCGAGTCCGACGTGATCGCTGTCTGAGTGCGTGAGCACCAGTGCGTCAACGTCGCCGAGGCCGTGGCCGAGCAGCGCCAAGTCACTCTGCAGGCTCTTGCCAAAACCCGGGATTCCCGCGTCAACGGCGGTCAGGCGACCCCCGTCTTCGACCAAATACCAGTTGACCAGCGAGCTCCCGAGCCGGTGAACGCCTGGGACGATGTCACGCGCGACGACGATTTCCCGATCCTAGCCGGAAGGTTAGGCGGCGGACCTGTGGCGGAGCCTTGATCGGTGAAGCGGCTATTGCAGCCACCTACACAGGTGTAGCTACCGGAAGTGCCGCTGCTAGCCTGCGGCCGTCGAATGGCAGGAAAGCCAGCATCAACGCCCGCTGGACCCGGCTCGCTGGAAAGCGAAGGCCAGCGGCCGCCGGGCAGGCGCCGCTACGCGCCCCGTATGGCGCCGGCCGAGCGTCGCGAGCAGCTGATCGACGCCGCGCTCGATGTGATCCTCGAGCAGGGCTATGACGGCGTCTCGATCGAGGCCATCGCCCGGCGCGCCGGCGTCACGCGGCCGGTCGTCTATGACCATTTCCCAAACCTGGGGCGGTTGCTGCACGCGCTCGTCGAGCGCGAAGAGCGCATCTCCTTGCAGCAACTCGAAGAGGTGGTGCCGGACGATCCGGGGGGAAGAGACCCAGTCGCTCTGCTCGCGGCCGGGGTGCGGAGATTCCTAGAGGCGGTCGCGAGCCGGCCGGCTACGTGGCGCATCATCCTCTTGCCACTCGAGGGCACGCCCTCGCTCGTGCGCGATCACGTGGAGATGAATCGAGCGCGCACGCAGGCCCGGATCGCACGACTGGTTGAGTGGGCGCTCGAGCGCGACGAGCTGCCGAGCGACCTCGACGTGGAGCTGACGGCGCGCGCGATCCGGGTCTTGGGCGAGGATGCCGGACGCACGCTGCTGACGGACCCCGGGACCTACCCGCCCGAGCGCTACGAGCGCTTCGTGCGTCAGGTCATGGGGCTTCTCTTTCCCCAGACTCGCTGACATGTGCGATCTACCGGGTTCAGCGCTCGGTGGGCGCTCTGCTGCTTGTTGCCATACTGAAGTCCCCGTCACGGGGGCGTAGCTCAGTTGGTTAGAGCGCCGGCCTGTCACGCCGGAGGTCGCGGGTTCGAGTCCCGTCGCTCCCGCTTCACGATCCCCTTCAAATACTGATGGTATGCCGGTTCTGGCCTGGTCGCGGTACGCCACCGCTGTGGATGGAGTAGCAGGTAGGAGTAGCAACTGGCCCGGGAGCGAGCCTCAACGGCTCGCTCCCGCGCGGGAGCAACACCCGCGTCCTTTCAAGGGACCCGCGACGCTATGCAATCGCACGCGTCGGGACGTGTCCTTGCGAGACTGGGGCTGTCAACGTGAGCTGACGATGCCGCATCCTCCGAACCGCGATCCCCGCCCGCCGCAGCTATCACGCGACCTCGAGCGGCCGGAGGCGCCAAGCAAAGTGTTCATCGACGAGGCTCTCCATGAGAGCCTGCGCCTAGAGGGCATCCGGTTCGCTGACCTCGAGGCCGATAACGTCATGCTCAAGCGGTTCGTCCTGACCGACCTCGATCTGAGTGCAGCGAAGCTTGATCGTCTCGGCCTTGAAGATGGATCGGTCAAAGCCTGCGACCTGGCCAACATGCGGGGCACGGGGTGCAGCTTTGAGCGTGTGGTGATCGAGGCATCCCGGCTTACCGGTGTGGTGCTCGTCGAGCCACGGCTGATGGACGTTGTGATCCGCGATGCCCCGATCGGCTCCTCTTGCTTTCGGTTCGGACGGTTGCACCGCGTTCGCTTCGAGCGCTGCCGGCTCGTCGAGGCGGACTTCCAAGGCGTGACGGCCAAAGCATGCACATTTATCGACTGCGACCTGACCGGCGCCCAGCTCTCGCAGGCGAACTTTGCCGGATCTGGGTTTCGCGGGTGTCGGCTTGCTGGCGTGAGCGGTCTCGAAGCGCTCAAAGGCGCACAGCTGGCATGGCAAGACGTAATGGAGCTCGCGACAGCGTTGGCAGCGGCGCTCGGGATCGAAGTCCGCGACGACATCACATGAGCTCCTCGACGGCCGTGCGAGCCTCGCCGTTTTCTCCCCGCTCCCACGGAGCCACATGCAGCGGGCATAAGCTTGAGCGGTGCCGAGTGAAGCGACGTCAGTACTCCGTGTCGCGGTGCTCGCTTCTGGACAAGGCACCACTTTCGAGGTGCTCGTTTGTGCCGGCCGCCGCGGCGAGATGGTGGCCGATGTAGTTCTGCTGATCGCCAGCAGGCAGGACGCGCCGGTGGTGGAGCTGGCTCGGCGACTGGGAGTGGAGTGCGTCGTGCTCGACGAGAAGCTGTACGGATCTTCCGACGGTGACGCTGCGATGGAGGGGTTGCTCACCAGGCGTCAGGTGGACCTGGTGGTCTTGGCTGGCTTTCTCCGGAAGGTTGGTCCCGGAACGCTGATTACGTTCGCCGGTCGCGTCATCAACACGCATCCGGCGCCGTTGCCCCGGTTGGGGGCAAGGGAATGTTTGGGGAGCATGTGTACAAGGCGGTGCTCGAAGCTGGAGTCACGAGCTCTGCTGCCACGGTGCACCTGGTCGACGAGGAGTACGACCACGGGCCGGTTATTGCTCAGCGAGAAGTCCCTGTACTGCCCGATGACGACGTCGTCACCCTCCGCGAACGTGTCAAAGGAGTCGAGAGGCGACTGCTCATCTCGGTGATCGACAGCCTTGCTCAGGACCAGCATGCTCACGACGCAGCCGGAGACGACTGGACTGCCCAGTCTTAGCTGTCGAAGGTCGTGACAGCGTTGGTAGCTCCTCGCGCGCAGGTGTTGCAGCGGCTGGCTGACCTGGTGGCCGGCCTTCGCGCCGACCGGCCCGCGCTGGTCGCGGTCGATGGCCCCGACGCTTCGGGGAAGACGAGCTTTGCCGAGGAGCTGGCGGTGCTAGTGCGGGTGAGGCGGCCGGTGGTTCGCATCCAGGCGGATCGGTTTCTCAATCCCCGCGCTGTGCGCTACCGCCGCGGCGCATGCTCGGTCGAGGGCTTTCTGGACGATTCCTATGACCTGCCTGCTCTTATCGCGAAGGTGCTCGCGCCGTTGAGTGGTGGAGACCGGTGGATCGTGCCTGCTGTTTTCGATCGCGCGACCGATTCAGTCATCGAAGAGCAGCGAGAACGAGTCCCCGATGATGCGGTTGTGATCGTCGACGGCGGCTTTCTGCTCCGCCGCCAACTTCGTGACTACTGGCAGTTCAGCGTGCTGCTCGAGGTCGCTGAGCAAGAACTTCTCTCAAGAGCACTTATCCGCGATGCGGACCGGCTCGGCGGCCTGGGGGGCGTGCGAGAGCGCTACCAGCGGCGCTACCTGCCCGGCTTTCGGCTCTACCTCGCGCGCGAGCGCCCCGATAAGCATGCGAGCGTCGTGATCGATAACACCACGTTCGAAACGCTCACAGTGCGCCAATGCACGCGTCCCAGACCCTGCGCCCCAGGTCGGTAAAGCCAGGTTGTGGCAGCCATGGGCTCACCGCTCGGGGTTGCGGGGCGACGGCCATGAGATGGCTTGTTGCCCCGAGCATCTGCGGATCGTGCTCGATGAGCCGGGCGGCGGCGAGCATCGCTTCCGCCGGGCCGGCCTTCACGTCGATGGCAAATTCGCGCCCAGGCTCAAATCGATCGTGCCGCGGGCTACCCCGTGATCGTCCACGGTCGCAATCGAAGTTGCCAGCTGTTCAAATGTCTCTCGGCTACCGACGCCACTGAGCACGATTTGAACGAGTTCTTGACGATGATCAGCGAGGCCAGACGCTTCTACAGCAACGCTGTCGCCGTCGACAATGGTCAAGGGTGAAAGCGCTGTGAGGATTGGTGACGTCATACGAACCTCCTGCCGGGCCAGCCCGCCCAACGCCCAGGGTACGTGGCGGGAACACGATCACAGACTGATCTCTCCGGCGACGTGACGCCCCTTCTGCCCGGTCGGGTGCGAGTCGGCGAGGCTTGCAAATGCCCGCCATCTTTGGGATCGGATGTTGTTCTCTGGTCCCAGCCGTGCTGGAATTTGCGCGCCAGCGCCGCGGTGTGGTGAGAATCATCCTGTGTCATCTTCAGGGGTGGAGGCGATTGCTGCTGGCGGCGGGTTGGCTTTGGTGGCGGCTGGCTATTGGATCGCGATCGCGCGCGGTGCCCTCTCTCGCCGGCGGGCGGAGCGCAGCGAGCGGGTGCGCGCTAAGCAGACCGAAGCCGCGGCGCTAGAAGCATCGTTTGAGGACCGTGCCTTCGCACCGGACGTAATCCGTAAAGCGGTCCACGACATCTTGGCGCGGGCAGCCGAGGTGTGGCGAGGTGAGCCATCGGCGGCGCATGCAGACGCTCGGGTGATACTTGGATGGGCGCGGTCCTTTCAGGAGTCGGTCGGCAGCGGTGTTCGCCTGGCTGGGCCCCCGTCGATTGACTTGCTGCGTGTCGTCAATCGCCCGGGCGAAAGCGAGGATCGGATTGTCCTTCGAGTCCGCCTACGCCTCTCGCGAGGCCGCCGCGGGTCGCTCCGCAAGCCACGCACTGTAACCATCGACCAACGCTGGACGCTCGCGCGAGCATCCGGGGGCTGGACGCTGAGCGCGATCGAGCCCGACCCGCTGGCGCCACGCCTCCTGAACCGCCCCCTCGTCGCCGGCGTGTGGCAGGACGAGGATCGCATTCGCGAGGAGAGTCTGCTGGAGCTCGCCGCCGCCGAAGCAACTCCCTCGCCTCCGGACCCCAGCGAGCTGGTGTCACCAGAGGCTCCGCCGCGAACACAGCTGCTCGAGCTCGCGGAGTTCGACGCGCGCTTCTCGCCCGACCTTCTGGCCGCCACGCTCGACCGCATCGTGGAAGCCTGGGAGGAGGCCGGGACTGGGAGTCAGGCACCGCTCGCGAGCGTCGCCTCGCCAGACGCGATCGAGCAGCTTTTGCATCCGCTCGGCGATCCGAGACCGAGCTTGCGCATCCACGACCCGCACGTCGATCAATGGGAAGTGGTCGAGCTCAACTTGAACACGCACCCGCCGCAAGTCGTGCTGAGCCTCACGGTGTCCGCCGTGCGTTACCTCGTGATGGGCACCGAGCGGGTTGTAGGCAGCCGCGAGATCGCTCACGAGATGGAACTCGTCTGGCGACTCAAACTCACTGGACGCGACACCTCGCCCTGGCAGCTTACGGCGAGCACTAACCCCGCCGCTGACATCCCCAACATCGAGCTTTGAGAGCAACGCATGCGTACATGAGGAGCGTGTATGCGCTCCGCCGCGCAATCGTCGCGCGGCAGCGGGCTCGCATCGTGGTGTGGTGGGCAGGTCTGCTGGCGGTTCCCGCAGGGGTGCTGCTCGCGACCAAAGGCGTCTGGACGGGGGCTGTTTCACTGCTGGTCGTCGCCGCAGCCTTGACGTGGCTGGTCGGAGCCTGGGTGCTGCCAGCGACCCGAGACGCCTACATACGCCGGGTCGCGCGCATCTTGCGGGAATTGGCGGCTGACACTCAGTTGGCATACGGCCGCTTCGATAACCGGCAAGCGAAGTTCGCCGAGCGGGTTGCCAGCCTCGTGGCGCCGCAGGAACTCGTCGCTGAGCATGACCGACTCGTGCGCCATTTGCACGCGTACGAGCAACTCCGCAGACAACCCTGGAGTCCGAGCCTTGCGCGAGAAGCCACCGAAGCGTGGCGAACGATCACAGACGTCAAGAATGATCTCTGCTGTTCGCCGGGGTCCGAGGAACAGCGGGCATACGCGGCAGCGCTAGATCGACTGTTCACCAACCATCGCCACGATTACGCAACCGCAGCAGCCACGTCAGAAAGAGCGAACATCGACGCTGTGCGCAACCTCGCACGAGCCAAGCCGCCCGCGTCAGTCGCCAACGAGCACCAAGCACTGACAGCCAGCCTCAACGGACTTCTCGAAGTGGCGCGCGAGCTGTACGAAGCATCCGAGGCCGCCAATCCCGAACGCGCTGGCGAAGCCGCGATCAGATGGCAAACGTCCGTCACGCAAATCCGAGCAGAAGTCCGCCGCATCGCCGACCGCCTCGATGTTTACGAACGTTGGCCAGCCCCGGCAGCGCAACGACCGAGCGGCGACTAAAGGGCTGCACAATCGGCGAGGACACGGCTCGGACAGGACGCACCTATGACGGCTGTGACCACCTGACCGGCGACGAGAGGAACTTGTCGTTTCGGGGGGTGTGCGTGCATGCGACCGGACATCGCCGAAGGAGTCGTGATATCGGCGGGCTGCGGACGCTCGCTTTCCGTTGTTAACGCTCGTCCGCGGATCAGGACAGAGCAGACGTCTGAGCGGTCAAAGCACGCGTCAGCCCCAGGATGTCGGGGGTGCGGCCCACACGCATGCGCGCCGGTCTGCCCGAGGCCCTGCGGTTTGGAGGACTCGAGAGGCATGCCAGGAGCGCATCCGCCGCGCGCGAAGGGCGTCCACCTCGGGTCTAGCCTTCTGGATAGCCGGTGCCGATAAAGACGCCGTATGGGGGCCGGATTGTGCGCCAGTGGTGCGGGCCGCTGAGAATTTTGGTTGTCGGTCGGGATTTCGGGACGACGATGTAGTAGATGCCGGTCGTGGGGGTTTGGCCGGCGGACTCTCCGGCGCCGCCTTGCTCGGCCTGCCTGAGGCTTGGCGCACAACCTCCGCTTGCTCCGCCCCCGCCCAGTGCGCCCGCGGGTCCGCGCGGGGGTTGACTTGCGAAGAGGCACAGCCCGTTTCGACCGGGCACGATCCAGGCGCTGAGGCCGGTCGGGGAGGTGATTTGGCGGATCTGGCTGAGGTCGGGCTCGACGGGCTGCCGGTTGAGTTTCGATAGCAGCGGGGTCCGGGTGTACTGGCGTTCGATGAGGTCAAGGACTGCGGCGGGTAGTGAGCTGACCCGCGGCCGCGAGACGGTGAGTCCCGAGGAGATCCTGACGCCGGAGCGGCTCGTGATCGCGAACACGGCAAAATCTGCCAGTAGGGCACGTGGCGCGTGGTAGGCGGGATAGCGGGAGAGGGTGCGGAGGGCTTGCTCTTTTTGCTCGTTCTGCCGTGCCTGGATGGCTTGCCGCAGCGCACGGTCAGAGGTCGGGA
This sequence comes from Solirubrobacteraceae bacterium, assembly GCA_039583645.1. GTDB lineage: Bacteria > Actinomycetota > Thermoleophilia > Solirubrobacterales > Solirubrobacteraceae > Palsa-465. The sequence continues at coordinate 27,965 of JAVKSP010000001.1, forward strand.
TCACCGCGTGGTTGGCTCCATACCACGTGGCGTGCGTTAGCAAAGCAGGCAGCGCGTGCGGCACCAAATGTGCGTAGGCGATGTTGTGACTGACCGCCGGCGTGAGCGTCATAACGGGCTTGCGCTGGCGGGGGCCCGGCGTGCCGAATGTCCAGTGCACGTGCGCCACGCCGTCGGGCACGATCCCGACGACGTATTCGTCTTTGAGCGCGACGCTTCGCTTGGCGTGGTGAGCTCCTATGAGACGGGCTATCGGAACGCCGACAACGCCGATCTGCTGAGCGTTGGTGAGATCGGCGGCTGGGACCGGCATGGTCTGGGTCGTCCCGTAGGGGCTGAGCGCGACGATCGAGACTTGATCGCCGAGCGTCGGGCTCCACAGAGCGTTAGGACCGCTGTGGGGTTCGCTGACCACGAGGAAAAGCCTGACCCCGCCCTGGGTGACAACCAGCCGGGTGAGGCCCGGGACGACCTTGCCGCTGCCAGGAAAAGGAAGTCTCACGTTCGCTGGCAGGCGGTCTGATGGCGTCTGCGGACGTCGCAGGACAGCCAATCGCGCGGTCAAGCCGCTCGCACCAGCGCCTGTCTGCTGGACGGCCCCGCGGGGACGTAGCGCGAACAACACGATCGCCACGGCAGCCACCACCACCACCGCCAAGCCAACAGTGACAATCCCGGAGGCGGCGCTGAAAATCCGCTTGCTAGGTCGGTGTCGACCCCACAGCACCCCGGACAGACGTCCGCCCCTGCGCTCCCGCTCGATCTCTCGCTCAACGGCTGCCTGCGTTTTTGCGCTCAGGGCCGCCGTGTCGAGCTCGGGGAGCTCTCGATCCCGAATCGCGTACAGGGCTTCGAGGACCGCGTCTCGCTCAAACATTCCTATCTCCCTCAGGCATAGCTTCTGGACGGCCGCTTTTTCCAAACTGTGGGGGTGGCTCGGCGAGGTCTCGTGCCAGCCGCTCGCGCGCCCGGGCGATCCGCGAGCGGATCGTCCCCACAGGAATCCCGAGCGCCGAGGCTGCTTCTTGGTAGGACAGCTCCCCCCACACCACCAACAGCAGCGCGTCACGATCGCCCGCCGGCAATTCGCGAAGACGCTCGACGACTGTCGAGGCCAGCAGCGCAACCTCGTCCTCCGTGGCTGGCGGCGTCGCAGCCATCACCTGCTGCACAGCTGTCAAACGCTGCCGCTCGGCTCGCCGGTGATCCGCGACAAGATGAGAAGCAATCCCCAAAAGCCACGGCAGAGCGGACTCATGATCCGCTCGAAACCTCGCTCGAGCACGGAAAGCCCTGACGAACACCTCTGCCGCCAGATCCTCCGCGCACTCGTGACCCACCCGGCGAGACAGATACTGCGCCACCCGGCGCAAATGCCGTTCATACAAAACGCCGAACCGCGCCGGAACCGCCACCGATTCCGCGATCACCTCAGCGTCAGAGCCAGTAGGCCCCATACCCCTACATCGTCACCGAGCCCGAAAAAGTTCGCACCGGCAAGACACCCCACTAATGGAGTTGCTCAGGGGCGGGACGATCTGAGCGCTGCGATTTCACGGCGAGCACCCAGAGGAAGCTGGCAACGCCCTCCGGCTCCTTCATCGGGACCACCTCGTCGAGCACGAGCGTAAGCCCTGCCGCTTGGAGCAGACGTAGGTTGGTGTTGGCGTCGTGGCTGCTGAAGAACATCGGCACGCCGAGCCACTGGCCTGTCCAATCGGCGCCGCCGCGGGCCCCAAGGGCAGCGAGAAACAACCCGTTCGGCTTGAGCCAGCGGGCGATCTTCTCGAACAACGCAGCGTGCTCCTGACGGGGCACGTGAGAGATCGAGTAGAAGGCTGTGACGCCATCAAACGTGTCTTCTTCGAACCTCAGCTCCGACAGGTCGCTGCGAACGAAGGTTGCAGTCGGGACATTGGCCCGGGCGAGATGGATCTGCTCGTCCGAAATATCGACACCCACAACCTCAAAGCGCTCCGCCAGCTGCTTCGTCGACGGCACGCCCGCGCCGCAACCAAGATCGAGTACCCGCCCTCCCCCGTGCAGGCGCCCCATCAACTCGCGCAGGAAACGATCGCGCGGATCGCCCTGGACAGCTTCACTCCAAGCCAGATGGCGCTCCCCCAAGGCATCGTAGCCAGCCTGCACAATCCTCTTCCGGACGTCCATCGGCTCCCGCTTTTATCAACTCAACGGCCGGTATCCGCACGCTCGCTTAGCGACGGCGGCAGACGCCACCAGCGGAGCGAGACCCCGCGTCGGGCGACCGGTGGCATGAGCGCCCACCCGGGCGGGCCAAGGCTGTCGAGATCGCTCCAGACCCGCAGTCTCGCGTTGGCCGGATCGAGGCGAGGACGCCGCTGCAAGTAGCCCGAAGCGGGAGGCTGGTCGTCAGCCTGCTTCGGCCCAGGCGTGGTGCGCTTCATGTAACCCGTAGAAGACGAGCACGAGGGCTGAGAGAGGGTCCGCCCACCACCACCCGGCGGCGGCGTTGAGGACGACGCCGGCGAGCACGGCTGCGGCGAGGGCGCCGTCGATGACGGTCACGCGAGACTCGGTCTGCAGCACGGGATTGCCGAGCCGCTTACCAGTCTCGCGTTTGCCTGCTGCGAGGGCGAACATGGCGAGAACGGTCGCGGCGAGCCAAACGATGCCGAGCGTCGAGTGTCCAGGATGCGATCGTGAGGCCAGCGTTATTGCGCTTTGCGCCGCTATGTAGATGGCGAGCAGCACGAACGCGACCGCGATGACGCGCAGAGCCCGCCGCTCGCGCCCCGAGCCCATCTCGCCTTTGAGCTGCCAAACAACGACGGCGGAAGCGACGATTTCGATAAGCGAGTCCGCGCCGAACCCGGCAAGCGCCACGGAGCCAGCAGCAATCGCGGCGATGACAAGCACGGGCGTCCCGACGACGTTCCAGGACAGCGTTGCGTACTCGAGCATCAGTCCGCGCTGCACGAGCTTCTGATCGGACGCGATGCGGGCGGGGCTCATCGGCGCTCGGGTGTCCGAGATGCCGCTGGGAGCGGTCGAGACTGCGCCTCGGGGTCTGCTTTAGGGATCGACAACGGGCGGGACAGGGCAAGACACGCATTCGCAGCTTTCGCCCTGCCATGACCGGCGCCCCTCCCAGAGGGCGAGCGCAGCGATACCGAGCGCGACCACGGGATCGAGCCACCAAAGCCCAAACAGATTGTTGGCAAGCAGGCCAGCTAGGACCGCGGCCGCGAGGTACGCGCAGATCAGGTTTTGACGTCCTTCTCCGGCCGTCGCCGACGATCCGAGTTGCGCGCCTAGCCGGAGCTTTGCGCGACCGAGCCAGGGGCAGATCGAAAGCGTCGCGACACACAGACCCACGCCCAGCCAGGTCGTATCGGCGTGGTGCTCGATCGCTAGCGCCCGCGTTGCCTCGTAGGCGATGTAGGGGGCCAGCAGGAAAAAGCTCACGGCGACCAGCCGCTGCGCCGTCCGCTCAGATGTGGCCGAGAGTGTGCGCGCACCCGAGAAGCGCCAGACGATGATGACGCTCGCCAATCCCTCGATCGCTCCATCCAGCCCGTTCCCGATCAGCGCAATCGACCCGGCGAGCAATCCGGCCGTCGTCGTTGCCGCCCCTTCGATGCAAAGCCACGCCAGAGAGACACTCGCTAGGCGACGAGCACGCCGCGCTGCGTCAAGCCACTCCTGACTCTTACCGGAATCGACTTGCGGGGCGATTGTCCCCACATCGACGCTCATGGACGTAAGGTAGCTGCACCCAGTGCCGTGAAAGAGTCACGGCTTCTGCCTCGATCAAACAGCAGCAGTCTCGGCCGTTTGCCCGATCGGCTACTGAGCCGTTAGCGGCGCTTGCGCGATGCGGTGGTCTGCTGCCTCTTGCCGCGCCGCTCGGCTCGTAGGGCACCGCCTGCGGGGGCGTAGATGCTCTCGTGGCCGTCGTCCCAGCGGATGCGATACCGCGGCGACGGATCACCCCGGAGGACTTCCTCGACAACACCGGGCCGAGGCTGGCGGCTCGTTGACTCGGCCTCGGCAACCACCCGATTCCCGACTTCAAAGGCCATTGCTACCCCTTCCACGTTCTATCTCGAACCTCGCACTAACGGTACTCCGCCGCCTCGAGTCCGCGCGCTTCTGGAGCGGCGCAATGCAAGGGGCTGGGGTCAGAGCGGTCGCGCCATGCGCGCGTTCCGGCGACGCAGCTGAATGTCGAGTCGATCGAGCAACACGAGTCTCAGGCACGCAGCTGCATCTGAGGAATAGGGGACGGTCAGCAATCCCACCCAAGACCGGAGCTCGTGGCCGGCCAGCGTGTCTTCGGACGCTTGCTGTCCAGGCACGCGCCGCGCTCAAGCGCACGCTCGCAATGCGACGAGACGTAGCGTCTCGCGTCTGACGCGGAGATGGGACGACCCCGAATGCGGCTGGACACCCGCTTTGGCTTGGTCGTGCTACTCCACCGGGGCTTCGTCTTAGTGGCGCAGTGCCGAGCCGACTAGGCGTTTGAGTGTGGCGATCACTTGGGTCACTGGCGCCCATGAATGCAAAGTGATCGCGTAATTAACGCCAGCGGTGCGAAAGCAGAATGCGAGGTGGTCTCCCACCGCGCCGCCGCCCGCAAAGTAGGGAGGCGCCAGGACCAGCTGACCGGACTGGCCATACCACCGGACCTGCCCCAGAGACACAGCGTGCCTGCGCTTCTGGGCCAGCAGGCGATCATTCGGAGCCCGCGCTCGGTGTTCGTGCGGCCAGGTGCACTGCCAAGTATTCAGCGACGCAAGGATCACGAGGTGACCGATAGGCGCGGGCTTCGGCGGGGCGCCCTCAAGGCCCCACAAGGCGCTTCGGCAGCGTTTGCTCGCGAGCGCAACCAGCGACCCGCCTGAATCCAGACAACCTTTCTCTACGGCCGTGGGGCGGCCGCTCAGCAGCGGCACCCGCCGCGGGCACACGCTCCGCATGAACCTGATCTTCAAACAGGTTGCGAGCGCCTGTGCCGGAGTCGGCGCCAAGGGTAAGGCGACGCCCGGGGAAGCGCCGCCACACGCGGCAAGCACCAGGGCTAGCGCCAACACAGAGCCGGTCACGCCTCGCTTCGTCACCCCGACGAGCATCTCATCCCCGACGCTCGACCACCCTCGGCCGCGCGGAAGCTGCCACACGAAGCCCTCCACCCGGACGCTTCCTTTCACCAAGACGCCGTCGCCTCAGCGCGCTTCTCCTTCGCGACGCGAGCGCGCGCTTGCTTGGGGCGATAAGAGGGCCGATCTGAGTCGTGCCCACCGCTAGGCACACAAATGTTCGCTTTTCGGCGCCTGTCAGCGGACGCCGACTCGGAAGCGGCCCGTCCGCGACCGCCCCCTGCCGTGGTCGGCAACGGGCTCCCGGCCGTCGCTCGCGTCCCCGGCGACGATCAGGCCGCCGATGATGGGCAGGGCCCAACCGGGAGACGCCGGCATCGCCGTTACGAACGGCAGCCCCCAGGCCAGGACAATCCCGCCAAGCCATCTCGGGACCCGGCGACCCCGGCGTGCCGAACATATGAGATGACCACCGAGTGTCAGCATCGGCCAGCCGAAGCTCCCTAACGTCTGCCAGAACGTCACCGCGCGCTCGGCTTCGGCGAGGGTGGTCGGCTCGTCGAGCGTGAAGGCGTTCCACCAGCCGTCCGCCCACACCTCTGAAAGATTCTTCCGTCGACGGACGGGAACAACGACGATATGGACAGCGCCGAAGATGACGGCCATCCACCCGGCCGTGGCGGTACGGTCGACCCTTCTGCCGCTCGCCTCGCACCTCATGCGCTTGCTCTACCCCAGACCACTTGGTCCTACCAGCCCCCTGCCGCGTCCGGCCATTCCCGCCGAGGCCATGGGGCTCACCGGGGTCGGCGCGGCACGCTCGCTTTCCGAAGCCGGGCACCCCAACGCTGACGCTCGGTTCGCGACGGATTCAGCACTCTCGACTGGCGGAGCAAGGGTGCTCCGTATCGATCGGAGCGACAGTGAGGACCTGGGTTGGGGAGTCGATCTGCTGGGGACGTCGGGAGTTCCCCTTGTGCCGCTCGCAGCTGGCCGAGGCTTTCTCAGCGGTCGCCGGTCGTGGCTGTCCAGCCGTGGTCGGTCCAGCGTTCGATCAGTGGCTTGCCGAAGGGGCTGCCGGCGCTAAAGCTGCCTGTCGCCCACACGGTCGATGGCGAAGCGGCCGACACTGCGTGAAGGATGTTTTGCTCGCCGTGACAGCAGGCGGAGCCGCCGGGGTTCGGGCTGGCTACCTGCTTCCACGCGCGGCCGTTCCAATGCTCGATCAGCGTGTTGAGCGCCGGGTCTACGTTTGCCTTGTTCGCAACGACGTAGTCGCCCACCGCCCAGGCGTCGGAGGAGCCGGAAGCGCTGACAGCGTAGAAGTCGCTGCCGTGTGAGCCGGGCGGTATGGGGCTGGCTACCTGGCTCCACGCGCGGCCGTTCCAGCGTTCGACCAGTATCTGGTCCACGTCATGACCCTTGTTGCCCACTGCCCAGGCATCACCCGAGGGCGTGGTGGCAACTGCATTGAGGGCGCTACAGCAGCCGGGGCTTGGGGCGGCCACCTGCCTCCACGCGCGACCGTTCCAGCGCACGATCAGGGTCCTGGGGTGGGTCCTCCTCTGGTTGCTGATGTGGCGATAGACGCCAACCGCCCACGCTCCGGATGGGCCGCTAGCGGCGACGCCGCCTAGGGTGCTGTAGCCTGGCGAGCCGCCCGGACTGGGGCTGGCCACCTGCTTCCATGCGCGGCCGTTCCAACGCTCGATCAAGGTCTTGGTGTTGACGTGCGGGTCGCGGGGATTCGAGCCGGTGACGTGCTCAGCGGAGCCAACCGCCCAAGCGCTGGACGACCCGGCAGCGGCGACTGATGTCAGGGTGCTGTCGTCGTGAGGGCCACCCGGGCTGGGGCTGGGCACCTGCCTCCACGCGCGGCCGTTCCAGTGCGCGATCAGCGTCTTGAGCATATGCCCGTTGCTGTAGTAGCCAACCGCCCAGGCATCAGCGCGGCCGGCAACCGAGACGGCGCTGAGAACGCTGCAGTACCGGCCGCCCGGGTTTGGGCTCGCCACCTTCCCCCACGCGCGGCCGTTCCAACGCTCGATCAGCGCCTGGCCGCCGGCAGTCTCCCCCACAGCCCAGACCTCGGAGCGAGAGGCGGCAGCCACACCGTTCAGCGTGTTATCCGGAATCGAAGACCACGCCTGGGTCACGCACAGGCGCTGCCTTCCCCTCCCGGGCGAAGCCCCGCGGCGGACGCCCGTCGGACGCGGCACCGTAGGCGAACCGCGATCAAACCCACCAGCGAGGGCGGCGGCCCCAACTCCCAGCCAAACCACGGCCGCGAGGGCAACCATCCACCTGAAAAACATCCGCGTCACAGACCTCGGCCCGATCGAACACAAACACTACGCGACACGACCTCACCCATCACACCCTGTACTCGATCGATGCAGCAGTCTGGGCGAGTCTCGACCACCATGCCAGATCGCCATCCGGGCAGGAAAAAAGGAGCGCCAGCCGGTTTCCGGCTGGTAGGTACGAGCTGCCCGTCCTCCGATACCCGGGTCGCGACGTGGGCTGTTAGATCGTCCTTGATTTGTGGACCTATACGGGTGGACCTCCGTGCCACTCCCACGCCTGGCAGCTCACGGCGCTGCGGGACTTCAAGATCAACGGGCGGGCGATCCCCCGCCATATCGCAACACCCGAGCCCGCCTTGGTGCTGCTTGGCGGGACATACAAGCCAGCGATGGGATCGACTACCAGCCGCGCTTGAGAGATCTGACGACCGGAGCTGTTGAACGCCGACAGGCGGCATTCCTCGACATACACGGCTTGGTGGCCCCGGTTGGTCACCCGGACCCGGTAGACGGAGAAGCAGCCCTGCTGCGTGCAGCGCCCGAGCCGGAAAGACGGGAGCACCACACGCATCGGCTCGTGGACGATCGAGGCGACGTGTCGCTCACCACTCGAACAGGAGACAGCGACAAACAGGATTACGACGAGTCCCAAGGGCTGCAGCAGGCTTTTCACTGCGGGTCCCATGTCACCCACTCGAAACTTGACACCAGATGGCTCAGCGGTTCACCGGTAACAGCCTGCAGCAATGCTACGTCGCTGCTCTCCAATCGGACCAAGAGCGGTCAGTGGATAAGTATGTGATAACCGGCGCTGGCGAGCGTAGTGTGCGGTAGATGGCGCGGAGGGCCTGGATCGTTTCAATCGTGCTGGCGGCTCTGGGAGCGCTTGCCGCGGGGCTCACTGTCGGCGCCTCCGCGGCGGCTCGCCCGGCGCGCCGCACCGCAGTCGTGTCCGGCTACGTCGAGCTGTGCGGCGGCCCAGCCCCCGGCCACTGCTGGAAGGGGAAAATCGGCTTCTGCGAGGCTCCCACGGGTTGCGTGACCTCAGACCGCGTGGCTGCGGTCAACGCCTCTGGGCGCCGGGTCGCGACCCAGAAGCTCCATCACGCGCGCTTCAAGCTCCATCTCGTTCCCGGTCGGTACACGATCGAGCTACTCGGTGACGGCAAGCGGGTGCACGGTCAGGTGATGCAACGCAAGAAAGTCCGGGCTCGGGCTCATCGCACCACCACCGTCCGCTTTCTCTTCAGTGTCCCCTAGGCTCACGCCGAAGGCGGACGCCGGCTAGGTCGCTTCCGCTCCGCGCTACAGCGAGCTGTCTGCGTGAGGACGACCCGCAGCTCCTTTTTTATGGAACGCGGCACTCTCGCCGACGCTCGCTTTGCCGTGTTGACCGACATTTGAGCGGACGACTCCTTCGCGACGAATCCACGCGCGGCGGCATCGGCCGAGTGTGAGGTGTCGGAAAGCTGCGGCCGAACGCCTTGCGAGCCGGTCGTTGAGGACTCATAGTCCGCGGTCAAGGGATCCAACGAGAGGAGAGCGTGATGGCCGTTGCAGCGCCTCGGTATGTCGTCCATCGTGCGGACGCGATCGAGTATCAGCCGATGTTCATCGACGGTTCGCAGGTCGGCGATGACCATGTGCTTCGAAGCGAAGGTTCTCACGGCAATGAGCACGAGGCGTCCCTTTGGCGCACTGGCGCTCCGGCGCGGTACGAGTACTTGTTTCCCGGGGACGAGTCGTTCTATGTCCTAGAGGGCTCGGTGGCTATCGACCTCGTGGCGACGGGTGAGCGCGTCGAACTCAAGGCAGGCGACATCGCCTCGTTTCCGAAGGGCACACGGTCGGTCTGGACGTTCAGCGAGCCGTTCAAGAAGTTCACCGTCATTTCGAACTGAACCGCGGCGCGTTTCGCTTCAAGCTCAACGCGAAGGCCAGCGGGGCTCTCGCATTCATTGACGCGATCGACTGCGGCCGGACTGTCGCTTGGCGACGCGAGCGGGCATGTTGGCGCGGTGGCCGTGCAATCGATCAACGGGTAGTTTGGAATGGTGGCTGAGCAGCGCAACCGAGCGCCCGAGCCGCTCGTGCGGGTGCGCGATGAGAGCATGATCGTGCAACTCGCCCGTCAGGTGGCGACGCGGCACGGCGATCCCTATCCGGAGCTGATCCAGCACGCCGTCGGGTCCCGGGAGGAGGTCACGCGGACGACCGGATCGATCGTATTCAGCGACGAGCCGTCTTACATCATCGTGATCAAGGGCAAGTTTCGAGCTCGCCGGCCAAGCGGCCCACGGCCTGCGTCTCCCCGAAAGCCGGCGTTCGTCTCCTACCCATTCCAGGTGCTCGTCGTGAACATGGCAACGGGGCTGGTGACCGACAGCGGCTCGACGCACGCATGCCCCGATCTGACGCCGCTTGGGCCAGTTATCACCGACCACCCGGTCGCGCCCGATGGCGAGCGCACGGTGGGCGCGGATCTGCTTTCAGCGCTGATGGATAGGTCAACGCGCGTGGAAGAGATAGTGGAGGTGCGTTACCGGGGCCCCGCGACGGTCGGCTCTCCGGGGCGCGCGCGACTTCACGGGCGCGATGGTGGCATTGCTGGGCTCGTCTGGTACGCGCTTGGGCAGTCGGGATGGCTCGGGCATACCGTCCATCTGAAGCCAACCCTCGAAGTGACGATCCGCGTGGCGCCGGTTCGGCCCGGCGAGCGGCCCGCTCCGCCGCGCTTCGCGCCCCTGCCAGGCGGACCCCGGCGTCGGGGCGAGTCCGGCGTCGTGAGCGAAGACGGGACCGTCACCTACAAGTACGCGGGGTCACTGCACCCGCGGGCCGCAGGGCCCGGCGTGCGGCTGGTCGAGACTGAGGGCCATGCCGAGGACTTCGACGCCTTCGAAGACATGCTCTACAGGGCAGCTGCCCAAGCAGACTGGCTGTCCGTCCGCGAGGACAAACAATCAAGCGGCGAGGTGCCGGACGCCGAAATTCTCATCCGGCTCCTGCGCCGCCCACCCTAACCTCGACCGCCGTCCCCCGACCGAAACAGCCGGCGCGCGACAGCGGCCGGCTTCTGCTTTCGTTGGACCAGGCACTCGCCGAGTCGCTCCCGCTTCGCGACGGATCCAGGAGGTGGGCAGTTCGGGAGGGAGGGTGCTCGACGTCGATTCATGTGGGAGGGCAGGGGCCTTCCTGCGGCTCCGTGTCGAGTTCGAGGAATCGGGGGGCGTGGAGTTGCCCGCGCGCTGCTATTTCGGCGCGCGGTTGTTCTCTTGCCACAGGAGGTTGGTATGGCCGCGGCTCACGGAGAGCAGCTGTTGGTGGTCCTCGAAGCCAGTGTTGCCAGGAATCTCATCGGCGTACAGCGATCCGCTTGCCGCGAAGGCGAAGTAGGTCAGCCAGAAGTAGTCGCCGTGTATCACCTTGCTGAATCTAAAGGTCGGCACGAGGCGCCGGTTGATGATTCTCAGCAGGGTTGGCCCGTCCTCTGCATACACCGCTCCGTTGGGCGCGCGTTCGAGCAGGGAGTAGTCGCCGCCGCTGCGTCGTGCGCCGGAGCCCGGGCCGACCTCGCGCGCGGCGCCGCCTGGCCCGACCTGCCAGACCGACCAGCCGTTGAAGCCGGCTAGGTCGATGTTGCCGCGCGCATCGACCGCGATCGGTCCGAAGTCGCCAACCTGTTGGCCTCGCAAGGAGCCAGAGCGGACGACGGCTCGCACCGTAGCGAGGGTGTCGCGGCCGGTCAGGCGGAGGATCTGTGAGCGGGCCGTGCGGCTGCCGCCGGTCGAGATGTAGAGCTGTCCGCTAGGACTGAGCGCGATCGAGAGCGGGTTCCCGCTCATAGCGATCTGCTGCGCGATCGACTGCGCGGAGCCGAGCGGTGCCGAGCGCGCTTCGGTGCCGTTGGCAACCGGCTGCGCTGGCCGTCCGTCGCCGACGATTGTGCGGATGATGCCGTCCCGGCCGACCACCCGCACGCGCCCGCCATCGGCGATGTAGAGGGCGCCGCTGGGGGCGAACACCAGGTCGGACACGTCCGAGAGCTCCGCGCGCACGGCCGGACCGCCATCACCGGAGAAGCCGACCTTGCCGTTACCCGCGACGACGCGGAAGCGCCCGTCGGGCAGCCGGACAAGTATGCGCTCGCGCGCGACATCCGTGACGTAGAGCACACCATCGGGGGCCACGGCCAGCGCACCGGCCAGCGTAAGCCTCGCGTAGTGCCCGTTGGGCAGTACCCCGGCGCTGGTAGTGCTAGAGCTCGGCGTCGTGCCGCCGCCTACGCTGGCGAGCACGACGATCGCCACGATCGCGCTGATCGCGCTCGCGGCGATCAGAGTCCCAGTTATCCAGCGCCGCCGCCGTAGGCGCCGAGCCTCCGGAAACAGGGCCTCCTCGTCCGGCGGAAAGGGTGAAGCGATGGGCGGAGTAGAGGTCTCGATCGTCACGGCATGCACACCAAGCCATCGCTAATGGTGCTAGATTAGCCATCACCATGTGGAAAAGCAAGATCGACCCTACCGAGCCCACACCGCTCTACCTCCAAGTCGCGGCGGAGATACGCCGCGCAATCGCCGAGGGCGAGGCCGAACCAGGCGAGCGCCTGCCGCTCGCGAAAGACCTCGCCAAAGTGCTAGACGTCAACACCAACACGGTCCTACATGCGCTGCGCACCCTACGCGACGAGGGCCTGCTCGAGTTTCGTCGCGGCCGCGGCATCACTGTCGCCGGCACACCCGAACGCGGCGCCGTCCTGCGCCGCGTCAACGAACTCGTGGACTTCGCCCGCGCACACGGATACCGACGCGAGGAACTCGTCGGCATGATCGAACACGCACCCTGGCCCAGAACCGAGACCGGCTGACCCGCCGCTGCAAAGCACGGAGAGGAACAGCACAACGTTCGGTCAGGACGCGGATGGATGGAGCAACAAGGTGTCCGGCTTTCGGAGGCTGAGCTCTCCTTTCGGGTAATTCGGCAGCTCCCACGGCGCTTCCTTTCATCGCCCCGACTCCGTCGACCGCACTTCTGCTTTGCGACGCGAGCAGGCGTGTTACCTGGTCGCGGGTGTTTGAGTCTGGATGAGGCGTCCAGTTCCGTTGGTAGCGCTCTTCGGCGACTCGAAGCGAAGCGCGTGTCCGATGACTGAACCGTTGGTTGGACTATGTCCGTAAGCAGATGAGTGACAGTCAGACCAGGGCTCGTGCAGCCTCGGTGGAGAGGAAGCCCAAGACCACGGCCGTCTCGATTGAGGCGTAGCCGTGACCCGCGGCTGGCACGAATTGCCAGTTGGTGCAACCGCTTATCCACGTGGAGCGTCTAATAGGTTTGTGATAGGGCCAGTCGAGGAACGGGGTGGACCATGACGTTTCGTTCATCGCTGCAGCGTTTGGCAGTACTCGCCCTTGCCACGGCCTTGCTTGGGCTCGCTTTCGCGGCGCTGCTATCTGCGGGTGCCGCCGACGCGGCCGTGAGAGGCGTCAGTTCTGGCTGCGCAAGGTGCAGCAATCTTGCGGGCTACACGTTCGAAAGCCCAGAGGCGGACTACGGGCCCAGTCAGTTCACCGAGACGAGCACCTTCGTGGTGCCGAGGCTGAGATGCGGTAGCGCCGACCGGGCGGTCTTGGCGAGCTTTGGCGGCTATGTCGGCAAAGCCGGTCGGCCCCAGGCGGCCGCACTGTTCATCGGCTGCGATGGCGGCAAGGCCCACTACTGGCCGCAACTTACGGCGAACGGCAGCATCGAGAACTACCGGACTAAGACTGCCCACCCGGGCGACAAGATCGTGCTGCGTCTGGCCTTCTCCCGCAAGAGCAGCTCCGTTTCAGTTACCGACCAGACGCACAAGTTCAAGGTCACACGAGCCGGCGGCGCTGGCGGGAGTCTTTACGAGTGGATCGGCGACGAGCCCTGGGCTAGGTCCCCTTACCACCTCGAGCGAGTGCCGGACTTCGGGACACTGACTTACTCAAACACCAAGGTGCACGGACACGCCCTCGGCTCCAGCGCCAGCAGCTCGACCCTTGCACGCAACGATCTCGGAACTCCACGCGGGACGCTCCAAGTCAAAACCGGCCCGCTTTCTAGCGACGGGAAGGCATTCAGCACTTACTTCAAGCACCACTGAGCCCACGAAAGCCGCAACAGCGGCAATCCCGCCTTTAGCTCAATCGATTAGAGGAAGCCAGCACAGCGGCTAGACGCCGCCACCCCAACGCTGGTCTGCGCGACCGATTGTTCGTCGCCGCACGACCACCAATCGATCCCGTCGGGATCGCGCCGAAGAAATCATCAGCTCCGTAACCCTGACGCTTGGCGAACAGCGCCTAGGCGGGTTCGCAGCGCTCGCTTTCGCCAGTGGTTCACCGTCGAGCTGGCGCCTGGTTAGCGACGAAGACGTTCGCCGGCGTGGTCGCGCTTTTGGCGACCAGCCACGCAGAGATCCGCGTGAGAGTGCGGGCGCCGGTTCGGTCATTCGGCGGGGCCCGCGGACCGCAATGACGAGCCTCGTCTGTCCGACTCTCCGAAGGCAACCTCGGCTCTGTGTGCTGGATCTGTATGAGCGACGTAGTTATGTTGCGGCCAGGCACGTCGCCGAAAGGAGGGTGGGATGACGGAGGCAACGCCGCATCAGCGCGGTAAGCGCAGCGCCGCGGTCGCCGCTGGCGCGCTGGTTGCTGTCATCCTCGCGTCGGGACTCGGCGCCATCGCGTTTGCTAGCGGGAAGAGTGTGAAGCCCCACCCGCCAGCCATCACGGGGGCCATCCACCTGAAGCACCGCGACGTCCTTAGCGGCCGGACTGTTCGCGGCGAGCTGGTGTTCGAGAACCACACCTCGAGCACGAAGGTTCTAATGCGCGGTTGCAAGATAGATGGGCTTTATGCCATCGAGCTCCGTGCTGCAGAGGGCTATAGCCAAGAGCCTGCTTTCTCCCTCGTCGGCTGCAGCCGAGAGCAAGCGATGCTCGCAAGGCCCGGCACCACGGTCTACCGATTCAGGGTGTCCGCGACCTTCACAGAGTGCTCGCAGCGCGCCGCGGATCAGCCACCGAAGAGCTCCAAGTCCTGGACCCCGCTGTGCCTCAGGGACTCCAGCGGTCAGCGCGATGTCATGCCGCCGCTCCCGGCCGGCAAGTACACAGCGGTGTTTTTCCCGGACGGCGAGTGGCACGGCCCACACGTGAAGTCTGCCGACCTGATCGTCAACAGACCGAGATGAGGGCGATGAGTTTGACTGGGTTACGTGAGTGTGGCTTGTTGTCGCCTGCGCCTGGGTGGCGTGTTTTGTTGCTGGCGGCCCTGGCGCTGGTGTGTGGGGCGGGTGGCGCGGCGGCGCGGTCGGAGCCGTCCAGAACCGCCAGCGCCCACCTGTACTGGACGAACAACGCCGGCACGATCGTCGAGGCCAAGCCGAACGGCAAGGAAGCGACGACCATCGCGACAGGCCAGAAGCTCCCAACAGGGATAGCGGTCAGCAATACCCACCTCTACTGGGCCAGCTACCGAAACCGCACGATCACCGAGGCTAACCTGAACGGCACCGACGCCAAGACCATCGCCAGGGGCCAGGGCGGCCCAAACGGGGTGGCGGTCGGCGGCGGCCACCTGTACTGGGCCAACACGAACGCGGGCACGATCGTCGAGGCCAACCTCAACGGCCCCGACGCCAAGACGATCGCCAAGCGCCAGGACTTTCCAGGCGCGGTCGCGGTTGGCGGCGGGCATCTGTACTGGACAAGCGAGGAGCGCGGCACGATCGTCGAGGCCAACCGGGATGGCACCGGCGCCAAGACCATCGCCAGGAACCAGCTCTTGCCAATCTGGGTGGCAGTCGACAGCAGCCACCTCTACTGGGACAACTCTGTCGCTGCCGGCACGATCGTCGAGGCGAACCTGAACGGCACCGACGCCAAGACCATCGCCACGAACCAAAAACATCCCGACGGGGTGGCAGTCGACAGCAGCCACCTCTACTGGGCCAACTCTCAGGCCGGCACGATCGTCGAGGCCAAGCCCAACGGCACCGACGCGAAGACCATAGCCATGGGCCAGAAGCACCCGGACGGGATGGCAGTCGGACCCTAGCGGGCCCAAACCCCCGGCGAAGGCGCATCGCCTAAGCGCACCATCAGCTCCCACCACCGAGGCATAGCCAGCGACCGGCAACGAACACCGGGTCGGATTGCCTCTCCGCTAAACGCGAGCTTCCGCCGCGAGCCACAGACCTCGCGCTCGCTTTCATCACGGCGACCGTCTCCGGCCCTGCGCTCGCAATGCGACGAGGGCGAATCACTAGCCTCAGCGACGCCCAAGTGAGCGGTTGGTCGCCGAAGCAATCGCGCGCCGCGTACCGTCCGGAGGCTGAATGCGATCGTGGCGACGCCGCGGCGGCCGATGCGTGCTTCTGAAGGCGAAAGGAGCGGCGCGCGCAAGGCCAGGCTTAGCACGGGCGACTGGCGGGCGAGGTGCCGTCCAGAGCCGCACTTGCGCCGACAAGAGCACGCGCCATAGGATGCTTCTGCCGATGGTGCCGCCATCTGGAGAAGCGCCTCGAGTGTCGAGCGATATTGAGGCCGGAGAGCGAGCCGCGCCGCGGGCATCTGTTGAGCGCATCCCTCTTTTCCGGGGAAGATCACGTGCAAGAGAGTTCGCAGCTCAACTTGACGAGCTGCGCGCACGAGTTGACCGACTGGGGCTACTTTCAGTTGTAGAGCTAGAGTCGCGGCGCGCCACGCTCGAGTCCGAAACCGCGACGCTTGCCGACAACCTCGAGCGGGAGCGAGCGCAAGCAGCGGCGGTAGTGGAGAAGGAGACTGCCGATGCGAAGGCGCGGGCGGAGAAGGTCATCAGTGATCTCCAGGTCCAGGAGCGTGACCTCGCCGCCCAGCTAGACCGACTGCGCGAGGAAGTCGTGGTGACTGAGGAAACTTCACTCCTTCAGGAGGTGGGTCTTTATGAGTATCGGCACCCGTTGACGGACGCGGTGGCCTACCAAGCCGAACTGAAGCGGCTGCAGGACATGATCAAAGTAATGGCCCTCAAGGACGGCGGCGCGGTACTCGCTTCTACAGACTGGACTGTAAACGGATCGCGTTCCCAGGGAAGAGCAATGGTGCGTGAATACTCGAAGCTGGTGCTACGCGCATACAACGCGGAGGCCGACAATCTTGTGCGCGGTCTCAAGCCCTACAAGCTGAACTCGGCGATCGAGAGGCTCTCGCGGATCAAGCTGACGATTTCCCGGCTTGGCAAGACCATGAACATTCGGATCTCCGACCGCTATCACGCATTGCGGGTAAAAGAACTCGAACTTACGGCTGACTATTTGGAGAAGCGGGCCGAGGAGCAAGAACGCGAACGCGCCGAGCGCGAGCGGCTCAAGGAGGAGCGTCGAGTTCAACAGGAGCTTGCGCGCGAGCGTGCGCGGCTCGAGAAGGAGCACGAGCACTACACGAACGTCATCAAGCGGCTCATCGAGCAGGGTAAACATGAGGCTGTGGCTGAGCACACCGAGACGCTCGCGCAGATCGAGCAAGCCATTCAAGATGTGGATTACCGGGTGGCGAACGTCCGTGCGGGATATGTGTACGTCATCTCGAACGTCGGCGCGTTTGGCGAGCGGATGATCAAGGTCGGTCTCACGCGTCGCATCGATCCTACGGAGCGGGTACGGGAACTGGGCGACGCCTCAGTTCCCTTCCGCTACGACACACACGCGCTCTTCTTCTCCGATGACGCCGTGGGCCTTGAAACTAAGTTGCATGCCCGCTTGGCGGATCGACGAGTCAACTGGGTCAATAAGCGCCGAGAGTTTTTCTATGCCACGCCAGAAGAGGCAAAGCGTCACTTAATAGAACTTGCGGGCGAGCTTCTGGAGTACAGCGACGAGCCCGAGGCACTTGAGTACAGACAGAGCCTCAACCACGCGAAGACGCTATCCACTGACGGAGATCCGGACGCCCCAAGGCCGCCCTGATCGAGCCCTTCATTGCGGCCGCCGGCCGCCCCGGTCGCGGGCTTGGTGGTGAGCACTGAGCGGCGACCTACCCGACAGCGATTCTCCTATGAAGACGGTCGTTGCCCAGCACCATCACGAGCGGTCGTGACGTTCCCCGGTGCGCGAGGTCCGCACCGCGGAGATTGCGGCTGCTGACACAGCCTCACGAGACGGCCATTCCGGACGAGGACTCCGCCGGAAACGTTTCCGTCTAGCGTGGGCGGTCTGCCAGTGCACGGCCGGTGCGTCAAGACCAGGCGCACTGGGCTCGAGTCCGTTGGTCGCGCTTTCGCACTCGCCCAAACGCGTGCACGGCGGGCCTGGGGCGGTGACGCCACCTTGAGGGCTCGCGGGCTCACCGGTGCAAGCCCGCGCTGCCGCCCATCGCGCGGCCCAGGATCGCTCCAACGCCGCGATCACGCATCGGCCCAGCTCGCTTGAGGGCTCAGCGCGCTCCCGGCACGCGATACCCCATCCCCGGCGCTCGCCCGGCGTTATCGTCTCGGCTGTGGACAGACAGCTCGCCCTGATCGAGTTCCCGGCCGATGATCCCGACCGCGCGCGCCGGTTCTGGTCGAGTCTGCTCGGCGCTGAGTTGGCCGAACGCAGCGATGCCGAAGGCCGCGGCTGGCAGACACACGACGGTGATCCCGACGTCGGGATCCACGAGCGTGGCACCGGCCCCGGCGACACGGTCTCTTTGCCCTACTTCACCATTACCAACATGGACGCGGCGCTCCACCAGGTCAAGGCTCTGGGTGGAAGCGTTGTCCATCCCGGGTCGCGGTCGGCGATCTGTCGGGACTCCGAGGGGAGCCCATTCGGACTTGCCCTCGACTTCCGCCCCTCGTAGCGCTGATGCTCCGAATCGGTTGCGGCACGCCGTCGCGCGGCGCCGACTAACGACCCCTAGGTCGCCATTGCGATGGCCGACATCTTTGCGCCCGAATGACAAAGCGATCGCGCAGGGTCTACGTCAGGTGTTGCCCACCGGAAACGAGGCCCTGGACTCGATGTAGGCGCTTGTTGTCAAGCAGTGCGACGAGACGGGCGATGTCGGCACGCATATCGTCCAGCGTGATCACCATATCGACGGCCGTAGCGGCCTTCTTCAGAGGGATTCTCCAGCCGTAGAAGCGACCATCCCCTTTGGCTTGCCACTGGTTGTGGACGTAGTCGTTCCGCTTGGTCGTGATGCCCTTTGCTTCAGCTAGGAACTCCTCTGCAAACTTACGATCGGCTTGCGGGAGCCGGTGAAGCTCCTTCAAAGCCATGTCGATGAGTCGGCTGACGCTCAGCTCCGTGTGGGCCTGCTGGTCACGCCCGACGAGGTACTGGAGGAAGCCACGGATCTTGTTCTCGAGGGTCGCGCCCAGCCCGACGATGCGCCCCATGGCCGCGAAGAACTCCTCCGAGCGGTTGCCGATGATGTTCAACGGAACGCCATACGCGTCCGGGGTCGCGTAGCCAATCAGGTAGTCCTCCTCGGCGAGCTCTTCTTCCCAGCCCTCAGCCACCTCGAAGAGGCTAGATGATGACCGCGAGACGCTCTCTTGCATCAGCGCCCCGACGCCGGGCGGACGTTCGCGCGGGCGGCGAATTCGATCGTGCGCCGGAGACGAGAACCCTAATCTCGCGGGATACTGGCGGCGTGGATGAGGACGCGCCGGTTTCCTACCTGCCGCTGGCGAGAGACGCGCGCGTATACGCATTTCGCTCTAGGCCTTGGAGATGACGATTTGACGGCCGAGGAAGCGATCGAGCGCGTGGCGCTTCGCGAGGCGATGCTGGAGTCACTGAAGCGCGAGGAACCCGACCAGTACCTCGGGTTCAAGCGACAGACGGCAAGCGTTCTTCTGGAGCGCGGGGTTCCGGTTATGGGCGACGGTGCCGACCTGCGTCGGATTGACTATCAACGCTTCCGCGAGATCGTCTGGAAGCTGATCAACTCGGGCATCCTCGTCCCGGGGAAGGACTCAAGCAACGAGAACTGGCCTTTCCTGAGCATCACCGAGATAGGCCGGGACTACCTCGAGAAGGGTGGGCCCGACGTATACGACCCCGAGAACTACGTAGGTCAGCTCGCGATCAGGTACCCAGTCGATGAAGTCGAGGCGCGATACCTCGGGCAGCGATTGCTGCGTTCGATGCTGACCTGCCGGACGCCTCTGCCGTCATGCTTGGGGCAGCGGCTGAGCACGTCATCCTCGTACTCGCGGAGACCATCGCCAAGAGCGACGAAGACGAGGCCAGGGACATCGAGCGATTGCGAGACGGGCCCGCGCTGAGGCTGCTCCGGCGCGTCAACAGCTACCTGGAGGAGCACGGCGACAAGCTCTCGAGGCGCTTACGCGAGCAGCGTGAGGCGAACTTCGGCAGCGTCGCGTCGATCATCCGTGTGGCGCGCAACGACGGAGGGCACCCAGCGCTGGATGTGGTCGATCGTGACCAGGCGCTGCTCCTTTTGCGGATCTTCCCCAACTTCCGGAACTGGGCGTACGAAGTGATGTCGGAGCTACGTCCCGGAGCCCCTTAAGCGCGATCTCCCACGACTCGCCTGCGGTGATTGCGCGAGCGCTTTCGTGTCTCACATCAAAGACCGCTCAATGACCGCCTCGGCGAAGCCGTGATAATCGTGGCTTCCGCCGACGACCTCGTGCTCCGACCTTCGCTTTCTTCGCTCGAATGCTCGCGCTCATCGACCCCGCGGGGGGGCGCTTAGGGGTGGCTGGAAGTCTCGAAGGGCCGCTCGCCAAGTTCTCGCGAGCCGAACGCCAAGTGGACATGCTCCAGAAGGAGATCGAAGCCATCTGGCCGCCAAGCCAACCCTGGCCCGTCCGGACCGAAAGACGCCGGCGTGGATTGGAATACCGCTTCTATCTGGGCGAGCTTCCCGAGGTCGATCCTGATTGGCTGCTGTGGGCGGGAGAAATCATGTTCGACATGCGATCCGCTCTCGACCATCTGGGCTACCAGCTGCACGTTCGGCACTTCAGAGGCAACCTGCCCTCCCAACACGAGGGTGTCCCGATGTTCCCCATCTACGACAGCCCCGCGAGGTTCAAAAAGTGGGGCGAGAACCGCATCCGACTCCTCGGCGATCGCGACCAGCGGGCGATCAAGCACCTGCAGCCGTACATAACTCGGCGGGACAAGTGGGCCGGGACTCGCTTCTGGCTGGGAAAACTCAACCAGCTTCACAACATCGACAAGCATCGGAAGCTACACCTTGTAGCGGCAGCGCAGACCGTCACGGTCGGGCCAACGTTTCCCCCTGCAACGGGCTGGCAGACCATTCCGGTCTGGGGGGAGGTGGAATCCAATAGCCACGTCGAGACGTGGACCTTCACCAAGCCGCCAGCCGTGATGCAAGCGCACCGCGGTG
This sequence comes from Solirubrobacteraceae bacterium, assembly GCA_039583645.1. GTDB lineage: Bacteria > Actinomycetota > Thermoleophilia > Solirubrobacterales > Solirubrobacteraceae > Palsa-465. The sequence continues at coordinate 48,737 of JAVKSP010000001.1, forward strand.
CGACCATCGAGATAACCCTCAATCCCGAAGGCGAGTTTGTAAGCCTCATCCGTTTCCTCCGTCGTACGCGCGCCAGCGTGCGAGCAGTGCTTCACCGCTTCGCCGACCGATTCCCGGAAATCGAAGGCGCATTCGATCCAACCAAGGCGTACAAGCCGCCGGTAGGGGCTGTCCGATACTCACCTCGGACGCGATTCCGACCGTAGATCCAGACCTTCCATTTCATTGAAATTTGCTCGCTCATTCTGTCCAGCGACCCAAGTGGGGCCACTGCCACCGCGATCGCTTTCGTCGCTCGTCCCGGCGATGAGCACGTGATCGCTTAGGCTCCTGACCGACATCTACGGGTCCGCGGGGTGTGCGATCGCTTTGCCGCAAGAGAAACGCCCAGTTCGCACTTACGTGGTGGCGGGACGTCTTGTATCGACGGGCGGGGGTCGCGGTATGCGCAGCTTCAATGCGGGAAGCATCAATGAGGTCCTCAGCGTCAGCTTCTTCGTGCTGATCGCGGCGGTGTCGGCGTCGAACCAGGTGGTAGCGGTGGCCCAGCGCCACCCGACTCTGTAACCCCCCGCGAAAGCCGGAGTGGGATGCGCAGACCTCGTGAGTCCGGAGGAAGCGGCGGTTCTTCTGAGCCCGAATTGAGAGCACGACTGATCAGTTTCTGGCAGAGGCTTACGCGCCGGTCGACCACGCGTCAGACCGCCGCATCGAAGGGTGCAGATCTCGTAGCAGGGACTGCCGGATCGGCAGCAGCGATTGGTGGCGCGCTGCTCCTTCCGCCGTTCGGGTCTCTGATCGGGCCGGCGGTGACCGCTACGACCAGGAAGCTCCTCCACGAGCTAGGCATCGACCGGGTATTCGCGACATCGGCCGAAGAGTTCGCTGCGCGGGTCTTGGGTCCGCGCCAGCAGGAGAGAATCCGCATCACATACGAAACGGCAGCCCGGGGAATCGTCGATCTTGTCCAGAACGGTCCTGGCGTGCGAGACGACGGCTTCTTCACAGACCGGCGCGAGGATGGTTCAACGGCGGCAGAAGAGACATTGGAGCATCTGCTCCAAGTCGCTCAGGACGACTACGACCGCCGTAAAGCGGAAGCGCTCGGACGATTACTCACGTTCATAACGAAACGGCCAGATATTCCGCCCGCGCACGCTAACCGACTCATCGAGCTGGCCACGCGTCTGACCTACCAGCAGTTGCTCTGGCTAGGTCTCTTCCACGTGATTAAAGATCCCAACCACCTACCTGACTGGTCATGCGCTGGCATTGTCAACAGTCACGAGACCCAGTTCATCAGCGAGGTCGGAGAACTCGCGGCACTCCAACTGGTCAAGCGCCGAGACAACGCCCGCATCTCTGACTTTGGTCAGCTCAACCCGCGCCAACTCCAGACCATCCTTGACGGGAAGCTCTTAGCGAAAGGGATGGGCCTCCATGAAGCAGAAGAGGATGATGTGAATGCCCTCCGGGAAGTCCTCATTCACCTGGGAGTGATCGATGCGGACCGGGGTAGAACGCCCGTAGATGCGATCGGCATGCCAGGGGCGAAGGCTGGGAGTGCGGTCAGACTCAACTATCGAGTAGTGCAATTCCCGCCACCGCGACCTTTGGTTCGTAGCCCTGAAAGCGAGGCCTTAGCCCCATCCGACGACAAAGAGCCTGGCCCCGGTGAGCTAGACATCGTGGTAGAGCCTCCGAAGAACGACGAGTAGCGAGAAGGCAGCTTTCCCGACGCCCTTCGCCACCCGACGACGACACCGGAGGGGACCTCAAGGCCGGGCACGCCTACATGATCGAGCTCCGCGACGAAGCGTCGACCGCCTGGAGCGACCGGTTTGTGGGGTTCGAGTTCAAGTCGTCTCGGCCCCCTGCCTGCCCGAGTCGGGTCGCCCTCCGACTAAAGGGATGGTGGTGGTGGCGGCTCTGCCGCGCCGACGGCGAGCCCAAAGCGGGCCATGCGAGCGATTGCTTTCGTAGGTTGGGCAGAGGCGACGCGCACGACCGCAATGGCGACAACTCGCTTGCTCGGCGTCAAGCTGATCTGCACAACGGCTCACGATCGTCTTCGTCGCCAAGCGGTCATCTGATCGATGCTGTGTCGGAGACGAAAGCAGGTGTCCCGGGGGCCGCTGCGCAGACGACCGGCGTGCCGAGTGCAGGATGCGGCGGGAGGCAAAGCGCGCGGCTACCGTAGTGGGCGATGAACGTCGAAGAGGCTATTCGAGGAAGGCGGACCCACAAGGTCTTCGCTTCCGAGCCGCTTCCGCGCTCGCTCCTGGATGAGCTGCTGGAGCTCGCGCGGTGGGCGCCGAACCACCATCTCACGAACCCGTGGCGTTTCCGCGTGCTGGGCCGTGGCGCGCTGCAGCGGGTTAAGCAAGCCGCCGGGCCCGGAGCCGCCGCGAAGCTCGACCGCGCCCCCACGCTAGTCGCTGTCACTCAGGTGCGCTCGGACGATCCGGTCCAAGATGAAGAGGACCTTTGCGCCACCGCCTGCGCCGCCTACGCGCTTCTGCTCGGCGCCCACGGGCGCGGGCTGGCGGGCTATTGGCGAACGCCCTACGTGCTGCGGACACAGGAAGGTCGCGACGCCTTAGGAATCAGCGACGACGAGCGATTCGTCGCGCTCATCCACCTCGGCTGGCCACGCCAGGAGAAAGCGCCGCTCGAGCGCGCTCCCTGCAGCGACATCGTCAGCTACCTCGACTAGCGAGAGGGCGGCGCGACACCGAGGCGGACACGGCTGATTTCGAGTCGCGCCACCCTGCCCGACTGCACAACCGGACCCGGCTCCCAATGTGCCGCACCCGTCGCGTTGCAACCGTCCGTTTGACTGCGGCGCGTGCGCGGAAAGCAAGCGTCCGAAGGCACGCTGGCCCGCGACGAGTCCTCTCGTGGCCCGGATGGCTGACTACCCCATTTCGTCAGATACACGTGCCGCCCTGAGACTGGTGCTGGTCGATCGAAGCGGTACTCCGTGATCGTGGCTTTGCGGCTGTTCGCCGCGCCCTTGGGTCAGTGGCGCTTGAAGTAGGTGCTGAACGTCTTGCCGTTGCCGGAGAGCGGGCCTGTTTTGACTTCGAGCCTTCCGTGCGGGGTCCGCGGTCGTTGAGGACAAGGCTCAAGGTGCCGCCGAAGGACCCCAGGGGGTGTCCGTCGACCTGCGTACCCGCCTAGATCGGTGTCCCGAAGTCCCTTCGGCTCAGCCCGCGAATGTTTGTAGCTTGCGGGCGATGACCGGCGATTTGGGCAGGCGCAACGGGCAGCTGCGCATTGGCGGCAGGAGGAGAACTATTCGTCCCAGCCGGCTTTCCGGGCGAGCGCGCGTGCGAAGCGTTCGGCGTCGTCCCCTGGGCTGCCGTAGTCATCGAGGCGACCAGAGACTTCGAGCCAATCGTCCCGGCGGCGAAGGCGAAACCTCCAGATAGTCCGCTTCCCGGGCAGAACGCTCCGGGCGTCGAATTCACCGCGGCGGTATTCGACTTCAACCGGACAGGCGCGAACGCTCGACACTCGCACCCGACGATCCTCTGGATCGAGATCAAACGTGAAAAGAACGTCGCCCGAAAGCAGGAGGACGCGAGGATCGGCTGTGTCTTCGACAGGAGCAACCTCGCCATCTTCGGGAACCATCGGCAAGAGTTCGTCGAGCTGGCGTCCGATGTCTTCACGGGCCTTGCCGTCAACGTTGAGCCCGAGCACTTGAAAGAGCTTCAAGCGGATGCGCTGCGCCATACGTGAGGCTGGCTCCACCGTGGGTGCGAATGTACAAGAGGCGCGGTTCGGCCTTCCGACGGGGCGAACCCGGAGCTGCGGGACGACCTGTCAACGCACAACGCGGGGCCGCCCGAGACAGTCGGTCCGGGCGCTGCTTGCAGCGGCGTCCTCGCCTCGATCGGGCCAACGCGAGGCTGCTGGGTCTGGAACGATCTCCACAGCCTTCGCCAGCCGGCGTGGGCGCTCATGCCACAGGTCGCCGTACGCAGGGTCTGACGCCGCCGGTGGCGCCTGGTCTCGTCGCGAAGCGAGCGCCTCCAGTAGGACAAGCCTGGACATGAAAGCGAGCGTCCGCGAGCGTGCGTTTGGCCGCGCGCTGCGCTCGGGCTAGTCGGGCTTGTCGGAGGACGGACCCTGAGAGAAGGCCTGTCTCGATGAGGACCAGAGCGACTGCTCGCCGGCCGGAGGCTCGTCAGGAAACACTGCGACGGCCCGTGCGGCGGCATCGACCAGCTGCTGGGCATCCGTTTCGACGCGACTGAGCGCAATACCAGCCGCCGGCCATTCGCACACAAAGGCGAGCGGCCCAGCGGGCGGGAGTGGCCATACCCAGAAATCCTGACGCCAACGACCGCCGCCGCCACCACCTCCCATTGACCACAGCACTGGCTCCTCCGGCTCTCCCGCTCCCGTTCCATGCCCGCCGACATTAGTCGCCTTGCGCCGGTCGGAGAACTCGACGCCGAACTTCAGCATCTCCTCATAGTTCGAGCCTCTGCCCGGGAAGTGGTGAGGACCATTGAGTGACGGGTCCAGGTCTTCCGCGTCAGCCAAAAGAACCCGAACCTCGAGCTCAAATCCTGTGGGGTATGCCGAGCAACGGCCAACGAACACCGCCGCCTTCGCGTTGCTGGCGATCACCAGCTCGACCGGCGCGACGCCCGGCAGCATGCCGTATGGCGGCCCCGTCCACGGAGGCGACGGCGGCCGCGGACGCGGTTCCTCTGAAGGCCGAGGGGGACGAGCAAAGAAATCGCTCGACATGCCACGACGATACAGCGCGCAGACAGCGCTGCTGCCCGGATCGGCCTCCGGCACCGCGACTCGGCGCAATAGCGGTTCCGTCGCAAGCAGGCGCGCGCTCGACGGCTGAACCGCTGGCGAAAGCAACCGCCCCAGATCCGCCTGAGTCGCTGCTCGCCGAGCATCGATCGTCGCCAATCGGACAGTAGCGTCGGCGTCGAAGCAGACCGTCTGTAACGCTGGGTTGCTTCGTGACAGAACCCGTGTAATGGAGGATGCTGACGCGCGCTTCCGGGTTGTGTCCCAGCGGTATTAGGACACACAGCGGACGAGTTGACTGCGCAACTGCGGAGCGGGGGCCCGTAGCCAGAGTACCGTCACAGCTCCCAGCCGTTGTACCTGCCCGCCCAGGCGTTTGGCGTTGCGCGCGACATATGGCTCACGCTGTTGGGCTTGGCGGGCGTTGGCATAGAAGCCGACGAAGGCGGTGATGGCGCCAGTCCTGTGGTTGGCGACGATGAGTTCTCCGGCGGGGCTCTTTCCAGCATTCGCACTCGGCGTCGGGACCGCTCCGCCGTGCACCTTGAGGCCGTCTTCGAGTAGGCATTGGCGCGCGGCGACAATCCCAGCCAGCACCGGCGGGGCGCTCGCTGCGGGCCTGGAGGATGGCAGCGAGGTACATGTCCGCGAGTGGAAGATGTCGCCCACCGTCGGATGCGACAGCGCAAACCCTTGAGCGCACAGAAACCGTCGTCCGTCACTCAAAACGAAGGTGCACGAGCTGTGGGACGAAGCGCTCCCAGTACTGCCGCTCGCGGAACAGCTCGACGAGATGATCTGCAGGCCGGATTCGAACACGCCGGCAGCAGCAAGGGAAGGCCCCGCTACGACCACAGCGGCGAAGGCGACAATCAGGACACGGCGATGGCCTCGCCCGAGGCGCAGATACCACGGCAGGTGGGCCTGATGGCGAGCAGCGGCTCGCAGACCCCGCTCGACGTCTTCAAAGTAAGTGCTCCTCATCGCTCCTCCACCTTTGCTCTCAGGTTCTTCAGACCACGACTAACGCGCTGACGAACGACCGATTCCGAGCATGCGAGCTCCGATGCAATCTCGTCGTAGGGCCGCTCGTCGATGACCCTGCTGACGATGGCGTTGCGTTGATCCTCCGGAAGCTCGGCAATCCGCGTGAGGACCCCGTCGTCCAGGCTGACGAGGTCCTCCACCCGCTCAAGGTCCGCGTCCGTAATCGCCAAGCGTTCCAAGCCAAGACGCTGCCGGGCAGCATTCTCAACGCGTCCGCGCCTGCGACTCTCACTGAGCTTGTTCCGCGCGATCCCCAGCAGCCATGCGAGCACCGACCCGCGCTCCGGGTGATAGCGTCGCGCCGCGATCAAGGCCGCTGCGAACACCTCAGCCGAGAGATCGCTAGCCAGCTCTCGGTTGCGCGTCTCTCGCAGGCACCACCGCAACACCACCGGCAAATACCGGCGATAAACGACCGCGAACGCCGCATCGTCACCCCTGGCCACCTCGGCCAGTAGCTCGCCTTCGGAACGATCAGCTACACCAGCCACCTAACAGAGATTGACGGAAGCCGATTCCTTGTGACAGCAGCCGAGTGGCCCTGCAGGTACCAGGCCGGCAAGGCTCATTCGCGAAACCACACCGCCAAGGGAAGACAAGCTGCCACGGATGTCAGCGAGTGCTTCGACTGGTACCCGAGTCAGACGATCACACACCGCGACCGCACCCAGGACCACGACCTGCCACCCAAGCGCCTTACCGGCATCCACTGCTAACCGTCGTAAACCCCGTAGGCACGAAGCGGACAGGCAAAGGGAAGTGAAGCGACGTTAACACCCCATCGCCGACGCCGTCACCCAAAAGGCCGGGGCACGAACGCACGAGACGGCAGCCAAGCAGGCACCCGCGCAATAGTCGTGACATGGGGTTCTGACTGCTGTCGCTCGCGTCGCGAAGCAAGCGTCACCATCCTGTCCCTGAGAGAAGGAAAGCGAGCGTCGCGCTCTCCGCGCATACGGGGGCTCGCACTGCTGGCGCCGAAAGGCGGGGCGCTCCCCTGCTTGACCGCGTAAAGGACTGGCGCGATCCTCGCTGCTTGCTGTTCACAAGCCCTGGCGGCTATCCCGTCAGCCATGCCAATTTCCACGAGCGGGCGTGGCAGCCGACTATCCCGACGCCTATGGCCGAAGCCGCATCGCCTTCACGCGCTGAGGTTCCACGACCTCCGGCACTGCGCAGCCGCCTACACCATTGACGCGAGCGGCGCCACCGAGGTGAGCTTGGTGCTTGTGATGAAGCGGCTCGGGCATCGCAACATCGCGACCACCGTCGATGTGTACGGTCACCTGCTCGCGCACGCGGACAAGACCGTGCCGACGCGCTCAGCGACATGTCAGAGCAGGGTCACCCGGCTAACGCCGACCGGCTAGCGTCAAGTGCGCGCATAGATAAAGAAGCTAGGAATCTGCGCGGTAACCTACTCCGTGGTCCAATGTCTGCTCAGCAGCCGACTCCGCGAGGCGGACCGCGAAATCGAGGGCTGATCATCGGCGGGTTGCTCGCCGCGATCGCGGTGGCAATCGTCGTTGTTGCCCTCGTGGTCAGCGCGAGCGGGCATCTCAGTGATCAACAAGTCGCCAGCTGTGTGCAGAGCCAGCTAAACGGCGGTGTCCCTGTGCTCGACGGCTGTGGCACCGCTGCAGCGGCAAAGGACGCTAACGCCAAACGCTTCAACCAAGGCGTCTCCAACGTCACCTGCCACTACCAGCAGGGAGATACCTATCTGTGCACGACTGGCGCGGGCACGACATATTCCGTTGCTTACGACGGGGGGAACTCGATTTACATGCAGCTTGCGCGCAGGCGCCCGTAGGCGCGGCGTAGGCATACCGCATGGTGCGTGGGCCAGTCGTCAGCGCCGACGGTGCCATCCCGCCCCGCGACCATCGGACCACGTGACCGATCAGCTAGCCACGGTCGCGCGGTAGTTGCGTCTCAATGTTGCGAGAGCGTGGCTCGGTAGGCGACGAGGTCGAACGCCTCCGTGGCCACGTCGTGTTCCTGCCCAACTGACGACCCTCACACGCTGGAACGTGCGTTCGTCGCGAAGCGAGCGTCCCGAGGGCTGCCGATTAGAAGGCCAAAGCGAGCGTCCGCGAGAGCGCTGCACCCCACCAGAAGGGAGCTGCGTACCGTCGTGACCGCCGACTGCTGGATGTAAGCCTTTGTGGAAGCGCAGCTAGGGAAACCCGATGGAGAAATCGCTCTTGGTCGATTGATGCGCTCTCACCACGATGGTCTTCGTCAGCGAGCCGCCTTTCTCGAACCTCAGCACCAATGTGTACCGGCCAGGAGCGAGGAGAAATGAGTAGCGGCTCTTCACCAGTCGCCGCGTGGCCACCACTCGGCTGCGCGCGTCGCGAGCGAAAACAGTTCCCGCTATCCCGCCGCATATGTTGGCTGGGCCACCACACGATCTCCCTGTCCCAAACACCCGAGCATCACCAACCATGCCGGAGCCGTGAAAGACGCAGGTGACATCGGCTCGGCTAATCCTGCCCGCTTGAACGCGCACCATTTGCCTACACGCCCGAGACGTCAAGAGCATGTAGGAGCCGGGCGCGAGTCGAAAGTGAAATCGCTCGCCCCGCTGCATTTGAGCATGTGCGACGACATGGCCGCGTTGCACCACCTGCACCAATCCGGGCTGGTACCCGGGGCTATACGAGCGGCCGCGATAGACGATGCCGCCTACCACGGTTCCCGTGTTTGAGCCACCGCACCCCGCTAGCACTGCCGCTACCACCAGACCGCCGAGCACGGGGGGCATTCGTCGCATGTGGAATGACCTCCCTTGCGTTCAGGCTACGCCCACGCACGCGTCTCGTCACGCGCCCGGGCCCACGCGGCTATCGCGGGGTCAGCACGATCGAAAGCGGCAAGCTAGCGGCGTCTAACCGTCCAGCCGGCCCGGTTCCACCGCAGGCTCCAGTACGTGAATCCGTCCGGGCAACACAGCGGATCACCGCGGTCGTAATCCGGTCGCTTTTCGATCAATGTCCTGTGCTTCAACGTAAGCCGGTAGACAAGCGGCTTCCAACTGGAGTAGCTCAGATACCACCGGCCATGTCTCGGACGCAAGATCGCCAGCGGCGTTGGTGCTCCTGTCGTACAACAGCCAAAGAGCACAGTCATGTCACTGCCACCAGCTCCGGCTACATCGTGGCAATAGAGGTTGGTGATCGCCCAAGGGGTCGAGTGGGGGACCTCCACCATCTTTTGCCCCAGCGAGGTAGACGAGACCGCGTTAATGGCCGCATGCTGATCACACGCCGGACCCGACGCTGACGCCTGCGCACCTTGAGTCACAACGACAACTCCGCTCCCAGCGGCCATCATGACGCCCAGAGCGGTGAAGCTAGCGATTAGCCCGTGTCGGCGCATCTCTTCGCCCGAATCCCAGTGTATGCCGCCTGCCTAGTGCCTGAGTGCCCGGCGCACCAAGGGCGGGATCTGCCGCAGAATCGTCGACTAGATGCTTCGTGCGTCGCAAAGCGCGCGCAGCGCCTAGGAGATCGTGGGAGGAAAGCGAGCGTGAGTTCGTTACGGGCGCCACACTCAGCTTGTGGTCACGGTCCGGACGGCAGAGCCCACCGACGCGCTTGAAGTTGCGAGGGTGCATGTCCGATCGTGGCAGCAGGGGTACCGCGGGCTGCTGCCTGACGAGTACCTGGAGGGGTTGCGACCTGAGGATCGCGCCGCGCGCTACACCTTGGGCCGGCCTGTAGGCGACGGGCCCGAGACTGTCGTCGCGCTCGAGGGGCACACGATCCGTGGGTTCGCGACGATCGGCGGCTGCGAGGACGCGAGCGAGCGAGGGGGCGAGCTACTGGCGCTCTATGTCGATCCCGGCCACTGGGGTCGCGGCATCGGTCAGCGGCTGATGACTGAGTCCCGCCATCGGCTCATGCTGAAGGGCTTTTGCGAGGCGATCCTTTGGGTTCTCGTTGGCAACGAGCGGGCGCAGCGTTTCTACCGTGCCGACGGATGGATACCCGACGGCGGGAGACGCCAACACGAGCTATGGGGCGTGACAGTGGAGGAAAGCCGCTACCGCCGCGCGCGGCTCTGAGTCAGGCGCTGCCACGATCGATTGAGATCAGGCTGCCCCGCGTGGGGAGCACTGGCTCGCGTCTCAAGCAGGAGGCGAGCGATGGCAGCGGGGCTAGCGCGGCGCTCGCTAGCTGCCGTGGCTTAGCGGATCTAGGATCAGGCGATGGGCGCTTGGCTGTTTGACTTGGATGGGGTGTTGGTCAATTCAGTCGCTGCCTATAGCTCGGCGTGGAGGCGTTGGGCAAAGGAGCGCGGGATCTCTGAGTCGGCGATCTGGGTGGACGCGCACGGCAAGCGTCCGGAGGACATCATCGGTCGTGTAACGTCGGGATCTGATCTCGAGTCTGGGCTGCGGGCGTTTGATGAGGCCCTCGCGGCTGCAGCCGCCGCCTGCAAGCCGATGCCGGACGCCGTTGAATGCCTCGCCACGCTCGACCCGGGCAGCTGGGCGATCGTCACATCGGGCAGACGAGGCCATGTTCGCGCCTGCCTTCAGCACTGCGGGCTGCCGGTGCCGCGGGTGCTGGTCTGCGGCGATGAGGTATCGCGTGGCAAGCCCGATCCAGAGTGCTATTTGGCTGCAGCAGCCGGGTTGGCTGTCGAGCCCGCTGCATGCGCGGTGGTTGAGGACGCGCCGGTGGGGATCGATGCGGCGCACGCAGCTGGCATGCGCGCGATCGCGATCACGAATACGCACAGCGCAAGCGAGCTCCTTGCCGCGGACGAGATCTACAGCTCCCTTCGCGACCTCACGGCGAGTCTTCACGGAGACCGTGCTTACTCCCATCGATCGCATCGATCGGCGTGAGGCGCGCGACCCAGCGCAGGGCCTGCCGTCGCATCGTGGATGATCCATCCCGCTCGAGCCGAAGCTCTGGCCACGCGCTCGCGTCGCAAAGGAGTCGTCCGCTCGGCCGCCAGGGAACCAGATCGAGCGTCCGGAATGGGGGAATCAGGCTAGATGCTGGAGGGCTCGGCGAGGAGCAGCGGTCCGTTCAGTGATGCTCGAAGATCGTCTTGAACGACTCGTCAGCTGCCGCCAATTTGGTCGTCTTGATCAGCAGCGTGGAGTTGCGGTAGCGGTCATAGCGGGTACTACTGGCGGCTAGGGGTTGGCCGTTTACCGTCGACGCGGAGAACTTGATCGTGCCGAAGTCCGGCACCGACGTCGTGCCGACCAGGCCGATGAAGTAGGGACCTCCTTTGAAGGATCCGGCTTGGGTGTATGTCGACTTCACGCTCTTATGGGTCATGTCTTGGACGGAGGCGGTGTGTTTGTGCGCTGTGATGTCCTCGGTGATGACGACCTTGTCACCTGGGTGCGCCTGAAGTGAGGATCGTCCTGTGGTGGTCCACGGGTAGTAGCGGGCCTTGCCCCTGACGCATTCGATTAACAGTCCCGCTTGGTCAAAGTCCGAGTTGCCCTGATCGGTGAACCAAAGCTGGACCTCGGCGGAGACCGCTTGCTTCTTGGTGGCGCAGTTTTTGATCTTCGGCACGACGATCGTCGTGGTTTCCGATACGCGCGCGACCCAATGCGAGGACTCCGGGCTGTAGCCCGCCAGCGAGGAGCTCGTCTGGGGCGTTGAGCCGAAACGGGCCGCCGGTATAGCGCCGCCGCCTTTCGCATTAGCGGGGCTGACAGAGGACCCTAACGCGGGCACCGCCAGTGCAAGCAACGCTGTGAGCACGAGCACCGCGCACGAACTGCCCCGACGAATGGACATCTGCGTCCTCCTTATCACCGCTGCACCCCCAAAGTTAGCCCGATCGGGAAGCTAACGATACCCGCGTCCCGCGGCTCGCCGCGGCGGGCACCGCAAACATAGTAAGGGCCGCTCGCGATGATTCCGAATGGCGACTAATCACCGCCACCCACAACCTCACCAAACTCCACAAACACCAGCTCGCCGCAGCCGCCTAACCCGAAACGGCCGGCCCGTGGTGCTTCAACCGACAAACCATCGGTATTGACCGCCCGCCCGCGAGTTACGCGACAGCCTCCGACGACGGCAGGCGTCACCGGCCGAGCGAGAAGCTGCGCCCGTCGTGAGAGCGTGGCATGAGGCGCCCACTCGGGTGAGCCAAGGCTGTCGAGATCGTTCCAGACCAGCAGTCTCGCGTTGGCCGGATCGAGGCGAGGACGCCGCTGAAAGTAGCCCAAACGAGAAGCGTAAACCGGCAATGACGGGCGCTGGCGCGACGCGAGCGCGGCGAGCCCGCGAAGCTGATCGTCGGGCGGTTCAAACGGTGTAATGATTTCGCTGCGGCCCGCAATCATGCCCACTCGCTCGCGACCGGCGAAACGTGCGGGCATATGCGCGGGAGCACGGGGACGCACCCCTGCGCTCCTACGCGCCCGTCGAGGTTCTTAAGCGCTGCCCGGGAGACCGGCCGGGCCCAAGCGTGCCGCTAGCCGCTCCCACCTAGTTCTTCTTCCGGTGGCGGCGTAGGATCGTCAACCGTCCACGTGTTGTCCTCTAGGTCGGGATGGCGGACGAGTTCAGCGTGGCACTGCGGGCAGGTTGAGCGTTGGTTCCGCGCATGATGCTGGCCGATTGTGTAGGTCCCCGTATCGAGAACCCGCTCCCCGCACTGAGGACACCAGAGGCCTGCCATGCGTCGGAATGTACTACCGGGACCTACTCACGACCCAAGCGTCCGGGCGAGTTGCCACGGGTCTAGCTCGACCGTCCAGCGCGGTGCGGGCCACTGTTCGTGGGCTCACTCGAGGAAGTTCAGGCCAGCGTCCAGCGTGACCGTGCGGTGTCCCTGGCGGATCACGGGGCAAGCGCGGTGTCTCTCGCTCTCAGGTGGGTCGACGCCGGACAAGCGACCTCACGATTGCTGCTTTGATCGACCACCACCAGTCTTAGGGAGGCCCCTGCATTTGGGGAATAGGGACAGTCAGCAACCCAGACTGAGAAAGGCATGCCGTGGTCGGCCAGCGTGACCTCGGACGCTTGCTGATAGGGCAAGCTTGGTATTGCCTCGACCGCCGCCGGGGGAGGGCCTCGCTTGCTTGCCCTTGTTCGAGGGCCATGGAAAGACCGGCCCCTCCCGGCGGTGGTGAGGTGCCGCGAGCGGCGACAGGACGTAGCCCCACTTGAGGGCCTTGTCTATCAGCACCCGCAACGGTACCTCCGGGTCGGGGCGCTGTCGAATGGTCCGATTGTGGGGAGGTAAGTGATGGGCAATTGCGCGGGGATCGACTGGGCCTCGGAGAAGCACGAGGTACTGATCGAGGACCCGGCCGGCGAGGAGCTGCTGGCAGGGACGTTCGCGCACGATGAGGATGGCGTGAGCGCGTTGTGCGGGGCGTTGGCGTGCTTTGACGTTGAGCTGGTGGCGATCGAGCGGCCGGATGGCCTGTTGGTCGACCGGCTGTTGGAAGCGGGGGTGCGGGTGCTGGCGCTGCATCCCAACCAGGTCAAGGCGGCGCGCGATCGCTTCCGCGCCTCGGGCGGGAAGTCCGATCAGTTCGACCGGTTCGTGCTGTGCGAGCTGGCGCGCACCGACAACCACCGCTTCCGGGTACTGGAGCCCGACTCCGATCAGACCAAGGCGCTGCGAGCGCTGGTCAGAGCCCGGGAGGATCTGGTCGGCGCGCGGGTGGCGCTGGCCAACCAGCTACGCGCCGAGCTTGGCCGGTTCTGGCCGGGCCCGGTCGGCCTGTTCTCGGCGATCGATAGCCCGGTCTCGCTCGCGTTCCTGGCCCGCTATCCCAGCCCGGCCGACGCGCGGGGACTAGGTCACAAGCGCATGGCCGCGTTCTTGAAGGCCCAGCACTACTGCAGCCACAAGACTGCCGGGCAGCTGCTTGAGCGACTGCGCTCGGCTCCGACCGGGCGCGCCGGCGAAGTGGAGACTCGCGCCCGACGCTCGGTCGTGGTGCGCCTGGTCGCCACGCTGCAGATCATGGTCACGCAGATCGCAGAGCTCGAGTCAGAGATCTCCCAAGCGCTCGACGCCCATCCCGACGGGGAGATCTTCCGCAGCTTCTTCCGCAGCCGCGACTCGGTGATCTGCGCCGCCACGCTGCTGGCAGAGATCGGCGACTGCCGCGCCCGGTATCCACACCGCGACGCGATCGCCGCCGACGGCGGCCAGGCCCCCGTCGCCAAGGAGTCCGGCAAACGCAAGCACGCGCAGTTCCGCTGGGCGTGCAACAAGCGCCTGCGCAACGCGCTCTCGACCCTCGCCCAAAGCACCCGCATGTGGAACCCATGGGCCGCTGCCCGCTATGCCGCGGCCAGAGCCCGGGGGCACAACCACCGCCGCGCATTACGCACCCTAGGCCGTGCCTGGAGCCGCATCATCTGGCGCTGCTGGCACAACCGCACCCCGTATGACCCGCAGCGCCACACCGGGCTGCAACAACACATCACCGTCACCATCCCCACCCCGTCGGGCCCCCGGCCCGACCTCACCGCCACCCAGCGAATGGCAGGCGCGGACGTCACCTCAACGGTGGCCCGGAGGGCCGAGCGCGCCAGCGCTTGACGGCAAGCCGCCAGTCGCTAAACACCCCCGACCTTGACACAGGACGTCTTTCCGCGCACGCGCGAGCGATGCGGTCCTGCCGACAATCGGCGCAGCTCTTGCCATGGTCGCGGCGGGCACGCCCGCAAGGTGGACGACCGCGACCTCAGGCAACCCCCTCGACGGCAACCATGTTGAGACGCGCGGCGCCCTCACGGAGGCGCTTGGCCTCCTCGTAATCCGGTGAGGCGTAGAACCGCTTGGCGGCGTCGAGGTTCTTGAACTCAAGCACCACAAGCCGACGAGGGTTCCAATCGCCCTCGAGTACGGCAATCTCGCCGCCCCGGACTACGAACCTGCCTCCCCCGGCCGCGACGGCGCCCGGAGAAGCCGCCTTGTAGTGCTCGTACTGGTCGGGGTCGTGGATGTCGGTCTCGACGATGATAAATGCGGACATATGCGCTCCTATGGGCGGGGTCGAGAGATCTTCTGATCATGCCGCCTGCTTTCACAAAGAGCGCCCGCCTGGAGGTCGCTTTCGCAATGCGACGTATCCGCCTTGACGGGCATGGCGCCTTCTCGTTTCGCCCGATGGAGCTCGGCGGTCTCTCGTTCTTGGACGAACTCGACGGGGTCGTGGCCGCCGTCCGTGCTGGTCGCCGATGAACCCTGAGGAGAGGATCTGGGTCGCGCTGCGGGGTGCGCTCGTGACGCGCGCGCTCGCCCTGGCCGCCGACCTGCGCGTTGCGCAGGCGCTGGCGGCCGGCCCGCGGAGCATTCACGAGCTCGCGCGCCGGTGCGGCGCCGACAGCGACACGCTGTACCGGGTGCTGCGAGCGCTCGCGAGCGATGGCATCTTCGAGGAGGCCGAGCCGGGCATTTTTGGCAACAGCGCCGCCTCGCAGGTGCTGGCGCGCGACGGCTGGGATGACTTCGCCCACCTTTTCGGCGGCGTCTGGCTGCGAGCGGTCGCGGCGCTAGACGCGAGCGGCGAGCCGTCGTTCCCGCGCATCCACGGCAGCGAGCTCTGGGCGTGGTTCGCGGCGCACCCGCACGAGCGCGCCGCCTTCGATCGTGCGATGGCGCAGGGCTGGCAGAACCGCCTCGAGCGGCTCGAGAGCGTCGAGTGGCGCGGCGATGAGCTGGTCGTCGACGTCGGCGGTGACAACGGCTCGCTGCTTCTCGCGCTGCTGCAGCGTCACCCGCGGATGCGCGGCGTCGTCTTCGACCTGCCCGAGACGGTGCGCGACGAGGAGGCGCTCGGCGACCGCTGTGAGTTCGCCGAGGGCAGCTTCTTCGAGTCGGTGCCGCAGGGCGACGCCCACCTGCTCTCGACGATCCTCCACGACTGGGACGACCGCTCGGCACGGCGGATTCTGGAGACGGTCCGTGCGGCGGCGGGTGAGCGGCTGATCGTGCTGGAAACGTGATCGAGCCCGGCAACGCCCCCGACGACGGGAAATGGCTGGACCTGCTGATGCTCGCGCTCGCCGGCGGACGCGAACGCACGGAGGAGCAGTGGCGGGCGCTGCTCGGCGACACGGGCTGGCAGCCGACGCGCATCGGCCGAGGGGTGATCGAGGCTCAGCCGGCGTAGCGCCAGTGCGCGGGAACCGCGACGCTCGCTTTTGCAGACCCAGCGACTACGAAGCGGACATTGAAATGACTCTTGTTTTGACCGTCCGGGTTTATCCGCCGGCGATAGGCGGTTGCAAATCAACTGCCAGGGTTCTGCGACGGTGTTCTCCGGGTAGCGGTATGGATGAGGACCCCCGGTACGCGGCCTTCCTGTGCCCCTTGGAGGGTCACGTAGACGGCAGCCCCAGGCACGAAGCCTGAGCCTCCCCGACACACCGGGGGTCCACTCGCCTCGTCGCCTGGACCGGCGCTCGCGCTCGTAGGCTGCGGCTTCCGCTCTCCGTACGCAGAAAGCACGACGCCCGCTTTCGTCGGCCACACACCCACCGAGCTGGCGCTCGCCTTGCGACGAGGGAGGGCGTCTACACGCCCGTGACGTGGACCTTTCGTGCCTCCGGCACCAGCCACCGTCCCAGCCGTCGCGCCTCGGCCCCCATCCGGTCGCGCGCCTTGTGCGCCAGTTCAAGGTGTGCGGTGATCTCGATCTCGACCGGGTCGCCTGCGCGCCGCCAAAGCCAGCTGGCGACGATCCGGCCATCGACCGTGACCGTCTGGTCGCCGGCGAGCCCCAGCTTCAGCGCTTGGATCTCCGGGGCCATGATCCGGTCACGGTCGGCGTGGGCGAGCGTTGCCTGGTCCCAGCGCGAGAGAAACCGCACCGGCATCCGAGTCGACGCGGGCGGCAGCGGGAGGTTGGGCAGGTCGAGGAGCTCGACGCCCTTCTCGTCGCGGAAGCAGACAGTCGACACGCGCGCCAGCGCCTGAGCGAAGTCGGCTTGGGGTACGCCGGCCCACGCCGCGATGTCACGCCGGCTGGCGGGCCCGAAGGCCGCCAAGTAGCGCTTGAGCGCGATCGTTGCGGCGTCAGCGGGGCTCGGCAACGGCCGCGGATCGACGCCGAACCGCGGCCGGCGGCGATCGTCCCACGCGCCGGCCGGCGGCAGCTGCACTAGCGGCAAGAGGGTGCGGGCGAACATGATCGGTCCATAGTCGGTGTCGGGGACGCCGTCGTAGCGCTGCACGCGCTCGCGAATCTCGTCATTGGCCCGCGCCTTGGCCTCGAACCATCCCTCCAGCTCGGCGGTGACCTGCGCGAGGTCAAGCTGCGCGTGGGCCTTGTGCAGCCGGCGGAGCCGCGGCTGCCTGGCGAGCTGGTGATACGCCGGGTACTCGTCCGCCGCCGTGATGTGCAGGGTCGTTCGCATCAGCGTCGACTTAACTGCCTTACGTGCATGGAGCGCCACCTCGAGCTGATCACGGGTGAAGCCCGCGAGCCGTGCCGCGAGCGCGATGTATGGCGCCCGCGGCTCCTGGCCCTGCAGCGGAGTGAGCCGGCGGAGCGCCTCGACCGGATCGAGCCGCTGACGGTCGAGCAACATCTGCCTGGCCGCGAGCGCGGCCGTAAGTTCGCGCCGCGTGAGAGTACGCATGCCTGCAATTTGCCACCCCGCTCAGGACGCTCGCTTCCACGGCTCGCGACAGCCGTCGCCTTACGCCTGCTTCGCGACGGACGCGATCGCCAGCCACAGCGCCGCACGGGTGAGCGCTTCGGCGACGAGGCGAGCGCCCGCGAGCTGAGGCTTATCCGGCCGCTTTCACTGCCAACGGCTTGGCTGATGTCTACGTCGGTGGTAGGCACCTCGCGCTGCGCCGGAGCCCCACCGTTGAGTCGTCTCAGGCCCAGCCGAGCTGCTTCAGTGTGATGCCCGAGTTCCAAATCTTGGTCATGTGGCGAATCCGGTCGCCCTCAAAGTCCATCACGTACACGTAGTCCGCCTGAGCGCTTTTGCCGGTCGGTGGGACCGGCCCGCCTTCGCCGGTGTGGGTGCTGGAGAACACGGCGTACGCCATTACGCTGTTCCGCTCCTCGTCGACCGCGAACGACTTCAGGTCGTAACGGCCGTCGGGGAGCAACGACAGGAGGCGCTTTATCCAATTGGTGTACTGCTCCAAGGTGTGGACGTCCTCGAGGGGCTCGGCCTGCGCCGAAAAGGTGGCATCGGGAGCGCAGAACTGCTGGCACACCTCCCGGCCCTTGCCGTCTCGCATGCGTCGAAAAAGGCTCGCGCGATGGCCAGTATGTGCTGGCGCCAGCTTCTACTCGACTAGATCCCCGCCGTGACGTGGGCGTACGGGCCACTGCCGACGGCGATGGACCCCGAGAACGGGTATTGAAGAACCAAGGCGGTGAACAACCCGACACCTACGATCACCGCGACACCCACCACAAGCGCTATGTCGACACCCGGGCGGTGAGCCTTGATCAGTAGCGAGGTGCCAAGCAGCACTGCGCCTGAAAGGACTATCAGCGCGAGTAGTGGTGCCGGGATAGATGTCTCTGCGGCCTCCACTCGTTTTTGCCGCGCGCCTGCGACGGCGTTCAGCTGGTCGGCGACCGAGCCGTAGAACGCGCGCTGTGCCTCGGTCACCGGCGAATAGCCCTGCACCGCGGAAAAAATGAGCGCCATACGACTTCGCGCTTCGGGATCCTCGCGCCCTTTCCTCAGCAGCGCGAACTCCCGGTTCCGGACTTCGTTCGCATAAGCCGCGACCGCACGGTCAATCCGCCCCCGCTCCGCTGACGGGAACACCTCCGCGTCCCGCACAAGCGTGCTGAGCGAGTTCGCCTCCGCGCTGACGCTCCCGACGGCGCTTTCAAACCCGCTGTACAGGTTGACGACTACGAACGCGAGAACGAGCGCGAACATCGTCATCGCCATCTGGGCGACACCGACAACCTGCTCCGCCGAGTGGGCCGCTCGCCACCCCGGCAAAAACCGGCGCATCAACCACCATCCCAGCAACGCGATGGCGACCGATACCACGATAAAGATCGGGCCGATCGCCCAGTCCGAGAGATGGTTCAAAAGGCTTCTCGCCATACGGCACGATTCTCCCCGACTGCATCGCACCATGCTCGAGAGGAATTCCCACCCGCCACTTTGCGGCCCTGCCAGCTCTTGCCTGAGGACCTTCGTACCTCAAGCTCGCCGAAGACCGCGGGCTTACTTGTCCCAGGCGGACCTTTCCCGGGACCCATTCACAATCGCGCACGCATCTCGAGGTCGCCGACACGCTCGGGCGACGAGGCGCGCACCGGGTCGCTGAGGCCCGGACGAGCGCTATCGCGAGAAACGAGTAGCCGGCCCCGCGGCAATCCGGCGGCTGCTTCGCGTCGAACGCGATCGCCAGCCGCAGCGCCGCTCGAGTGAGCGGAAGGTCGCCATTCGCCTGACGCGCCGCGACGGCATGGAACGCAAAGCGATCGCGCCGCGGCGGGCTCGGCGCCGTTCAGGCTAGGCGGTCGCGAAAGCGACGGCTTTCGCCTATGGGCAGCCGTCGCCGTGCTGCTCGTCCGACGCGAGAGTCAGGTTCCGGGGTTGCGAATTGGCTTCCGCGTTCGGCCGAGTGCTAGCTGCGACGTTGTAAGCCCCCACCCCGGAGAGCCTAAGGCTCAGCGTGCCGCCCGCTTGGCGCGACCCTTGCCGCTTCTGGCGGCGCCGCGGCCTCGTGCCGCCTTGCCCTTGGCCTGGTGGGAGCGGCGCCCAGTCAGCCGACCGATCGCCTCCAGCACCCAGCCACCAAACCGATCCAGACCGCCCTCGGCCCGATCTCGCCGGGAACTTTTGAACATGAATCCTCCGCTCGTTTGTTCGAGATGCCAGCGGTCTTCCCTGTGATGGGACACACAAACGCTGACACACGGCGCAGCCGCGTCGAAACTGTAGTCCGAGCTGAGCTCGAGGCCAGCCCGTCTGTAGACATGCGGTCGGGCATGCCCATCTACTATCGCCGCATGACAGAGCGTCGTTTTGATCTCGCGGCGTCCTCGCTGCGTGCCGACGCGTCGGACGCCCGAGCGCTGGCCGAGGCGCTCGCGGCAAAGCTGGGTGGGGCCCTTCCCGATCAGACGAGGACCCGACGTCAGCGCGGGCGATTGTTCTCCAGGGAGCAGCGCCTGGAGAGCATCGAAGTGCAACTCGGTGAGGAGACGTTCGTGCTGTCGCTGTCCGGGGACAAGGCGCAGACGAGCCGAGCCAAGACTGTAAGGGGAGTCGTCATCAAGCGCCAGGACTTGCCGCTCGACGCCTGGCTGGAGGCATTGAGCGAAGCGCTGAACGCTGAAGCGCAGCGGTCAGCGGCCGCGCGGCTCTCGCTCGAACGACACCTCGGCTGAGACCTCGCAGCCCCGGCGGCGCCTAGTCGTTGATGTCAAGGACTGGTGTGATGTCGGGCAACTGCTGGCCCGCGGCGGCGTGTTCGTTGGGCACCACGGCAGTACCGATCGCGAAGAACTCGATTACATGGCTGCCCCAGCCATGGTTGTTCTGGTGGAGCTTGACCTCGACGATCCCGAGAACGCCGTCCCCGATCTCCTCCGCCTCGCGCTGCATCCGTTCCATCGCGAGCTCTCGAGCGTCGTACAGAGCCTGGGTGTACTGCTCGAGCTCGACGTTCTGACCGGTCTGGCGAAGCGATTGCATCATTCCGCGATGTGCGACGTGGTAGACACAGTTGCCCATGACCATGCCGACGGGCCGCTTGCCTGTCTGCATCAGCGTCCAGAACGCCTGGCCACTGAGATCTGAAGTGAACGGCCGCCCATTTGGCGCGCGATGCACCTTGCCTCCCTTGTGCTTGACCGCGGTGCCGATGGCGATGAATTCCGCCATGTCCGCCCCCCACTCGTAGCGCCCGATGTCCAGGCGGACGCCGACGATGCCGTCCGCGCCCAGTTGATCGGCCTCCTCTTCCATGCGTGTCATGGCGAGCTCTCGGGCTGAGTACATCGCCTGGGTGAGGACGCCCATTTCCTGGCTCGCCTTCCAGTTGGCCGCCTGAAAGCCGATGTGGTAGATGCTCGACCCCACCACCAGCCCCACGGGCTCAAAGCCAGCCTTCTCCACGCACAGATACTCGTTCACCGAGAGATCTGAGGTGAACAGCCCGCGGGCGTTCATCTCGAGACGTTCGCTGGCGTGTTCGGCGAGGCCTTCGGTACTTGTGGGGTCGTATGTCGACATTGGTTGCTCCTAAGTTTGTAGCGGACTAGGCGCCAAGGCTGATCGACATCACGGGCGTCCCGAGCGGGGCCGGATGCGGCTCATGCGCGCCCAATCGAATCGCGGTCCCCAGCACGTGCATGGACACGATGAAGAAGTGCTGCACAAATCCGAGGCGTTCGCTCTCGTAGTGATCGATGTTGTGCGTCAACGTCGAGATGACCATTTCGTTCGCACCGGCCTGGCGCGCCTGACGCGAGACCTCGTTCATCGCGACATGGCGAGCCGCGTAGACGCCCTGGGTGACCTCGGTCATCTCCTGGTTGCCCCACCACGAGCGCATCAACTGGTTGGCCTGCATGCTCAGTGCGACGATCACCACCGAGGTATGGCCGATGACGCCCAGCGTCTCTGCTCCGATGCGACGCAGCTTGTCGACGTCCTGTCCAGACAGCGCGCACATCCGCGGCTCAGGGCTTCCGTGGCGCGCCAGTGCGGTCTCGCGTACGGCGGTGCCGAAGACGACGTATTCGATGGTCCCCGGTTCGCCGAGAAGGCGATCGATGGTCAACTCGATCCCGATCACGGCGTCAGCGCCCGCGAACTGAGCCTCCTGTCGCAGACGGTCGAACGAGCGCTCGCGCGCCAGGTTCCACGGCATTGCGAAGGAAGGCATCTCACGAATCCCTCCGCCGTACGTGGACCAGCCGTAGTTCTGCCATCCGTGCTGAACAACTGAGGAGCCCATGATCTGCGCGACCGGTTCTAGGCCCGAGGCCTGCGCAACCGCATACTCCTTAGTGCTCAGATCGCTGCTGAAGACCGGCGAGGCAGTTGCAGCGATGGCCCTCAGGCGCTGTTCCGCCCCAAGCGGAATGCCCCCGCGCTGGACACGGTCAAGATCAACTGCGGCCGCCTCACGCTCGCTCTCACTGGGCGGGGCTGGTCGTTTCCCAAACGGTGACAAAAACCGATGTTCTCACATCGGACCGCCATCAATGGGCGTGGCTAACTCGGCACCAACGATGTATGCCGCCGCTCGACGAAGATTGGTCTCCGCCAGCGGGTCGTTCGGTCAGCGGCCTTTTACCCTGACAGCTGCCCGCCGCGCTTGGCTTCGAGCTTGCGGCGCTCTCGCCGCGCGCCGTGGATCTGGCCGGCCGCGTACCCGCCGGCCAGTGCGATGACGGCTGGGACGAACGCGAGCACAAGCACGCTGACGGCGGCAATGACCTTCAGCACGACAATGACGGCGATGACAACCGCGACCACGGCGAGAACTGCTCTCATGAGCTGACTATAGGCCCCCGCGACCGGGAACCCATGAACCTGCCAGCCGCCCTCGCGCCAATGGTCCTTCCGCAGCTTCCCGCTTAAGCGCGCCCGCGCAGGACGGCCCGCCCCGCTTTCAATGCAACGGCCCGTTGCGCGTTTTCAAACTCCGCCTCTCGCGCCGTCCGCCGGGCCTTCCGAGTGTGGCGAGAACTCGACATCCGCCTCGAGCGCTGAGTGATCACTCAGCCCATCGTCACGCCACTCGTGGTGGTACTGGCAGGCGACAGGGCGCAACTCCCTGGAGAGGAAGATGTGGTCGAGACGCCAGCCGCTGTCGTGGCCGGCGATCTTCTTCCACGTCCAGCTGGGCGAGCGCGACCCATAGCCGTGCAGCGCCCGGTATGCGTCGCGATACCCGAGATCGCGCAGACCGGGCACGACGCCGAGCTCGGCAGCGTCCCATTGAGGACCGCGCTCCGCGCGGAGGCGGCCCCGGGAATCGCGCGCGAACGAGATCGTCTCGCCGTTGGCAAGCTCGCGGCGCGGGGTGTTGAGATCACCACCCAGCACGCGGGCCACACGCGCGGGGGCCGCGAGCCCCCGGCGCAACATCTGCAGGGTCTCAACCTTCACCCAGCCGTTAGCGGCGTTCGGCACGTGGACACAGTGAAGCTCCAGCGGGCCGGAAGCAGCCTGGGCAAGCACGCTCACCACGCTCTCGGGCCTGGGCAGCTCAAGCGGCTGCTCGGCTTCGGAAAGCGCAATTCGCGAGCCGACCATGACGCGCGTTCGCCGGCTCGCAGGTTCCCCGATCGCAGGCTGGCTAATAGACGAGACACGAACGTGTTGCAGCCCCATCAGCTTGAAGGCACGGGACCAAAGGGGGAGGCTCCGCCCGGTGATCTCCTGGAGCGCCACGAGGTCGGGCTTCCGCGTGGCCACCGCAGCGGCCTGATCGGGGAGCCGAGAAGAACGACCGGCGACGTTCCAGGTGATCACTCGGATCACGCCGAAGACCGAGGCGCTAGTTCTCTGACTTGCGCTCGGCCTTGACGGCGCCTGCAGCCTCGGCCAGCCGACGCGCTTCGTCCCGCGCCGCGAGCTCCTGTTCGCGCGCTTGGAGAGCCTCTGAGTTGGCCTCCAGGTTGCGAAGCTCCTCGCGCGCTGCGCGCTCCTCGATGGCCTTTTCCCGCTCCTGGGCGGACTGGCGAGCTGCCTCCCGGCGGAGGCTCTCCGCATCGGCGGCCCGCTCCTTCTGCTTCTGAGCCTGGGTCTCCGCCACGCGGCGGCGGTCCTCGGCCGCTTCACGAGCGCGCTGTCGCTGCTTGTTGGCCCGTTCTTCGCTCTCTTGCAGGAGCGTGTCGGCGCTCTCGGCCTTCTCCTCTGCGCGGCCTCGAAGCCTCAACGCGCGCTCTCGCTCACGCGCGGCCTGTCGGCGACGCTGCCCGTCTTCGCGCAAGGCGGAGTCGCCGAGGAGCGTCCCGGCCAACGAGCGGACACTGGCATCCGCCCGCTCGACCGCGAGCTGAGCGGCTGGCTTGACGCCCTCGCCATTCTCGGGGTTTCCGGGCAACAGCCCGATCATGGCGTCGAGCGGCAGCCGAAGCAGCCTGAGGTACCCCTTCACCGCGGTCCGCGGAATCCACCTGGTGCTCATTGGTCCTCCTCGGGATCGATTGCGTCAGCTGTGGCCTCAGCCCGGCGGGCCTGGTGCTTGAGCTGGACCTCCTCGTGGGCAGCCTCGAGGCGTTCGCGCTCAGCTCGCTGTTCTGCCGCATCGGCGACCGACTCCTGCACGGCCTGCGTGTGTTCCGCCTGTGCCGTGGCCTGCTGCTTCTCCGCCTCCGCCTGCACCTGGGCCCGTTCGCGGTCCCGCTCGGCCTGGCGCTCGCGCTCCTGCTCAGTGAGCTGGTTTTCTAGACGCTTGCGGTGGAGCTCGACCGCGGCCTGGTTGTGCTCGAGCTCGGCTTCATCCTCTCGCTGACGAGCCTCCTGCGCCTGGCGACGGGCTTCGAGCTCAGCCTCCGATTGCGCCTGCTGAAGGCGGCCTTCACGGGCCAGATCGTCTCTCCCGGTAACCGACCCGGCAGCTTCCTTCGCTTTCCCGGCGAGCTTTCCAACCAGCCCGCCGCTTGTCCTTTCAGGCAAAAGTATCCACGCTCCTTCGGAGTCGAGTCTTGGCGTTCCAGCAGCAGCTGCAGCCGCTGCTGACCCCCTGGACTACGTACTACCCGGCGCGTTCTGAGCCAAACGCACGTTCGTGCCGCAATCCTGCGAGGCCCCGAGTGGCCCTACTCGTCCACCTCCACCACGACCGCAGCCCCCGTGTCCCCGGCGGCACAGCCGGTGAACAGTCCGCGTCCGCCGCCCCGCTTCGCGAGCGCATAGATCAGCTCCACGATCCCGCGCGCGCCGGTGGGGCCCTGGGGGTGGCCGTAGATCAGGCTGCAGCCGTACGGGTTCATCGCGTGCAGGTCGACGCCGGTGTGAGCGGCGAACCACAGATCGTTGACTGCAAACGGGTTGTGGGTCTTGATGAGGTCGATGTCGGCGAAATCGAGCCCGGCATCGCCCAGCGCGGCCTGCGCCGCCGGGACGGGCGCCTTTGGCATCTCGCCGGGGGAGACGCGCGCAAAGCCCGTCGCGAGTACACGCGCAACCGGCCCCTCGACTCCGGCCTCGCGGGCCCGCCCCAAGTCCGTGACGATCATGCCCGCGGTGCCGTCCGCGGGATGGGTCTGCGTGCCGTAGCTAACGACGCCGTCGGCCCAAACCGGCTTCAGTCCTGAGAGGCCATCCGCCGTGACAGGCCGCACCCCCTCGTCGGCAGCGATCTCGAGCGTCTTGCGGCCGGCGCGCACGGTGACAGGGATCATCCAGGGCCGCTGAAACGCCCGGTCATCGGTCAGTGCCTCCGCGTACTGCTCATAGCGGCGGACGGCGACCTCGTCGAGCGCCTCCTTGGTAAAGCCCGCCTCGCCGGCCACGCGCTCCGCGGTGGCGAGCATCGACTCGCCGGTCACGGGGTCGTGATCAAAGGCGTCCAGCACCCAGTTCTCGCTCTCGGCGGTCCCGCCGGGGGCGCCGGTGCGCGGATACACGAGGTGCGGACCATTGCTGGTGCGGTCCGTGGTCACGACCAGGCGAACGCCGGCGCCCGAGGCCGCCGCGGCGTGAAGCGCGGCCACGGAGGTGGCGCACGCCTGCGAGATCATCGGTCCGCTCACGCCCGCGAAGCCGAGCCGCGCTGCCAGAGTTGGCGCGCCGTAAAAGGACTCCTTCTGGGGGACGGTCAGCCCAAGCACGAGCTCGGCGACGGGCCACGGCACTCCTCGTTCGGACAAGGCTCGCGCCGTCACACAAAACGCGAGCTCGAGGCTGTTCATGTCCGCGGTCGACCCCTGCCAGCGCACGAACGGCGAGGACCAGGCGGCGCGCAGAGGGATGACCACGTCTTCAAAGCGCAAGGCGAGTCTCCTCCGAACAGATCCTGGCAACAAAACGCGAGGCCACAGCCACGTTCTCGTCTTGGCTCTGAACGAATGGCGCATGGCGGCAGTCGAGGTGCAGCCGCTCGACCGGCCCCGCCGTCAGGCGCTCGATCTCGTCCAGCTGCGCGAGGGTGCCGTACTGATCCTCCAGCCCCTGGATCAAAAGCAGCGGCGCCTCGACCCGCGGCAACAGTTCGCGGATGTCCCAACGCCGGAACTCTGGATCGAGCCACACGTCGCACCAGCCAAAAAACGCCGCGTCGACATCCTTGTGATGGGGCTTCATCTTCTCTCGCAGATCCTCGTGCAGGTACTGCTCGCGCACGCGCGCGATCTCATCGACACAGACGTCCTCGACGAACACGTGCGGCGCCATCGCCACGACGCCCCGGACCGAACGCTCCGCGGCGTAGATGAGCGCGATCGAGGCGCCGTCGCTGTGGCCCACCAGGACCGGCTCGTGCACATCGAGCCGCGCCAACAGCTCGGGCAGCATCTTCCGAGCCTCCTCGTGCATGAAGCTCGGCGTGCGGCGCTCCGACGGCGGCGCCGACCATCCGTGCCCATGCCGGGAGAACGCGATCGTGCGAGCTCTGGTAGCCGCAGCGACCTTCGGCGTGAAGTCGTCCCAGAGCTGTGCGGAGCCCAGCCCCCCGTGCATCAGCACGAGCGGGGGGAGGCTCGCCTCGCCCGGGATCTCGATTACCTCCAGCTCTCCGCCGGGAAACTCCATCCTCATGCGGCGGCTGCGGGGACGACGCGACCGTGCTCGGGCCCTGCCAAGAATTCGACCGCGCCTGGCCGCCACCGCGCGTGGCGCTCTTCAAACAACTCGTGCGCTCTGCGCCGCGGCCAACCCACGGGGAGCAGGTCGCTCGGCAGGTCGGGATCGAGGAAAGGGAACTTGCGCCATGCGTGCACCAACAGCGTGTGCATCCGGAAGCAGGCCTCCGGCGTAGCCGGACGCACGTGCGAGAAGGCCTCGACGAAGGTCTCGTACTGCCGGCGCACACCATCCAGATCCCAGGCCACTGCCGCCACGCCCGCGGGGCTGCCGAGCGCACCGAGCGCGGCCACGAACGACGTCGCCTCGGCCGCCGATTCGTCACTGATGGTGGCCGCGAGTTCCGCCTCTCGCTCCACGTGGGGCGTAAGCCACACGCCGCCGCCGAGCGATCCAAGACCGGCCCAGGCCAACCTCGTGCGCAGCTGGTGGCGCACGGCGCGCCGCTGTTCGGGCACGCGCAGCACCACCACCAGCCACCGGCCATCCCACTGCCACGGATTGCCGAAGCTGTAGATCCGCTCGGCGCCGCTGCGCAGCAGACCGGCAGTCCGCCCACTGAGCTCCATCCGCGCGCGGCGGCCCTCGCGCCGGGCCAGCAGCCATCCGTCGCGCGTGCTGCGTGACACCGCCTGGCGGGCCGCATGCTGGGTGAACCCGACAGACACCAGCGCGCTCACCAGCGCCTCCTGCCAGACCGGCTCGCCGGTGGGCAGGACGTATTCGCCGAGGATCGTCAGCAGCAGGGAGCGCGCCGCGGGGGCGCCGAGCGAGCGGCGCCGGAGCTGATCATCCATGGCGCTCGGACTGGAGAGCCTCGAACTCTTCCCGTACCGCTTCGAAGTACGTATTGCAGCTGCGGCAGCGAAGCTGGCTGGTGATCATCTGGCCGCCAAAGGCCGAGACGAGCTCGACGTCGTCTGAGTCGCAGAAGGGGCAGGGGGGTAGACCGCGGGTCATCGGCGGTGCTCCTCATCCCAGCCCGACCAGTCAGCCGGTTCGGGCAGCTCGATCTCTACGCCCTCCTCGGCCAAGAGCCCGGCCAACCAGTCCCGTACCCGGGCCCGCACCGTGGCCGGGCTCTCGCTGACCATTCCCTGGGAGATCGCCTCGCTGTAGCCGCGGGCCTCGTCGGGTCCGGGCCAGCGCGAAGCCTCCGTCCACATCGCATCGACGTGAACGCGGAGCCGCTCGAGGTCGCCCCCGCCCGCGCGCGCGATCCGCCTCGCCCACGCCTCGGCGTGGCGCCGGTGGGCGCCCTCCTCCTGGAGGATCTTCCGGGCCCGCTGCGCGAGGGGCTCGATCGAGCTCTGGCGCGCGCTTGCGACGAATGTGATCAGGATCCCGTCGACCACGAGATTGGCGGCGATGAACGAGGCCCAATCGGGCAGCTCGTGCTCGATCACGTGCAGCGGGTGGCCGGCGTCGAGCGAGTCCTCCTCGCGGCTGACGCCCAGCTTCGCGAGCACCGGATAGGTCGAGCGGGCATGGCCGAGCTCGTCTTGCGCCATCGCCGCGGCGGCCACCGCGGACTCGATCGTGGGCGCGCTCACCGCCCACTCGCCGTAGCGGCGACCGAGGGCGCTCTTGTTGTCAGCCAGCGAGCCGATCAGCGCGATCATCGTGGCGGTCGCCGCGTCAGTGCCGGTCGTCATGCGGCTATCGCCTCTCTGATCGCGGGCCGCGGCACCAGGATCATCTCGATCCAGGGCTGCTCGTCATAGATCGCGCGGGCCGAAACGATCGCGAGATCCTCGTCCTGCTCGGTCACGGTCCCGACGTGGTGCAGCGGCTCTTCGTACGCCTTGCGCGCGAAGACCTCCCAGACGGTCTCATCCGCTCTGCTCATACGGCGATTCCGAGCTCTCGCATCCGATCTCTGGCCTCGGCACGGATGCGGTCCTTGGTCCAGACCGGATCCCACACCACCTCAATCCTCACCTCGTCTACATCCGGGTCTTCGAGCAGCGCACTGCGGATGTCATCCTGGATGAAGTCCATTGCGGGACAGCCCATCGCTGTGAAGGTCAGTTGCAGATCGACGGCTCGCTCCTCAGCCACATACGCGAGCGAGACGATCAGGCCCATGCCCACCACGGACACCGGTATCTCCGGGTCCTCGACCTCTCTCAGCCGCTCCCACAGTCGCGCCTCGACGGCTGGATGCGAATGGGGGCGCGCGGAGGTAGGAGGGCTCATGCCGCGGCCTTGCGCAGCTCCGTGGTCTGATAGCCGCGCTGGAGCGTGCGCACGTAGTCTCGGTTCATCGGCCCTCTCCGGCGCCAGCGCGCCAGCACCTCATCCCAGCCGATCGGTCCGTCGTCAAGCAGCCACTCGCGCTTGTCCTCGTCGAACTGCGCCGGGAACGGGCAGTCGACCACGTAGCGCTCGCTCGCAGAATCGAAGTGCGCCGGCACGCGGATGCCGAGCTCATCCATGAATGGCACCACCTCGGCCATCCAGGTCTGGCGCAGCTGGTCGTTGGACTTGCCCTTGAAGCCGTAGTCGAGCTGCTCGGAGTGCTTCTTGAGCTCATCGGGCAGGCCGAACCACTCGAGCGTGAGGATGAACATCCAGTCGAGCGCCTGCTGAACCGAAGCCTTCCCCTCCGGCTCTTTCACAAGCTTGCGCAGCCACGTGCGTCCGTGCCGCAGGTGGAAGGTCTCCTCCTTGTCGACCTTGGCCAGCGCTCGCTTCCAAGGACCGAAGGTCGAGGTCTGGTAGACGTCGCTCAAAAGCACGAACCCCGCCTGGTCATATAGTGCGTTGGCGCACACCAGCTCGACCCACGAATTCAGCGGAACGTCGAACGCGTAGGGGTACTTGAATTGCTCTGCCGGGCGTTCGTAGACGAGCCAGTCCATGTCCACGCCCAGGTCGCCGAGCAGGCGGTAGCCGATGTGGGCGTGGGCGAGCTCGTCCTGGATGATCGACATCGCCGAGCCGAAGTTGTTGAGCGCCGGGGCGTGCTGGGCGGCGCGGAGGTAGGAGGGCGCGCTGACGAACTCGGTATCGGCGGAGACGGTGAGGATCCGCCGCATGCCCTCGAGGTACTTGGGCGACATGTGGCGGAGCCCCTCGACCAGCTTGCCGGCGGCGAGGTGTGCCTGAACCTGCTCCTCAGTCCAAGGTGCGAGCTCTTCGACGGGTTTCGCGAGCATTGGAGTCCTCGGGACGTGTGACACTTGACTTACGTTCGCAAGCGTATAGTCTCTCCACCGTGAGGTCAAGTGAACCGGGTTCACCGCTGCGCGCCGACCAGCGAGACGGCGTGCTGACGCTGACACTGGACCGACCCGAGCAGCGCAACGCGATCGATGCGACGCTGCGCGACGCGCTGCTGAGTGCGCTCGACGAGGCGGCGCGTGACGCCGCGGTGGGCGCCGTCGTCTTGACCGGCGCGGGTGGCTCCTTCTGCGCGGGAGGCGATCTCGGCCACTTCGAAGAGCCCCACGACGCCCGCATCTACCGTCACGTCAGCCACGGCCTGAGCGAGCTGATGGGCGCGGTCGAGCGCCTCGAGAAGCCCGTGATCGCGGCCGTCGACGGAGTCGCCACCGGCGCCGGGCTCACCCTCGCGCTGTGCTGCGACTGGCGCCTCGCCTCGCCGTCGGCGCGCCTGCTGTTCCGGGAGGGCCGGCTCGGCCTGATCCCGACCCACGGCGGGATCGCGCGGCTCGTGAAACTCCTGGGTCTGGCAAAAGCCAGCGAGGCGCTGCTGGGCGGCGATGACCTCGACGCGGAGGCCGGGCTGCGACTGGGACTCGTCAACGAGATCGCGGAGAACGACCTGCGCGGAGCCGCACGCGGCCGTGCCCTGAAGATGCTGCGCCGGGCGCCGCTGTCGTTCGGCGCGGCCAAGCGGCTGCTGCATCTGGCGGCCGACGCCGACCTCCACAGCACGCTGCTCGCCGAGAGCCTGGCGCAGGCCGGGCTGCTCGCAACCGACGACCACCGCGAGGGGCTGGCCGCCGCGCGCGAGCGGCGCGAGCCCGCATTCACGGGTCGCTGATGGCGACGCTCGTCGAACTCGACGGCATGGCCCCGACGATCGGCGAGGACGTCTTCATCGCCCCCACCGCGGTGCTGATCGGCGACGTGCGCGTGGGCGACCGCGCGAACATCTGGTTCGGCACGGTGCTGCGCGGCGACAATGCCCCCATCGAGATCGGCGAGGAGACTTCGGTCCAGGACAACGCGGTCATCCACTGCGCACGGAACCTCCCCACGGTCGTGGGCCGGCGCGTGATCATCGGTCACGGCGCCTTGCTCGAGGGCTGCGTGATCGAGGAGCAGGCCGTCGTGGGCATGGGCTGCATCGTGTTGCAGCATGCTTCGGTGGGAGCGGGCGCGATGATCGCCGCGGGCGCCGTCGTGCCGGAGCGCGCCGAGATCCGCGCGGGCGTGCTGGCGGCTGGAGTACCCGCGCAGGAGAAGAAGGAGCTCTCCGGCTCCGCGGCGCGCTGGACCGCGACGGCCGCCGACGAATACCAGCTGTTGCGCGAGCGATACCTGATGAATTTGAAGACCACGACTACGACAACGAGGAGGTAGCACCGGTGCCCGAGATGCTGATCGGAGGCGAGTGGCGCACCGCAGCCGCTCACGATGAGCTCGAGGTGGTGAACCCCGCGACCGAAGAGACCGTTGACACCGTGCCGGCAGGCTCGGTCGAGGACGTCGAGCTTGCCGTCGTGACCGCCCAGCGGGCGTTCGCAGATTGGTCGAAGACCGACGTGGAGAAGCGCGCCGCGATCCTGGCGCGCGCGGCCG
>JAVKSP010000002.1:0-61898 GCA_039583645.1 Solirubrobacteraceae bacterium
GGGGCCGGCGCACATGTGCGCCGGCCGCATTCATGTTTGAAGCGCCTTCACCGTGAGGAACTCCTCGAGACCGAAGCGACCGAGTTCGCGGCCGTGGCCTGACTGCTTGTAGCCGCCGAAGGGAGCGAGTGGGTTGAAGGCGCCGCCGTTGATCTCGATCTGCCCGGTGCGGATGCGCCGCGCGACGCGCTTGGCGCGCTCCGCGTCGCCGGACCAGACGCCGCCGGCGAGGCCGTAGTCGCTGTCGTTGGCGAGCCGCACCGCGTCCTCCTCGCCGTCATAGGGCATCAGCACCAGCACGGGCCCGAAGATCTCCTCGCGCGCGACCGTCATCTCCGGGGTGACCTCGGAGAAGACCGTGGGCTTGACGAAGTAGCCCTGATCGCGCGGGGGCTCCTCCCCGCCCGTGACGAGCTTGGCGCCCTCCTCCAGCCCCGCCCGGATGTAGCCGCGCACGCGCTCGAGCTGAGTCTCGGAGACCAGCGGCCCCAGCCGCGTCTCGGGCGAGAACGGGTCGCCCGGAGTGAAGCGCTGCGCGGCCGCCGCGGCGACCTGTTCTGCCTCTTGCAGGCGCGAGCGCGGCACCAGCATGCGCGTCAGCGCGCTGCATGTCTGGCCGGAGTTCAAAAAGCACTTCGACACGCCATCGGCGATCGCCCGCTCGAAGTCGGCGTCCTCGAGGATCACGTTCGGAGACTTGCCTCCCAGCTCGAGGGCCACCTTCTTGACTGTCTGCGCCGCCAGTTCCGAGACGCGGCGCCCCGCGCGGGTGGAGCCGGTGAAAGAGATCATGTCCACCTCGGGATGCGCGGCGAGCGCCTCGCCAACCACGGGGCCATAGCCGGTGACGAGGTTGAAGGCGCCCGCGGGCAGCCCCGCCTGCTCGACGATCTCGGCCAGCACGAATGCGTTCAGCGGCGCCACTTCCGATGGCTTGACCACGATCGTGCACCCCGCGGCAAGTGCGGGCGCGACCTTGGCCGCGATCTGGTGCAAGGGGTAATTCCAGGGCGTGATCGCGCCGACCACGCCGATCGCTTCGCGCACCACGAGCGAGTTGCCGATCTCCTCCTCCCACCGCGTCTGGGCAATCGCCTCGCGCATCGAGGCGAAGTCCATCTGCGGCAATCCGGCCTGGATCGCGCGGGCGAGCTTGACCGGCATGCCCACCTCCTGGGCGATCAACTCGGCGATCTCCTGCGCCCGCTCGCCCAGCCCCTGTGCGATCGCATCGAGCTTCTGCGCGCGGGACTCCACGGACGTCTGCGACCAGGCGTCGAAGGCCGACCGGGCGGCGCTGACCGCGCGGTCGACGTCCTCGGGCGTGCCCTCGGGGACCGCACCAAGCTGCTGCTCGGTGCTCGGGTTGACGACCTCGATCCTGCCGGCGCCCGCCGGCTGGACCCACTCACCGCCGATGTAGAGCTGTGCGCGTCGCGTCACGTTGTCGGCATCATGACAGCGACGCATCGCACCGGGATCTGGTGTTAGCTTTCGCGGCCATGGCGCGATGGCTGCGGTGGCTCATTGTCTTCGGCTGTGTCGCCCTGCTCGGCGGGGGCGTGGCGAGTGCCGCGAGCTCCGCCAAGGGGCCGCGGCTGCCCTCCAAGGATCCCTTCTACCGCTACAAGGGCTCGCTCAAGGGAATCGCTCCCGGCACCGTGCTGAAGAAGCGCAAGGTGACGATCGTCGAGCAGGGAGCTCCCCTGCCCTACAGCGCCGAGCAGCTTCTGTACCGAACTACGGGCGAGCAACGACAGCCGCTGCTGGCCGTGACCACGGTGATCAAGCCGCTGGTGTCGCTCGGCTCGACCAAAATCGTGTCCTACCAGACCGCGTACGATGCGCTCGGCTCGCAGTGCGACCCCTCCTACAACCTGCGCGGCGGGGGCGGGGGCGGCAGCATGGATGCGCAGGCCGAGGAGGTGCTGATCCTCAACTACGTTTCGGCCGGCTACACGGTGGTGGTGCCCGACTATGAGGGCGTCAACATGCGGTGGGTGGCCGGGCAGCAGTCGGGTTACGCGACGCTCGACGGGATCCGCGCCGCCGAGCACTACCTGCACGCCAAACAGAAGCGCACGCCGGTGGGGATGGTGGGCTACTCGGGCGGCTCGATCGCGACCGACTTCGGCGCGGAGCTGCAGTCCAAGTACGCGAAAAAGCTCGACATCGTGGGCGCCGCCGAGGGCGGCGTGCCCGTGATGCTGGCCCACAACCTCTTCTACATCAACGGCAGCCCGAGCTGGTCGGGGATCATCCCCGCGGTGGTCTACGCGCTGGGGCGGGCCTTCAACGTCGACATCAACAAGTACCTGTCGGCGTACGGCAAGAAGCTCGTCGGCCAGGAGAAGGGCGGCTGCATCAACAGCTATCTGGGCAAGTACCCGGGCCTGCGCTACCAGAAGATGCTCAAGCCGCGCTACAAGAAGATCTTCTCGATCGGGGCGTTCGTACGCATCGTCAACCACCTGATCATGAGCCGCACGGGCACGCCCCGCGAGCCCATGCTCATCGGCGTGGGCAACTCCGATGGCACCGGCGACGGCGTGATGGTCGCAGGCGACGTGGAGGCCCTGGCGCACGCCTACTGTAAGCACAAGATCCCGGTCGAATTCCACGAGTACACGGGGGACGACCACACGCAGGCGGCGGTGCCGTTCGAGGCCGCCGCACAGACGTTCCTCACCAAGATGCTGAGCGGAGGCTTGCCGACCAACGACTGCGCGACGATCCCCAAGGGCAACTCGCTCAAGCCGCTCAAGCGCAAGAAGAAGTAAGCCCGAGCTTCGGGCGGCGCGCGACGTTTCGTTTAGAAACCGCGCCGCTGGCGTACATTTCCCACATGGCGGAGAGGCCCTCCTCCAACGGGAGGATGTCGGCGACGACTGAGCTGCCCCTGGCCGCGGCGCGGGCCGTGAGCGATCGGCTGCCTGTGGCCGCGCTCGCGTCGCGGGCTGCGCGCAGCTTGAGCGCGGTGTTGCCCACGGGCGCACTGGCGGAACGGGTGGCGGGCGCGGTGCCGACGGGCGACCTCGACGCGCGCGACACCGACTACATCCGCGAGACGCTGCCGGGACTGTGGCTGATCGCCAGCCGCTACTTCCGCGCCGACGTCCAGGGGCTCCACCACGTGGCCCCGGAGGGGCCGGTGCTGCTGGTCGGCAACCACTCGGGCGGGATCGTGGCTCCCGACCTGTTCGTGTTCGTGCTTGCGTTCAGCACCTACTTCGGCGTCGAGCGGCCCTTCTACCAGCTCGCCCACAACCTCGTGGTGGCGGGGCCGACCGGCATGCTGGTGCGCCCCTTCGGCACGATCGCGGCGAGCAGGCAGAACGCCGAGGCGGCGCTGAAGGCGGACGCGGCGGTGCTGGTCTACCCGGGCGGCGACTATGAGGTGTTTCGCCCGAGCTGGGAGCAGAGCAAGGTCGACTTCGGCGGACGCAAGGG
Source organism: Solirubrobacteraceae bacterium (assembly GCA_039583645.1). Lineage (GTDB taxonomy): Bacteria > Actinomycetota > Thermoleophilia > Solirubrobacterales > Solirubrobacteraceae > Palsa-465. The sequence goes on from JAVKSP010000002.1 coordinate 3,451, forward strand.
TTATGTGCGCACGGCGCTGAAGCTCGGCGTGCCGATCCAGCCGGTGGTCTCGATCGGCAGCCAGGAGACGGCGCTCTTCCTGACCCGGGGCGAGCGGCTCGCGCGTCTCACGGGTGCCGCGCGGCTGCTGCGGCTGAAGACGCTGCCGATCGCGCTGGGCCTGCCGTTCGGGATCGTGCCGGTGCTGTTCGGCCACCTGCCGCTGCCGGCCAAGATCAGCGTGCGCGTGCTGCCGCCGATCGACCTCTCCGAGCGCTACGGCTCCAAGCCCGACGTGGACGAGATCGACCGCGACGTCAGGGCGCAGATGCAGGACGTGCTGAGCTCGCTGGCCGAGGACCGCAGGCTGCCGGTGCTGGGATGAGGGTCGAGCAGGACACCCTGGTTGAGGCGTCGTGCGGGCGCGTGTGGGATGTGATCAAGGATCCGGCGCGCTATCCCGAGCTGCTGCCGGGCATCACCACCTGCGAACCCGAGGATCCAGAGCAGGAGCCGCGCGCCCGCGCTCGCTACCTGATCCGCTACCACGTGGGCGCGGCCGAGGTGGGGGCGCGCGTCGAGATCGTCGAGTACGACCCCATGCGCGACATCTCCTGGACCTCGATCACCGGCATCGAGCAGCGCGCGCACCTGCGCCTGCGTGACGCCGGCGGGGGCCGGACGCGAGTCGAGCTGCGCTTCGCCTACGGCGCCCCCGGGCCGCTGCTCGGCACGCTCGCGGAGCTGGTCTCCCGGGGGGAGGTCTCGCAGCTGGTGCGCCGCTGGCTCGCCAGCGTCAAGGCCGAGGCCGAGGGCACCCAGACGGCGACCGCGGGCGCGGGGACCGGGCTGGTGGGCAGGGCGCTGCACGAGGCCGCCAACGTCTGGATCCTCGCGCGCGCGGGGATCGTGGCGCCGATGCGGCCCGACAAAATTTTGCGGATCGGGCTCGCGGCGTCCCGCTGGGGCGCATCGGTGGCGACCGGCGTGGGCGCGGGAGCTGCCCGGCATCCGGAGCACCCGATGCTGATCGACGAACTGGGAACGCTCACCTACGGCGAGGTCGATGAGCGCTCCAACGCGATCGCCAACGGGTTGCTGGAGGCCGGCGTGGGCGCGGGCGACCGCGTGGGGTTGATGTGCCGCGACCATCGCGGCTTCGTCGAGGCGGCCGCCGCGGTGGGGAAGATCGGCGCCGACGTGCTGCTTTTGAACACCTCGTTCGCGGGGCCGCAGCTGACCGAGGTGATGAAGCGCGAGGAGGCGGTCGCGCTGATCTACGACGAGGAGTTCGCCGAGCTGATTCGCGAGGCCGGGCGGCGCCGAGTCCGATTCGTGGGCTGGAGCGACTCCGGCGAGGCCTCGGATCCGCTGTTGGAGGAGCTCGCCACGAGCGGGCAGATCTCGCGGCCGCCGCGGCCGCCGCGCACAGGCCGGGTGACGATTCTGACTTCGGGGACGACGGGGACGCCGAAGGGCGCCTCGCGGCAGTCGACGCCGCCCACGCTCGACCCGCCCGCGGCGCTACTCGAGCGCATCCCCATGCACCAGGGCCAGATGGTGCGGATCGCGGCGCCGCTCTTTCACGCCTGGGGCTTCGCGAACTTCGCGCTCGGGATGGGGCTCGGGTGCACCTTCGTGCTGCGACGCAAGTTTGACCCCGAGCAGTGCCTGGCAGACATCGCCGAATTCCGCTGCGAGGTGCTGGTGGTGGTGCCCGTGATGCTGCAGCGGATCCTCGCACTGCCCTCCGAGCAGCGCGAGCGCTACGACACGAGCTCGCTGCGCTGCGTGAACGCCAGCGGGTCCGCGCTGCCCGGCGAGCTCGCCGAGAAGTGGATGGATTCCTTCGGCGACAACATCTACAACATGTACGGCACCACCGAGGTGGCGGCCGCCACCCTGGCGCGCCCTCGTGATCTGCGGGCCGCGCCCGGTACCGCGGGCAAGCCCACGCGCGGGACCATCGTGCGGATCTATTCCGATAGTGGGCGACCCTTGCCGCAGGGCGAGACGGGTCGCATCTTCGTCGGCAACGCGATGCTGTTCGAGGGCTATACGGGCGGCGGCAGCAAGGACGCGATCGACGGCCTGATGGCCACCGGAGACGTGGGTTACTTCGATCCCGCCGGGCGGCTGTTCGTGCGCGGGCGCGACGACGAGATGATCGTCTCGGGCGGCGAGAACGTGTTCCCCAAGGAGGTGGAGGACGTGCTCGCCCGGCACCAGGCGGTCGCCGAGGCGGCCTGCATCGGCGTCGAGGACGAGCAGTTCGGTCAGCGGCTGCGCGCGTTCGTGGTGCTCTCGGGGTCCACGAAGGCCTCTGAGGATGCCTTGAAGGACTGGGTCAAGTCGAATCTCGCGCGCTACAAGGTCCCACGCGAGGTGGTCTTCCTCGACTCGCTGCCGCGCAACCCCACCGGTAAGGTGCTCAAGCGAGAGCTGGCCGAGATGGAGAACGGCGCAGAAGACAAGCGAGAGAAGGGCCGTAAGAAGGCCAAGGCGCGGTGACCAACTTCGCCCAGCAGCTCGCCGCCGCCGTCGCGGAAGACGCCGAGCGGCCGGCGGTCAAGCTCGACGACATAGTCCTCAACTACGGGTTCCTCGACGAGGCCGCTGCGCGGGCCGCGGGGCTGTTGCGTGATCGCGGCGTCGGGGAGGGCGATCGCGTCGGCATGCAGCTGCCGAACGTGCCCTACTTCCCGATCGTCTACTTCGGGGCGCTGCGGCTGGGCGCGGTGGTCGTGCCGATGAACCCGCTGCTCAAGCAGCGCGAGGTCGCCTACCACCTGTCCGACTCGGGTTCGCGGGTGGTCGTGGGCTGGCACCAGTTCGCCGAGCCAGCCGAGGCCGGCGCTGCTGACGCCGGCGCCGAGGCGATCATCGCCAAGCCCGGGGAGTTCGAGCAGCTGCTGGGCGCAGCCGAGCCCGTGCGCGAGGTTGTTGAGCGCGGGGACGACGACCCGGCGGTGATCATCTACACCTCGGGCACGACCGGTACGCCGAAGGGGGCAACGCTCACGCACGCAAACCTCGCGGCGGCCGCGCAGACGGGCCGCGACCTGGTCGATGCGGGCCCGCACACCGTGACGGTGGCGACGCTGCCGCTGTTCCACGTGTTCGGGATGAGCGCGATCATGAACGTCACGATCTGCGGGCATGGGCTTTTGACGATGGTCCCGCGCTTTGAGCCCGCCAAGGTGCTGGAGGTGATCGAGCGCGATGGCGCGACCACCTTCGGCGGCGTGCCGACGATGTTCTCGGCCCTGCTGCACCACCCTGAGCGCGAGCAGCGGACTGTTTCGAGCGTGAACCTGTGCGTCTCCGGCGGGGCGCCGATGCCGGTCGAGGTGCTGCGGGGCTTCGACGAGGCGTTCGGGGCCAAGGTACTCGAGGGCTACGGGCTCTCGGAGACCTGCGGAATGGCGACCTTCAACCGGCCCGACCGCGAGCGTAAGCCCGGCTCGATCGGGGTGCCGGTCGGGGGCACCGAGATCAGGCTGGTCGACGATTCCGGCGCTGACGTTGCCCCCGGCGAGCCCGGTGAGCTCGTGATGCGGGGGCCGTTCGTGATGAGCGGCTACTGGAAGCGGGACGACGCCACGCAAGAGGTGATGCGCGACGCCTGGTTTCACACCGGCGATATCGCGACCGTCGACGAGGACGGGTACTACTTCATCGTCGACCGCAAGAAGGACCTCATCATTCGCGGCGGCTACAACGTCTACCCGCGCGAGATCGAGGAGGTCCTGTACGGGCATCCGGCCGTGCGGGAAGCGGCGGTGATCGGGGTGCCGCACGACTCGCTGGGCGAAGAGGTGGGTGCGGCGGTCGCTTTGAAGGAGAGCTCCTCGGAGGTGACGCCCGAGGAGCTGCGCGCGTACGTCAAAGAGCGCGTCGCGGCTTACAAGTACCCGCGCGTGGTGTGGACCGTGGACGAGCTCCCCAAGGGGCCCACCGGGAAGATCCTCAAGCGCGAGATCGAGGTGCCGGCGTCGGTGGGGTCGGCGTAAGCAGCCTGACCGCATCGGCCGCGGGGACTACCGCTGGGATGCTCTTGACGCACTCGCCTGCGTAGAGCGGCGTCGCCTCGACCAACCGCTCGTCCATGCCTTCGAGCAGGGCGACGGGTCCGTAGAGGGGAAGCGCCGGCCGCTGCATCTTTGTGAGGCGCGTGACCGCGCTTGTAGGCAGTCGCTTGATGGCCGGCGCGCTGGCGCGGTTGAGCGCCCGGATCGCGCCTCGATCTGCCCAGCGCTGAGTGGCGGCGTTCGGGACCACGCGGTGGCGAAGCGGCCACCCCAGGCCGAACAGCTCGGTCGTGATCGTATGCGGCGCCGCCAGCACGCGCTGCTTGTAGGCGGGGTGGGCGCGGCACTCCTCGGTCAGCAGGAAGCGCGAGCCGCAGTGCACCGCAGCCGCGCCCGCCTGAAGCGCTTGCGCCGTGCGCTCGGCGCTCCACACGCCGCCGGCCAGCAGCACCGGCTTGTCGCGTGCGATTGCAGTCGCCTCTTGCAGGAACTCGAGCGCGGGGCGGGTCCCCTCCAGGTGTCCGCCCGCCTCGGTCCCCTGCGCGATCAGGCCGTCGGCGCCCTCGTGCAGCCCGCGCTTGGCCTGCGGGACGCTGCCCACCTGATGCAGTACGAGGATGCCAGCCTGCTTGAGCCGCTCCACGGCGTGTCGCGCGAAGCCGGCGAACAGCACCACGGCATCGACGCGGTTTTCGACGCAGGCCTTGACGTGGCCGCTTTTGGTGAACGGCACCAGCAGGTTGGCGGCGAGCGGACGCCCCGGGGCCTGCTCCCTGGCCAGGCGCAGCTCCGCGGCCATCGCCCCCGGGTCCGTCAGGATCCCGACGCCGCCCAGGGCGCCGGCGTTGGACACGGCCGCTGCGAGCGCGGCAGTGGCAAGCCCGCCGCCCATGCCGGCTTGGACGATCGGGTGCTCAAGGCAGAGGCGGTCGAGGAGATCCACTGCTCGTCAGGCGGTCGCGCCGGCGGCGGCTTACGCGGTGGCGGGCGCGAGCTCCCCCAGCGAGGTATCTGTGCTTGCCAGTGCTGCGGGGTCGACCTGCGCTTTTGAGCGGATCAGCGCCTGCACATGCTGGTTGACGTCCCACACGTTGACGTTCATGCCCGCGACCACGCGGCGGTCCTTGAGCCAGAAGGCGATGAATTCGCCGCCGTCGCGGTCGCCCCTGAATACCACCTCGTCCCAGCTCGTGGCGTAGCCGGAGTACTCCATCCCCACGTCGTATTGGTCGGAGAAGAAGTACGGGATCCGCTCGTAGCTCACCTGCTCGCCCAGCATCGCGCGGGCGGCGGCCGGGCCCTGGTTGAGCGCGTTCGCCCAGTGCTCGACGCGGATCCGCTGCCCGTAGAAGGGGTGCCAGGCGTTCGCCAGGTCGCCTGCGGCGAGCACGTTCGGCGCCGAGGTGGTGAGCGCGGCGTCCACCACCACGCCGTTGTCGACCTCGAGCCCGGCGTCCCGAGCCAGGTCGACGCGCGGAACCACGCCGATGCCGACGACCGCGAAGTCGCACTCGACCTGCTCCCCGCCCGTGGTCTTGACCCGCTCGAGGCGGCCGTCGCCTGCAAACGCTTCGACCCCATCTCCGAGCATCAGCTTGACGCCGTGCTGGGCGTGTACATCACGGTAAAAGGCGCCAATCTCGGGCCCGAAGATGCGCTCGTTGGGAAGTTCGAGCGGATCGATCATGGTGACCTCGAGCCCCTTCTGGCGTGCCGAGGCCGCCACCTCGGATCCGATCCAGCCGGCCCCGACCACGACCACGCGGGCGCCATCGGTCAGGCGCTCGCGGATCGCGTCGCAGTCGGCCATCGTGCGCAGGTAGTGGATACCCTCGAGCTCGGCGCCGGTGACGGGCATGGTGCGCGGCTGCGCGCCGGTGCTGAGCAGCAGCTTGTCGAATTCGAGCTGCTGCGAACCGTCGAGCGTGACCCTGCTCGCCGCCACGTCGATCGCCGTCACCGTGGTGCCCGTGCGCAGGTCGATGTCCTGCTCGCCGTAGAAGTCGGGCCCGTGCACGTAGGCCTTGTCGCGCCCGGACTCGTCGCGCAGATAGTCCTTGCTGAGCGGGGGGCGCTCGTAAGGGCGATCGGGCTCTGCCCCGATCAGCACGACGTTGCCGTCGAACCCGCGCTCGCGCAACTCTTCGGCCGCCTTCGCTCCGGCCACGCTAGCCCCGACGATCACGAATGTCTGCTTGCTCATCCTTCCCTCCGCTTCGGGTGCTCTGGCCCCTAAGCGTCGCAGGTTGCCCGCGGCCTAGTGAGCTGGCAGCGTCAGCTTGAGGTTCGAGACCGAGATCGTGAAGGTGCCGTTCGAGGGGCGCGCGTACGGCGGATCCTGCCCGAGCAACTCGAGCTTGGGGATGTGCCCGTGCGCGAAGAGCCAGGAGCCGGGGTGCAGTTGGAAGGTCTGCTGGCCGTTGGGAGAGCTCGGGTTGAGGCGGTACAGCCCGCGCGTCACCAGGGTCTCCGTGTTGGTCGAGGGGTCGACGTCCCAGAGGCGGGCCGCGATATAGGGGAAGGTGCCGGTGACGTTGAGCGTCGCGGTGATTTGCGGCGCCCCGAGCAGCGTAAAGCCCTTGCCGCTGGCCGCGCGCAGGCGATAGGTGGCGACGCCGGGACCCTGGTCGGTCGCGGTCACCGTGGCACAGGCGCCCTGACCGCTGATCGGGTCGAGCGCCTGCGCGATCGTCGGGTTGCCGGCGGTGGAGAGGATGGTCTGGGCCGGCTTTGACTTGTAGGTGACCGTGTGCGGATGAAGCGCCGCCCAGGACGATGCGCTGTAGGGCCCGATGGAGGGCGCGGTGGCGGGGCAGGTTTCCACGAACGCCGTCGCGCCGAGCTGCGGCTGTGAGCCCGTGCCCTTCACGTAGTGGTCGAAGAAGCTCTGGATCCGGCTCGACAGCAGGGCCTTGTCGCCCGGCTTGTTGTTCGCCGGCTGATGTCCGAAGTCGCCGTCGAAGAGAGCGATCGGGTCGCTCGGATACAGCGAGCGCTCGAGGTTGTAGTAGCGGATGGCCTCGTCAACCGGGAAAAGGTCGTCGGTGAACCCGTTGGCGATCAGCAGCGGTGACGGCGCCTCCTGGGCGGTGCCGTAGGCGCCGTCGAGCAGGTAGTAAGGCGAGTGGTAGCGCGCGATCTGGTCGGCGATGTACTGATCCTCGGGGTTGCTGTCGTACGGCTCGCCCGCGTTGATCGTCGAGTACCAGGTGGTCAGATCGGCCTCGGGGTTCGTGCCGGCCGGTGCGTAGTAGCCGTCTTTCGCGCCCAGGCCAAAGAGTCCGGAGACGAACGAGAGCTTCTCCACTCCGATCGGGTTCAGATCCGTCGTGGGCGAGGTGACCTGGGTGTCGAGCGTGCGGCCGTTTGGCAGCAGCGAGTAGACAAGGTCGCTCCACGGGATGACCGGCGCCGCCGCGGCGATGTGCAACGGGGTGCCGTTGGGGCTGGTCCAAGGGCTGAGCGTGCCATCGGTGTTCATGACCCGATCCTTGAGCGTCGCCAGCTCGAGCGACAGGCCGCCGCCGTAAGAGTCGCCGGTCACGCCGATGCGGTTGGGATCGACGATGCCCTCATCAACCAGCAGGCCGGTCGCGTACTGGACGTCGCGCGCCTCGTAGCGCTCGTCGTCAAGCCGGATATATCCGTTCGCACACGCCGTCGTGTTGGCCGTCCTTGATTGCAGGGTCCCGCAGGAGTCACCCCAGCCCCGCGCAACGATCTGGATCACCGCATAGCCGTCCTGGGCCCAGCTGTCGGCCGTGGGGCCGTAGAACTGGCTGTCATTGGGACCGCTCGCGGGCACATCCCAGCCGTGGCCCTGAATGACCAGCGGGTAGTTGCCATCGGTCCCGCTTGCGGGCGCGGGCGGGAGCATCACCCACACCTCGAGCGGCGAGCCATCAAAAGTCTTCAGGCGGATGTCGCTGCCGCTGGGACCGTTGTTGTAGTCGCCGTGGCAGACGCGGACGCCGTCGGACTGAGCAGTGCAGGAGATCGCGTTGCCGCTCATCGTCTGCCCGGCAAAGACCCCGTTGATGGTCGCACCGGCCGGCGCGGCCGCGAAGCCGAGACCGGCGATCGTGGCGGCGACGCAGACCAACAGCCTCCCGAACTGGCGCATCGCGCGGCAGCATAACGGGTGGGTGGGTGCGAGGTCGCAGTTGGTCGAGCGTGAGGTAAGGGAGAGCTCGGTTGTCCGCGAGACGCTATGATCGCCCGCTCCGGTGTGCGGCGATGGAGTTCGCCGCGGCCCCCCGCGGCCGAACCGCCTCTTGGCTGATGGCTCCTACGAACGGTCACCCGTCGTAGGAGCTAGAGAGAGCGCGACATGCTGCCGCCGTGGGTAATTCAGGTCTGTCAGGTGCTGGCGCTGCTCGTCTTCGCGCCCCTGATCAGCGGCGTGATCGCCAAGGCCGAGGCGCGCGTCCAGTGGCGCACGGGACCGTCGATCCTCCAGCCTTACTTTGACATCGCGAAGCTCTTTCGCAAGGAGTCCGTGAGGCCGCAGAGCGCCTCGCCTTTCTTCGAGCTGGCGCCGCTGATCGCGTTTGCGTCCTACTGCTCGATCGCGTTGCTGATTCCGGTGCTGACGAACTTCCCGCTGCCACTGGCGACCGCGGGCGACATCCTTGGCGGCGCGTTCCTCTTCGGGCTGGCCAGCTTCGTCACCGCGCTTGCCGGACTCGACTCGGGCTCGGTGTACGCGGCACTCGGCTCAAGCCGCACGCAATCGGTCGCGACGCTGGTCGAGCCGACCCTGATCTTCGTGTTCTTCACGGTCGCGCTGTTGACAAAGACCGACCTGCCGTATGCGATGAACGCGACGCTCGCGCACTCCAGCTCCGAGTACTTCCGGCCCAGCCACCTGCTCGTGACGGCGGCCTTCTTCCTCATGCTGCTGGTCGACACGGGCCGAGTGCCGATCGAGAGCCAGGGCTCGACGCTCGAGTTCGGGATGATCGACGACGCCCGCCTGTTCGAGCACTCCGGCCCGGCCCTGGCGCTCTTCCGGTGGGCCTCGGCGATGAAGCAGTTCCTGCTCTACGTCTTGTTTCTGGACGTCCTGGCCGTGCCCTGGGGCCTCGCCGGCAACCGCAGCGTGGGCGCGGTCGGGGCGGCGGTGGGATGGCTGCTCGTGAAGATGGTCGGGCTCGGGCTCGTGATGGTCGTGATCGAGTCGAGCTTTGCCAAGCTGCGGCTGTTCCGCATCCCGGACTTCATGGGGGCGGGGTTCGTGCTCTCGGTGCTGGCGATTCTGGTCTTCTACCTCGCAGGCGGATGATCTTCGCCGCCGGCGTCCCCCACTATGACTTTCCCCATGCGACCGCCGCGCTGGTCGCAATCGCCGCGCTGCTCAGCGGCCTGGGGCTGCTCGGCGTCAAGCAGGTCCACGAGCAGGTGCGGGTCTACGCGGTGCTGTCCGTGTTCGCCGCCGGCTACACCCTGCTCGTGGGGGTCGACCGTGGCGACGCGGCGCTGATCGTGCTGGCCGCGGCGACGGCCCTGATCAAGGTCGTGCTGATCCCCGTGGCGATCGATCGCGCCGTCACGCGGCAAGTCTCCGAGCACGAGGTGCCCCTGGTCGTGCAGGTTCCGCTCTCGCTGCTGATAGGGGTCGCGCTCTCCGGCCTCGCGTACTGGTCCGCGGCGGCGCTGCCGATCCACGGCGCGCTGCTCCCCAGGCCAGCGCTCGGCATGCCGGTCGCGCTCGTGCTCGTCGGCTTCTTCTTCATGATCACGCGCCAGAACGTGATCAGCCAGATCGTCGGGCTGCTGACGCTCGAGAACGGGGTCTTCCTCGCCACCGTGGCGATCGCGCCCGGCCTCCCGTTCGCGATCGGCTTCCTGCTGCTGCTCGACCTGCTGCCCGCGGTGCTCTTCTACGGCATGTTCGCGCGCCTGATCGCGGCGCGCGCGAAGGGGACGAGCATCGAGGACATGTCGGTGCTGCGGGGCTGATGGCGGTCTGGCTTTTGCTTGCGCTGGGGCTCGCGCTCGCCGCCGCCGCGGCGAGCCTGGTCATCGGCGATCGGCGCCCCAGCGCCTGGATCTCGGCCGCCTGCGCCTGCGGTGCGTTTAGCGCCGTGGTCGTCGCCGTCTTCGCCGACCATGCGACGCGCGGACGGGAGGTGCTCGGCGGCGCCTTTTATGTTGATGGCCTGAGCGGCGTGTTCATGATCGCGGTGGCGTTCGTCTACGCCGTCGTGGCTGTCTACTCGGTTGGCTATCTGGACCCCAAGATCGGGCACGTCCGCTTGCGGCGCATCTACTGGCCGCTGCTCAACCTGTTCGGCCTGGCGCTGCTGGCGACGCCGATAGTGGCCAACCTCGGAGTGCTGTGGGTGGCCGTCGAGCTCACCACCGTGGTGAGCGCTCTGCTCGTTACGAGCGAGGGCTCGGACCCTGCCCTCGAGGCGGGGTGGAAGTACATCGTCATCGGTTCGGCGGGGCTCGCGGTCGGTCTGCTGGGGATCGTCGTGATCTATGCGGCTGGGGTGCCGACGCTCGGCGACCACTACACGCCGACCTACCGCACTCTCGCCGGCGTCGCTCCGCACCTGACCGGGTCTCTCGTGCGCGCCGGCTTTGCGTTCGTGCTGGTCGGCTTCGGCACCAAGGTCGGGCTCGTGCCGATGCACGCCTGGCTGCCCGATGCCCACTCAGAGGGGCCCAGCCCGATCAGCGCCATGTTGTCCGGGGCGCTGCTCGCCGCCGGACTGTACGCCGTGCTCCGTGTGGGCGCGATCGCCCAGGTCACGGTCGGGCCGCATTACGTGCATGTGTTGCTGCTCGTGTTCGGCGGGCTGTCGCTGCTGCTGGCCGCGTTCTTCGCGCTCCGTCAGACCAACTACAAGCGCCTGCTCGCCTACTCATCGATCGAGCACATGGGGATCGTGTCGCTCGGGATCGGGATCGGTGGGCCGATCGCCGCCTACGGGGCGTTCTTTCACCTGCTCGTGCACGCCGCCGGCAAGACGCTCGCGTTCTTCGGCGCCGGAGAGCTGCTCAGCCGGTATGAGTCGCGCGATGTCGACCAGGTTCGCGGCGTATTGAGGGCCGCTCCGTTCGCCGGGGCAATGATGTTGCTGGGGGCGCTCGCACTCAGTGGGTTCCCGCCTTTTGGAATCTTTCGCTCCGAGCTGCTGATCGTCAGCGGTGGCTTTTCCCGCTCATCCTTCGCGCTCGCCGGGCTGCTGGTGGTGCTAGCGAACGTCGCTTTCGTCGGCCTGTACCAGACTTTTCACCGCATGGTCCTGTCGGGTCGGGAGCGCGGCGCGACCGTGCCTGAGCGGATGACGCGGCGGCAGCAGCCGCTGATGGCGGCCGCGATGCTCGCCAGCTTGGCGGTGGTGCTAGTGCTGGGCGTGTGGATTCCCGGACCGCTGAACGAGCTGCTGCATGGAGCCGTGAGCGTGATCGGAGGGCGCGTGTGATCCCGCTTGAGGAGCGCAGATGCGACGGCACCGATCTGGCGGTCGAGATCGAGCGCATCGGCGGCCGTTTGATGATGCTGTTCATCGCGCTGGGCGCCGAGCAGGCACACGAGCTATGCGCGCTGGTCAAGGAGGGGAACCGCGTCATCTGGTTGTGCGGCTCGCTCGAGGGCCGCTCGTATCCGGCGCTGACGCCGTCGGTCCCGGCGGCGCACTGGTTCGAGCGCGAGATTCACGACCTCTGGGGGGTCGTCCCCCAGGGCCATCCGCGCCTGGAGCCGCTGGTGGTCCACCGGTCGGGCGACGGCGATCTACCGCTTCCCGCCGACGAGGAGCTCGGTGGCGGCCACCGGGGCGCGCAGCGACTCTCCGGTCCAGGGGTGTTCGTGATTCCCTACGGACCGGTCCGCTCCGGCGTGTTTGAGTCCGTGCAGTTCCTCGTTCAGACCGGTGGCGAGGACGCCGCTTACATCGCGCAGCGGTTGTTCTTCAAACGCCGGGGCGCCGAGCGACGGATTTGCGAGGTTCCGCTGGAGCTTGCCGTGCTCGTGGCCGAGCGGGTCTCCGGGACCTCGAGCGTCGCGCATGCACTGGCCTTCTCGCATGCGCTCGAGTCGCTCGCGAGCCCCGAGGTCCCGCCGCGCGCACGCGCAATCCGGCGGGTGCTGGCCGAGCTCGAGCGGCTCTACAACCACCTCGAGGTGACCGTGCGCGAGTGCGAGGACGCCTCGCTTGCGGTCGCGCAGGCCCAGTTCGCGGCGCTCAAGGAGCGGCTGCACCGACTTGCCGGCACCGTCGTCGGCAACCGCTACCTGCGAGGCGCGATAGCGCCGGGCGGAACGCGGGTCGACCTCGACGTCAGCGCGGCCGACCTGATCTCGAGCACACTGGCCGACTGGGAGCATGACTGGCGCCGTGCCCTGGGAGTGTTGCTCCGTACGGACTCGTTTCTTGACCGGCTGGTGAGCGCCGGGCCGCTCTCAGAAGGGGACGCGCGCGATTTCGGCTGCGTCGGGCCGGTCGCCCGGGGCTCGGGGCTCGATTTGGACACGCGGCGAGACATGAGTTACGACGGGTACGACGAGGTTCCGGTCGCTCGCCACCACGATGGCGACGCGATGGCCCGTATGGAGGTGCGCTTCCAGGAGGTCGAGACTTCGCTCGAACTGGTTCGCGCGGCGCTGGCTTCGCTGAGGGCGGGGCCAATCCGGTCCGAGTTGGGCCCATTCACGCGGGAGGTCGCGCTCGGCGCGGCGGAGTCGGCGCGGGGAGAGGCGCTGTATTGGGTACAAGCCGACGGGCCGCGCTCGCTGCGCTGCTGCAAGCTGCGCGCGGCGTCCTTCATGAACTTCGGCGTCTTCAACCGCGTGTTCGATGCGCAGGTGCTGACTGACTTCGCCTTCATCGAGCACAGCTTCGGGCTCTCGCCAGCGGGGTGCGACGCATGATCGGCCAGGGCGGGTTCGGCAGATGATCGGGTGGTTCCTGCGCGGCATCTCGAGTCCGCGCGTCACCACGCGCTATCCGCGCGGGGATGAGCCGCCGCCGCCGGGCTTCCGGAGCCGCGCGCTGCTCGATCCGGCTGCCGTTGCGGCGGAGGATGCCGAGCGTTTGGCGGCGGTCTGCCTGCCCGGCGCGCTCACGGTCGATTATCACGGTGCGCTCGTGCTCGACGCGAACCGCTGTATCGGCTGCGGGTTGTGTGTGGAGGCTGCGATGCCGAGAGCGGTGGCGATGGACTCGCGCTACGAGCTTGCAGCGCGAAAGAAGGAGCGCCTGCGCGTCGACGGCGTCACCCGTGAGGCTGACCTCGCTCCGGACCCGCGATTGTTGGGACTCCCGTTTCGCCGCTCACTTCACATCCGGCACGTGGATGCCGGCTCGGACGGGGCGGTGGAGCAGGAGATCGCTGCTCTGCTGAACCCCTACTACGACATGCAACGACTGGGCCTCTTCTTCACGGCCAGCCCCCGGCACGCCGACGTGCTGCTGGTGACCGGCCCCGTCACACGGCCGATGGAGGCGCCGCTGAGACGCACCTATGAGGCGATGCCGGAGCCACGCGTAGTGGTCGCGGCTGGCACTGACGCCTGCAGTGGCGGCATCTGGACTGCGCCCGAGGTACTGGGCGGCGTGGACCGTGTGCTGCCCGTCAACATCTACATCCCCGGTGACCCACCCGCCCCGATCGCGCTGCTGCACGGGCTGCTGCTAGCGGTTGGCCGCGTCCGCGAGGCGAGCGCGCCACGGCTCACGGGAGAGGCCACGGCATGAGGGCCCTGGCCTTGCTGCTGATCGTCTCTACAGCCGGGTTGCTTTGCTCGGCGGGTGCCGCGCTGGTTGCCCGGCGCGTGAGCGGGGCCCTCGCCGCGCTGGCTTGCGCGGTGCTGGCAGCGGCCGGATGCTTGGCGGTGTTCGGCCGATCGCTGAGATGGCAGCCGTTCGCGTGGTTTGCGTTGGGGCGGGGCGGCGTGCACGTGGACGCGCTCGCCGGCCTGTTCTTGATCGTGACCGGGGTGGTCGCCGCCGCGCTGTTCACGACAGCCCGCGCACAGGGTCCCCGCGCCGCGCTTGTGCTACGGCCGCTGCTCGTGCTGTGTGTTGTCGGGGTCGTGGCCGTCGACAACGTGTTTGAGTTTTTGATCGTCTACGAGCTCACGGTCCTCGCGATATACGGCCTGATCAGCATCCGTCACGCAGACGCCCGCGCCCGCCGCGCCGCCGCGCTGACGCTGACGCTCGCCAAGCTCGGCGGCGCCGCCGTGCTCGCGGGCATGGTGCTCCTGGCGACCCAGAGCGGCTCCTTCTCCTTCGAACAGCTCGCGCACGCCGGCCCGCAACTGTCAGCGGTGGTGCGCAGCGTCTGTTTTGGGCTGCTGTTCGTCGGCTTTGCGGTCAAGGCCGCGCTGATTCCGGTGCAGACGTGGCTCCCCGCAGCGTATGCCGGGGCCGACGCGGACTCCTCGGGCCTGGTCGCCGCAGTCTCGCTGAACGTCGCCTTTTACGCGATGTTGCGCGTTTGGTTTGGATTCCTCGGTCACCCCGCGGTGTGGTGGGCTGTGGTAGCGCTGCTGGTGGGAGCGCTGACCGCGCTCATCGGCATCCTCGGCGGCGTCCTACAGCGCGAGCTGCGGCCGTTCGTCGCGTACTCCTCGATCGAGAACGCGGGCTTGATCGTGGCCGACCTGGGCATCGCGCTGATGGGCAAGGCCCAGCACCAGACCGGCCTGCTCGGCGTCGGGCTGGTCGCGGCCAGCTTCCAGATCAGCGCCCACAGCGTCGCCAAAGCGGGGCTGTTCGCCGCCGTGGCAACGGTCGAGCGCACCACCGGCACCAGCGACATGGATCGCCTCGGGGGGCTCTATCGGCGGCTGCCGCTGGCGGCCTTGGCATCGCTGGCGGGAGGCGCGGCGCTGGCCGCGCTGCCGCCTTTCAGCGGCTTCGTCTCGGAGTGGCTCGGGCTGGAGGGGCTGATGCAGGGGTTTCGCGTCAGCGGCACCGGCTCGCGTCTCGCCGTCGCGCTCACCGGAGCCTTGCTCGCACTCACGGCGGGGCTTGCGGCGCTTGCGTTCGTGCGCGCCATCGGACTGACGTTCCTTGGCCTTCCCCGCGATGACGCGATCGAGGTCAGGCCGGAGCCATGGGCCGCGCGACTCGGCCTGGGCGCGCTCGCGGCCGCGTCGCTCGGCCTGGGCGTCGCTGGTCCGTGGGTCGTCAAGCTGCTTCAGCGCGGCACGCTTCCGGTAGGCGGAGGCGCCGCGATCGGGCACATCAGCCAGCTCGGCTGGCTGATCGAGCCGGGGCACGCTGCCTTCGCGAGTATCAGCGCGACGGTGCTGGTTTTGACCCTGATCGCCTTTGCTCTCGGGGCCTGGGTGCTGCGCTATCTGGGGCGACTGCGGGGGCGCCGCGAAGTTCCTGTGTGGGCCTCCGGAATCGCGGTCTCGGGTCGGCGCGCGCAGTACACCTCGCTGGGCTACTCGAACATGGTGAGGGTCATCTTCAACGTCGTCTACCGGGTGAGGACCACGCTGCGTCCAATCGGCGATCAGCGCTTTCCGGAACGGCTCAGCATGATGCGGGTCGAGCCGAAGATCTTCGACCCGGCGTGGCTCTACCGGCCGATCACCGCGGCGTTCACCAGGGCCTCCGAACTCGCGCGTAACATCCAAGCCGGGCCGCTGGGGCTGTACCTGCTGTATCTGCTGCTGGCCTTCGTGGTGCTGCTGCTGGTGGTGCCTCGGCTGGGATGACACCACGCCGAGGCTGGCTGAGCCGGGGCATTGCCGGCGTCAGCCTGGCGAGCTTCTTCAGCGACGCCGGGCACGAGATCACGACCTCGATCCTGCCCACGTTCGTCACGGTCACATTGCGCTCCACCGCGGGCGCGCTGGGAGTGATCGAGGGCATCAGCGATGCCCTGACCGGGCTGGCGAAGCTCCTCGCCGGCCCGCTTGCCAATGACGAACGACGGCGGGTGCGCATGGCGTCCGGCGGGTACCTGATCACTGCCGCCGCCACCGGCGCGATCGGTGCGGTGGCGGCCATCTGGCAAGCGGGGATACTGCGGGCGCTCGCATGGCTGGCGCGGGGTGTCCGTTCGCCGGCTCGAGACGCGATGCTGGCCTCGCTGTCGCCAGCGCACGCTTACGGCCGCGCGTTCGGGCTGGAACGAGCGGGCGACAACCTTGGCGCGGTGGCGGGGCCGCTCCTGGCCTCGGGCCTGGTCGCGTGGCTCGGGATCCGTCCCGCGCTGTATCTCGCCGCCGTTCCCGGGGCGTTTGCCGCAATGGCGATCGCGGTCGCCGCTCGAGAGGCGCGCAGGCAAAGTGACTCGGTGCGCCGCCGCTTCGAGCTGCACCTGCGCGGACTCCGCGAAGCCGGGCTGGTGCGGCCGCTGGTTCCAATCGCCGCCTTCGAGCTGGGCAACGTGGCCACCACGCTGCTGATCCTGCGCGCGAGCGGACTGCTTCACGCGGGTGGCAGATCGGTCTCCGCGGCGACCTCGCTCGCGCTCCTGATCTATGCCGGACACAACCTGCTGGCTTCCCTGGTCGCTTATGCGGGCGGCCACTGGATCGATCGTGCCGGCCCGCGCCTGGCGTTTGCCATGGGCGCCGCACTCTATGTCGCCTCGTATGCGCTGTTCGCGGCGATCTCCCACGGCTGGGCGCTCGTGGTGTTGGCGTTCTTGCTCGCGGGCAGCGGCATCGGGTTGGCCGAGACCGCGGAATCGGCGCTCTTTGCGCGCCAGCTTCCCGAGCGACTGCGCGGCAGCGGCTTCGGCGTCCTCGGTGGCGTTCAGTCGCTCGGAGACTTCGGCTCCTCCGCCGCGGTGGGCCTGCTGTGGAGCGCAGTCTCGCCCCTGGTGGGCTTTGCTTACGCTGCCGTGTGGATGGCCATTGCGCTGGGCGCGACCGGGACGCTAAGCGCCACCTCCGCGCCGCCCGGTTTTGCTGCGCAAAGCCGCGGTAGGATCGAAGCTGGCGATGAGGCTCGCCCGGGGCTCCCCGCGGACCCTGAACCGCCTGGCGGCTGATGGCTTCTTGACCGATCTTCCGGTGCGAGCCGATGGCGTTTGACAGCATTCTGTTCTTGCGGCCTTACGAGGCCGAGGTCGACACGCTGAGCGAGCCGACCTGCCTGCATGACCTGAACCTCGACCAGGTCGTCACCGCGCTGACGGCGGGCCGTGAGCAGTACGAGCTCGCCCGCTTCTTCTACGCGCCGCTGCGCTCGGTCGAGGCGGTGCGTTACCGCCACGAGGCGATGCAGCAGCTCGAGGCGCCGGCCTTGCTGGAGGCAGTGCGCGAGTTCGCGCGGGCCATGCTCGGCTCGCGCCAGCGTCTCGAACAGGCGCAGAAGCTTCATTACGAACACCAGCGAAAGCGCCTGTTCCTGTCAGCCGTTAGCGACTATTGCAGAGCCACGCGGAGCTTCGCCAGACGGCTCTACGAACTCGACCTTGACTCGCGCGGCTTCCTCGGCCTGCGCGATTACCTCGCGAGCTATCTCGAATCAGCCGCATTCCGGGGCCTTCTGCAGGAGACCGAGCAGGTGCGAGCCCAACTTGCCGAAGTCCGCTACGCGGTCCACGTCCGGGGCGTGCGCGTGACCGTGGGCCGTTACGAGCAGGAGCCCGACTACAGCGCGCAGATCGAGCAGACCTTCGCCAAGTTCAGGCGTGGCGAGAGCGCCCACGCACAGCTACAACTCTCGGACGCGCTCCAGATGAATCACGTCGAGGCGCAGATCGTCGACCGGGTCGCGCTGCTTTACCCCGAGCCCTTCGCCGCCCTGGATCGCTATTGCGAGCACCACGGCGGTTACCTGGATCCGGTGATCGGCCGTTTCGAACGGGAGATCCAGTTCTACCTCGCTTACCTCGAGTTCAGCGAACGCCTCAAGCGCGGCGGGCTTCGGTTTTGCTATCCCCGCGTTTCGGCGCGTTCGAAGGAGATCGCGGTCGAGGACGGCTTCGACCTCGCGCTGGCGGCGAAGCGCGTCTCAGAGGGCGAGGCCGTCGTGCCGAACGACTTCGGGCTCTCGGGGCGCGAGCGAATCCTGGTTGTCACGGGCCCGAACAACGGGGGCAAGACCACCTTCGCACGCATGGTCGGGCAGCTCCACTATCTGGCGGCGTTGGGTCTGCCTGTGCCGGCGGCGCGCGCCAGGCTGTTCCTGCCCGACCGCGTGTTCACCCACTTCGAGCGCGAAGAGGACATCACAACGCTGCGCGGCAAGCTTGACGACGAGCTCGTCAGGATCCGTCAGGTCCTCACCGAAGCCACCGATTCGAGCGTGATAGTGATGAACGAGAGCTTCAGCGCGACCACGCTTAGCGATGCGCTGTTCCTCGGTAGTGAGATCCTGCGCCGGGTCCTCGGGCGCGACTGCGTGGGCGTATACGTGACGTTCGTCGACGAGCTCTCCTCACTCAGCGAGAAGATCGTCTCGGTCGTCGCCGCGGTCGCACCGGATGACCCGACTGTACGCACCTATCGCGTACTCAGACAGCCCGCGAACGGAGTTGCGTATGCAGCCGCGATCGCGGAGACGTACGGCTTGACCTACGAGTCTCTGCGCCGGAGGGTCGAGACGTGAGGGTGTGGCTAATGCACCGCGATGTCGACTTCGAACTCGAGCGCGAGCTGCCGGCGGAGGAGGCCGAGCTCACCAAAGACCTCGAGCTGTCAACGCTCTGGGAGGCGATGGAAGGCGGCGATCAGTTCCTGTTCGAGGTCGCGCGCCGGGCCATGCTCCAGCCGTTGAACGAGCCGGAGGCGATCCGTTACCGCCAAGCTGTCCTGGCGGACGCGATCGCACGTCCCGAGGTCGTTCGCGAGCTCTACGAGCTGGCCGGCGAGGCCCTGGCGGCGGAGAAGAGCGTGTGGGGTTTCCTGTACCAGGACAAGCCTTCGACCCTGTTGCTTCGCTCGCTTCAGGTGATGGAGGTGTTCGTCGCTTTCTTGCGCCGTCTGTGCGAACTGGCCGCCAAGCACAGCCCCGAGTTTCACTCCGAGGGGTTCAGGCAACTGTTTGCCATGCTCCAGGCCGAGCTCGACGAACCGTATCTCGGCCTGATCGAGGAGCAGCTCAAGGAGCTGAGGTTCCGTCGCGGCAAGTTGATCTCCGCCGCGCTCGGCCCCACCAACAAGGGCGCCGACTACGTATTGCGCAGGCCGCGCGAGCGCAGCCTGAGGCAGCGGTTGCAGCTTGCCAACCGCTCTCGCTTCACGTTCACGCTTCCCGACCGTGACCAGAGCGGCCAAAGGGCTCTGTCCGAGCTGGAAGATCGCGGGCTCGTCGCCGCGGCGACGGCGCTAGCGCAAGCGGCGGACCACGTGCTCAAGTTCTTCGTCGCGCTGCGGACCGAGCTCGGTTTCTACCTCGCGTGCCTCAACCTGCATGAGACGCTCGACATCAAGGGCGGCGCCAAGTCTTTCCCGGATCCGTATCCGGCGGAGGCACTTGTCATGCATGCTCGCGGTCTCTACGACCTCGGCCTCGCGCTCACAGCTCCCGGACCGGTGGTGGCAAATGATCTCGAAGCCGACGGCAAGGCACTGGTCATGATCACCGGCGCCAACCATGGCGGCAAGTCGACGTTTCTGCGCGCGGTCGGGGTCGCCCAGCTGATGATGCAAGCCGGCATGTTCGTCGCGGCGGACGAGTTCGCAGCCAACGCATGCGAAGGGGTGTTCACGCACTTCAAGCGCGAAGAGGACGCCGCGATGGAGGGGGGCAAGCTCGACGAGGAACTCAAACGCATGAGCGAGATCGCAGCCCGGATCAGTACGGGGGCGCTGCTTTTGTGCAACGAGTCGTTCGCGTCCACGAACGAGCGCGAAGGCTCCGAGATCGGGCGACAGGTGATCAGGGCGATGTCCGAGACCGGAGTAAAGGTTCTGTTCGTAACACACCTCTTCGATCTCGCAGACAGCCTCTTTCGCCAGAACAAGCCCGCGCGTCTGTTCCTGCGCGCCGAGCGCAAGGCAGATGGCACGCGCACCTTCCGTTTGCTCGAGGGCGAACCGCTGCCCACCAGCCACGGGAAGGACTCCTACGAGCGCATCTTTGGCGCAGAGGTGGCGACGGCCTCGGCGCCCGGCACTACGGTCAGGTAAGGCAGGCAGAACAAAGCGATGTAGAGTGGCGTGAGCGCTTCCTCGGCGCGTTGGATGAGCTGTGCGCGCTCACCCATCCGCTGCTCCCGACAGGCCAGAGGCACGATCTGGCTGCGGCGCGCCTGCGGGTGGCGGAGGACCGCTTCAACGTCGTCGTGCTGGGCGAGTTCAAGCGTGGCAAAAGCACGCTGATCAACGCGCTGATGGAGCGCGACGCGCTCCCGGTCGGGGTCGTTCCGCTTACCTCGATCGTGACCGTCATAGCGGCGGCCGACAATAGCCCTGAGCGACTGGTCGTTCGCTTCGCCGACGGTCGCGAGCACGAACGTCCCCTGGATGAGCTCGAGCAGTACGTGACGGAGTCACGCAACCCGGGCAGTGGTCTCCGAGTGGAGCTCGCGCGGCTCGCACTGGATCACGAGCTCCTGCACGCTGGTCTCGAACTCATCGACACCCCGGGGATCGGGTCGATCCACGGTCACAACACGGCGGTCGCGCGGAGTTTCCTACCCCAGGTCGACGCCGCGCTGTGTGTACTCGACGCCAGCCAGCCACTGTTGGAGTCCGAGCGCGAGCCGTTTGCCGAGGCTGTGCAACGGGTGCCGCGCCTGCTGATGGACGTCAACAAGATCGACCCATCTCGATCCAGAGGACCGCCGGGTCGCACTCGACTTCATCCGCTCAGCGCTGACGCAGCTGTTCGAGGACGACGACCCGGAGCTGTTCGCGGTGAGCGCCCGCGCACGCTACGGGATCGAGCCGCTGAGGGCCCGCCTGCGACGGCTCGCGGGTGAGGAGCGCGCGGCTCTGTTGCTGCGCTCCGTCGCCGGTCTCGCTCGGGCTGCGGCCGACGATGGCGCGCAGGCCGCGCGATTCGAGCTGCGGGCGATCGAGCTGCCACTCGAAGAGCTCGCCTCGCGGGCGGAGGTGTTCGAGCGCCGGGGAGTCGAGTTGCGTGAGGCCGGCGACGAGGCCGCAGACTTGCTCGAACGAGGGGTCGAGCGCGCGCTCAAAGAATGTGTCAACCACCCCTTGATGGAGCATGCCCGCGACGAAGAGCCACGACTACGGGCGGCGCTTCGCGCGCATGTCGAAGAGCTGGACAAAAAGCCGGCTCGTGAGCTACAGGACGCGCTCGATCGCTGGATCGACGACACCGTCCAGCGAGAGTTCGAGCAGCTCCTTCCGCGATTCGAGGGAGCGATCGCAGACGCTCTCACCGAGGGCGCACCATGGCCCCGGGCGCCTCGGCCGGAGGCTCGTCCTCCACGACGCAGAGCAACGGCTGGTGGCGATGACGGACCGCCACGCGGGTCGCTTGCGATCCGAGCTCGTCGAACGCGTGACCGCGGACGCACGCGATTACCGTCGTGAGCTTCAGGCCACAGTCGATGAGGCGATCAAGGCAATACACGGCGCGATCGAGCGTGCCCGCGCCGATCGCCGTCTGGGCGAGCAATATGCCCGTCGACGGCTGGAACAGCTTGTGGCCATCGAGCACCGCTGCGAGGAGCTACGCGCCCCAGTTCGAAATGGCAGCGGGCGCACCGCAGCTCACTTGAGCTGCTCGGGCTCTCCAACCGTCTCGGTTGGCGGCGGCCAACCGGCCGTCAGGAAGATCGCGCGCTGCCAGGAGTCGCGCTCAGAGCCCTTCGGCTCATGGCGGTATTTGTCGTCGTGCTTGCGGACATGCTCCGAGAGCTCCCGGAGCAGCGACCGGGTCGTCTTGCGCTGGACCGCAAGCAGCAGCTCGCGATCGGAGCCCTTGCGGGCCGCGCCCCAAGCCACCGGGAAATGACGGAAGCAGAGGCCGGGTGAAGCCTCGAACTTGTCTCGCAGCCCCGGGCTCGTGGCGAGCGCGTCGAGCAGATATTCGGCGTTCGCGCCCACCAGGTGCTCCCGGTTGGCGCAGGCGGGGCACAGGGCCGGACAGAAGCCCTGATCAGGAGTGAGCGCGTCGAGGTCGGCCACCAAGCCCTCGAAGGTGTCCGCGAACATGGTGGTGATCGCGAGCGTCGACTTCAGGCCCTCCGTTTCCAGGCGGCGCAGCATCTCGATGTGCTCGGAACAGAAACCGAAGGCCGCGCGCACCCTGTCAATCGCCTCGCCCGAGTCTGCGCCCTCGTCGAAGAAATGCCAGATGTATTCGCGATCCGCCTTATGCGCAACGCGGCACAGCGGACACATGCCGCGGCGCAACCCCTGGCGCAGCCAGGTCATCACGACGCCAGGCGGCGAGCGACGCTCGATCTGGCGTGGGTCGCGCCAGCCAGAGCCGCGGCCACCGGCTTTAGTTCTACGAATCCGCCTCACGCGTCCCTCAGTGGCGTCCAGCGACGCCCCGCCGTCGCTATTCCCCCTTGCAAGAAGGCTTGCCTGGTGCGCTCAATGAGCTCGAGCGCCTCCTCACGGTGGCCCCAGCCATAGGTCTCCGAATGCCGATCTGAATCGAGATCCTTGTAGATCGAGAAAAAATGGTCGATCTCGGCGCGAAGGTGTGGCGGCAGATCGTCCACATCGTTCAGGTGGCTCCAGCCTGGGTCATTGCACGGCACGCAGACCACGTGATCGTCGGAACCTTTTTCGTCCTCCATCTTGAACAGGCCAAGCGCCCTCGCGGGCACGATGCAGCCCGGAAAGGTCGGCTCGGAGACGCAGACCAGGACGTCTAGAGGATCTCCGTCGGGAGCCAGCGTTTCGGGCAGATAGCCGTAATCGGTGGGATAGACGACCGACGCGGATAGAAAGCGGTCGAGCTTGATGCGCTCGAGCAGTGCGTCGTATTCGTATTTGTTCCGGCTCCCCTTGGGAATCTCGACGACGCAATGCAAAGGGCGGTCAGGCATGTCGGCGGGCTCTCCCGGCAGAGCTTGAGTCCTGCGAATTGCGCACTAGCCACATCTCCGCGGCATGTCGCACGGTGTGGTTCAGATCACCTGCCAGATATCGCATCATGGGGCGAGCGTCGGCATGCAGGTCGGTTGCGGTGTGTATCAGCGCGAGCCGCACCCGCGGCTCGGGGTCCTCGGTCAGCCCGGCGAGGTCTCTCCCGATGACGCCCGCCGGCCCACCCAGCCGCACCACGCGGGCGAGTGCATACACGACCGCCTGTCGCCGCGCTGCGGCCGGCGAACCCAGCTCGGCACGTAGCAGCGCGATGACTTCGCCAGGCGTGAGCAGCTGCGTAAGGGCCCGGGTCGCAGCGGCGCGGACGACGTCGTCCGAGTCCTCCAGCGCAGCCACCAAACCGTCCGTCGCGCGCTCCTCATCCAGCTCGCCCAGCGTGTGCGCGGCGGCCAGCCGAACCTCCGCGCTGGGATCGTCCCGGAGCAGCGCCAAGAGCGCGTCAAGCTGTGCCCTGCCCGCGGAACAAGCGGCTGCCTCACGGACGCGCACGGCAGCATCGGAAAGGAGCGAGCGCGCGGCGTCGTCGGGCAATGAGCCGAGGTGATGTGCCACCTCCAGCCGGACCTCCATGTCGGGATCACGCGCCGCGGCTGCGATCAAGGTCCCCGGACGCCTCGCGACCCGGGTGATCGCATGGATGGCGCGCAGCCGCACGAATGGCTCCGGGTCCGCGAGCAGCGGCACGCACTCGCTGGCGTTTGCGTCACCGGGTCCGAGTCGCGCCAGCGCTCCAAGCGCGGCCGCGCGGACTCCCGCGACCGGATCCCGGAGCGAGGCGCACAAGCTCGATGCGGTGCGCGGCTGCGCAAAGACACCGAGCGTCCGCACCGCCGCCAGGCGCCGCGTGTAGTGCTCGTCGTGTAAGGCCGCCAGTGCGATCTCGACGGCGCTCTCGTCTTTCAGCTGGAGCAACGCTGCCGCAATCGCGTCCACCACCGCGGGGTCGGCTTCCAGAAGCATCGAGCGCAGTTCCGGCGCAGCGGCCTGACCGACGATCTGGACCAACCGCCCAACTGCGGCCGTGGCCACCGCTGGGCTCGGGTCTTCGAGCGCCGCAACCAGACCGGCGACCGTCTGCGTTGCCCTGACCGCGGTCAGCCGCTCGTTGACGGTTTGGCTGGGCCGCATCCCTCACCTCCTCGAGAGCAGCGCACGCACCAAGCCGATCGCTGCCACCGCCGCAGCCATCCCGGCGATCGTGAGCGCGACCGAACGCCCAGCCGCGAGCGTCGCCGCGAGCAGCAACACGCTCGACAACGCGACCGCGGCGAGCGCGACACCAGCGAGCCAGCCGAGCGCGCGCGAAGCCTCGCGGCGGGGACCGAACAGCAACTCGAGGCAGACGAGCAGCGCCGCGGCGACGGCGGGTGTGAGGAAGCTGGCGGTCACGCCGCGATCGGCCTCCTCTGCCGGCGCTTGAGCTCCGCGGCGGTGGCGATTGGCAGCTGCAGCGGTTCGTCGTCGCGCCAGCTCGCCACCGCTACGCCTAGCTGCCCGAGCCGCGCCCGCAAGGCCTCTCGCTGCAGCAGCCAGAGCCGATGCGCGACCGCCTCCCCCCGCCCCCGTCCCGGTGCGACGAAGGGCTCGGGCGAGACCTCCACGACGGTAAGATCGAATCCCCGTCCGCGCAGGTCGAGCAGCGCGCCGACGTAGCGGTCGTCGAGCAGGGGCGAGATCCCGATCACGAGCGCCTTCGGCGGCAGCAGCCGCCGAGGCACGGACGACACGTCCTTGTGGGCGTAGGAAAACACGACCTCGCTGCCGAGCAGCGCGTCGATGATCCGGTAGAGCTGGGCCAGCCCGAGCCGCGGTAGCACTCCCACCAGCATGCCGCCGAAAGCAACCACGCCAACGCGATCCTTGCGCGCGAGGTACTCCGAGGCCAGCGCGGTCGTCGCCCTAACCGCAAGCGCCAGCGTTCCCTGACCGCCTTCGCCGCCGACCTCGGCAAAAGTGTCGAGGAACAGGATCACATCGGCGTTGCGCTCGGGATGGCGCTCGGAGACGTAGGGGACTCCCCGCCTTGCCGTCACGCGCCAGTTGATGCGCCGCAAGCGGTCACCGGGAAGGAAAGGGCGGTTCTCGGCGAACTCGATGCCCTCCCCGCGCTCGCGGGCCGTGCGGCTGCCGATGGTTGCCTGGAGCTCGAGCGGTGCGAGCAGCCGGCGAAGCGTCTCTCGCCGCGGAAAGGCCCGCACCGAGCGAAGCGAGATCGGCTGGAGCTCGTAGGCGATCAGCCCGAATTGATCCAGTGCTCGCACTGCGAGAGAGCCGAGCGGGTGAACCCCCCAGCGGGGCACCGCGAGCTCGAAGCGCGCCTCGCCCCGCTCGCCCCCGCCGAGCCGCGCCGACCACTGGGTCGAGGAGGATGCGATCAGGACCCCAGGGCCGGTGCGCAGCTCGAGTTCGACTAGCTCCACGCCAGCCGCGGCCGTCACCGCGACCGTGAGCTCGAGCGTCTCTCCTTCGAGCACGGTCGTACGCGCGAGCGACGGCTCGACCGCGAGGCGCGGCGCGCGGGTCAGCGCCAGGCCCACCACCACGTAGGCCGCCAGCGGCGCCGCCAAAGCCACCAGCTGCGGCCGGCCGGCGGCGAGGCCGGCCAGCGAGCACAGCGCCGCCAGTGCCACATACGCCCTCAGCTTGCGGGTCGGCAAACGTCTCATCGCTCGGGCTCGGTGGGCGGCGTAGGCACCGACCGCAGACATTCCCGAACAACGTCTTCGGCGTCGACCTGCTGCACCCACAGCTCCGGCCGCAGCGTCAGCCGATGGGCCAGCGCCGGCACCGCGACCGCCTTGACGTCGTCCGGCACCGTGAAGTCACGGCCGTCGAGCACCGCGCGGGCGCGCGCCAGCTTCATCACTGCGAGCGTCCCCCGGGGGCTCGCGCCAACCTGCACGCTGGAGCTCTCGCGGGTCGCCGCGACGACCGCGACGATATAGCGGCCGATGCTCTCCGACACGTGGACCGTCTCCAGCGCACGCTGCATCGCTACGAGCTGCTCGCGCGTCACAACCGAGCGCAACTCGGGCTCCTCGGTCCGCCGTTCGAGGCGGCGCTCGACGAGCCGCCATTCGTCCTCCGCCGAGGGGTAGCCAACACGCAGCCGAACGAGGAAGCGGTCGAGCTGGGCCTCCGGAAGCGGGTAGGTGCCTTCGTATTCGATCGGGTTCTGCGTCGCCAGCACCAGAAAGGGCGGCTCGAGCGCGCGGGTGCGCTCCTCGACCGTGACCTGGCGCTCCTGCATTGCCTCGAGCAGTGCCGCTTGGGTCTTCGGCGGGGCCCGATTAATCTCGTCCGCCAGCAGCACGTTGGTGAAGACCGGTCCGGGCCGGAACTCGAATTCGCTGGTGCGCTGGTTGAAGATCGATGATCCGGTCACGTCGGAGGGCATCAGGTCGGGCGTGAACTGCACGCGGGCGAACTGCGCGCTCGTGACCGCGGCAAACGACCGCGCCATCAGCGTCTTCGCCAGGCCGGGGTAATCCTCGATCAAAACGTGTCCGTCTGAGAGCACAGCAAGCAGCACGAGCTCGAGCACGCCGCGCTTGCCCACCACGGCCCGCTCGACTTCATCGAGAACCGCGTTTGCGCGTGCCGCGACCGCTTCGAGCCCGAGCACCTCGACCGACTCGCTCATAGCCGCTCCAGGCGCTCGACCATCTGTGTGAGCTGCTCCAGGCCGATATCGGGGACACGGGGGTCCTCCGGTCGCGGCCGTTCAGCGCGCACGAGCTCCCACAGCTCATCTCCGAGCAGCGCACGAGCCCGCTCCGGCTCACCGTCGAGCTGTACGCCACGACGCCGAAGCAGGGGGGTGGTGATCTGGCGCAGCAACGGCCTGAGCCGTCCGTGCACCTCTCCCGCCGTGTAGCGGCTGGTTAGCACCAAGCGCTCGATCCGCTCGACGCTCTGCGGACGCTGTGGCGCCGCGGGTCGGCGTCGCCTGCGCGCCCGCGGAGGGACCCGCGGCACGAGCGCAATGAGCGCGATCGCGCCAATCACGAGCGTCGCGAGCTCAAGCGCGAGCTTCATGGCTGAAGCTCCTCCCGCAAGGCGCGCAACGCGGCGATCGCCCGCTCGCGCAACGGCTCCCCCACCTCTCCGACACCAAACCGCGCTCGCTCGTACAGGGCGGTCAGCGTCTCAAGCGGCCGAGAGCTCAATTCGAGCAAGGTATGCGCGCGACCGCTGTACTCGCGTGGCGCCTCCCAGGCTTGCCTGGGCAGGCCCGCCGCACCCAGCGTGGCCTCCATCCGCCGGTACGCCGCGATCACCGCGCGGCGCGGATCGGGCTCATTACGGAGATCTTCGAGCGAGGCCTCCACGGCGTTTTGCACGGCAGTCGCCTGCGCGAGGCCTGGTTGTGCTGGCGAGTCGTCCGCAGTGCGCCGCAACCTCACGGTCAGCAAGATTGCGCCGCTTCCACCCATGACTACGGCGAGCACGACCGGTACGAGCCAACCCGGCGCCACAAACGAAGAACTGTGGCCGAGTCGGAGCGAGCGATGCGCGCCCGGCGGTGGTGCGCCGCGACTTCGCGCCTCACGCGTACGGGAGCCTTCGATCGCCGCCACGATCAAAGCAGCGCCGAGGCTCATCGCGATGACAAGCGCCAGCACGCGCGCGAACCACGGGATCCGAAACGTCCGCTCCTGCTTTCGCCGACGTCGAAGGATCGGCAAGCCGGTCGCGAGCAGCCCCGCGAGCGAGATGATGGCGCCGACTGCGACCAACACGAGGGACCACGGCGGCGCGCCCACCGGGGTGCCCCGCCCTCCAAGCGGCGCCACCTGGCCAACGCCATTCAATGGTCTGCGGCTCGCGATCGCGGTGATCGCTAAGAGGGCGAGCACCGTTGCGCCGGCGCAGGCGGCCGTGATCGTGGCGGTACGCGATCCCCGTTCCGTCTCCGCGATCCTTCCTAGCTTCAGACCGATCACCTCCGTCTCCTCTACCGGGGGCTAGAGGCCATCAGCGCTGCCGGCGCGGTCGAAGGCGAGCCTCATCGCCTACCAGGGGCATCTTACTCCCGCCCCGCCGCCCTCCTCGTCGGCTGGGCGAGCTTCGTTGCCCCCCTCCTCAGTGAAACCGGCCACGGAGCCGCTCTGCAATCGCCTCGGGCGCGATGTCAACCGCACCCTCCCAGTGGAGCCGTTCCAGGAACGTCGAGTCCGAGCGGTAGAACGGCTTCAGGTTCGAACGAAGCGCGAGCCGCAGATTCAGCGGATAGCCGGGGGAATCGGGTGGCGCGCCATACATTGCGAGGTTGAAGCTCTCATAGCCCATCTCGGCATAGGCGCTGAGCGCGAGCACGAGGCCGTGGGCCAGCTCCGCGATGAGGCTCTCGTCGAGCTCGGCCGGTGACGCGACCGCGGGTGCAAACGCGCGCAACTCCGCCGGTGCGAGCGGCGCGAAGGACGCCAGCCATTCGACCTCGCCCGTGTTCCCCAGATGGCGTTCTCCAGCGCGTCGCTCCGCGTCGAGATAGGCGCTGTAGCGCTCCGGCGGCACGTCGGCGAGCAGCCGCTGGTAGGTGGTGGGATGCGCGTCGACGATCCCCTGCAGGTGCGGATGAAACAGCGAGCTTCCCGAGGGCAGCATGTGGTTCGCGTTGATCGACGCCCAGCGCGAGGGCGGGTCCGCCCGCATCACCGCCTGGGCGAACTCGACCTGGGTGGCGAGATTGTCGGCCATCAGCCGCGCGGTGATGCGGCCGAGCGGTAGATAGTGAAGCTCGGCCGAGTAGACCGAGACGCAGCTATGCGATGAGTACGCGTGCAGGTTGGGGAACAGCACCGCATCGCCGTGCACGATCCGACCGCCCGGCACGATCCTCTCTGGAAAGCGCGGTGTCCGCTCCCCGATCCGACCCGCGCAGAACGGACACCGCGGCTGGTTCTCGCGCGCAAAGGCCTCGAGGTCAAACTCGTTCGCCGGCATCAGGCCGCGGTCGGGCAGGATCCGCGAGCTGTGCCCCGTGAGCGGATCCAGGCGCACCTCGATCCGGACGGCGGTGAGTCCGTCGCGGCCCGGCACGGCCATTTCCGCGGTCAGGAACTCGCGCGCGAAGTCCATCGGTGGACGCGAGCTAAGAGCTCGAGTCCGCCTCCTTCAGCGCCTCGACTAGCGCCTTCTTTGACGCATCGAGCGACTGCGGAACGACGCGCGTATCGGCCAGCACCGGCATAAAGCTCGTATCGCCATCCCAGCGCGGCACGGCATGAAGATGCAGGTGATCGACGATCCCCGCCCCGGCGATCCTTCCGAGGTTGAGGCCCAGATTGAAACCATCGGGCGACATCGCGGTGCGCTGCGCGTCGACTGCCCGCCGTGCGAGCACCATCAGCTCGAGCATCTCCTCGCTGCTCAGCTCCTCAAGGCCGGCGACGTGGCGGCGGGGCGCGATCAGGACGTGGCCAGGACCGTACGGGTAGGCGTTCAGGATCGTGAAGGCGAGCTCGCCGCGATCGACCACCCAGCGGGCGTGGGGTTCGTTCCCCGCCGCCGCCTCGCAGAAGATGCACTCTCCCGACTTCGGGCCCAGGATGTACTCGATGCGCCACGGCGCCCACAGCGGCCGCTCAGCCATCGTGCGAGTCTATGCGGCCCGATGACGCATGGTGAACGCACCGCGGAGCTGACGCCCGAGGATTATGTGCAGCGGCTCGCGGAGCTGGTCGTGCGCTTCGGCGCCAACGTGCAGCCGGGCCAGATCGTGGCGCTGTCTTCGGAACCGGGCAAGGAACCGCTGGCGCGTGCCGTGGCCGACGCCGCGTATCGGGCGGGCGCCAGGTTCGTCGATCTGTCGGTCTTCGACATGCACTTAAAGCGGGCACGAGCGATGAACGCCGATCCCGCGACGCTCACCTTCGTGCCGCCCTGGTACGGCCAGCGCGAACTCGAGTTGGGAAGATGCCGTGCCGCATCGATCGGGCTCACGGGGCCGGTCGAACCCCGTCTCATGGACGGCATCGACCCGGAGTTGGCCGCGCGCGATCGGCTTCCCGCCGTGCGCGAGTCCGTAACGGTCATCAACGAGCGCGCCATCAACTGGTCGCTGGTGCCCTGCCCTACGCCAGGCTGGGCGCAGCTGGTCCATCCCGAGCTCGACCCAGAGACAGCACTCGATCGGCTATGGAGCGAGATCGCTCACGTGTGCCGCCTCGACGAACCAGACCCCGTCGTAGCTTGGCGCAGGCGCCTCGATCACCTGACCGAGGTCGCCGGGAAGCTCGATCGCCTCGAGCTGGACCGGCTGCGTTTTCAGGGCCCAGGCACGGACCTGACCATCGGGCTGCTGCCTGGCTGCAGATGGATCGCCGCCCAGCTCGAGACCGACCGCGGGATCGTGCACGTGCCGAACATCCCGACCGAAGAGGTCTTCATCACGCCCGATCCCGAGCGCGTCGAGGGCAGGGTGCGCGCCACCAAGCCGCTGTTCACCTCGGGTCGTGTGATGAGAGACCTGGAGGTCGCGTTCGAGCGGGGCCGCGCGGTCGAGATCTCGGGCAGCGATGGCGGTGAGCCGCTGCGCAGCCTGGCGGGACGCGACGAGGGCGCCGCGCGGCTTGGGGAGGTGGCACTGGTGGATCGCGATAGCCGGATCGGAAGGCTCCACACGATCTTCTACGACACCCTGCTCGACGAGAACGCCGCCAGTCACATCGCGCTCGGCCAGGGATACACGTTCGGGCTGGCGGCAGACGACCAGGGGCGCATCAACGAGTCCGAGATCCACATCGACTTCATGATCGGCTCGGACGAGGTGACCGTGAGCGGCGTGAGCCGATCCGGACAGGAGCTGGCGCTCCTGTCCGGGGGGGTCTGGCAGATCTAGTTGCCGGGCTTCAATGCCCGCAGCAGAAAACCGCTTCGACCCGGAGCCATGACCTCGACCGGGGAGAAGCCGGCTTCGCCGAACAGCCGCTCGAGCTGGGGGTGGCTGTAGTTGAAGATCGGGCAGTTGCCGATCCACTCGTAGCGCACCTTGCGTACCGGTCCCTTGACCGGCGAGAAGGCAGGGAAGGACCCCACCACGCAGCCACCCGGTGCGCAAAGCGAGGACATCTTCTGCGCGAAGCGCTCGGGCTCCGGCAGGTAGTCGAACAGACCCAGCGCCAGGATGACGTCGAAGGCGCCTTCGAGCTGCGCTGTCAAAAAGTCCTCCGTCCTCAGCTCAACCCGCTCCCCGAACCGCTCCAGCCGCGAGTGCGCGAGGTCGATCATCGGCTCCGAGAAATCGACGCCGACGTAGTGCCCAGCGCCGGCGTCGAGCACAAACTCTCCGATCCGGCCCGAGCCGCAGCCGACATCCAGGACGCGCGGCTGGGAGTACCTGGCGATGCTTTCGACGGCCAGGTTGCGCCGCCGCAGGAGCCCTGGCCGCAGCATGCGCACGAGCAGCCGCTCGTCCTCATAGAGGTCGTCGAAGGCCTTTGCTTTCTGGCGAAATCGGGTGCGGACGCGCTCAGGCGCCGCCGGCGAGCTTCCCATGCGCCTCACCATAGGGGATGACCTCGAAGCGCTCGGCGATCGCCCGCAGCATCGCCGGCGCCCGACGCCGCGAGGCGTTGCGCTGCGCGGAGCGCGCGGCGGCGTGCAGCCGAGCCTGTGCGGACTCATGGGGTCCCAGCAGCGGTCGCAGCGGCTCTGGATCGAGTTCCTGGGGGTGCAGGTAGAGACCGGCCAGCGGGCCGGCGCGCTGCAGACCGCGCAACACGAGCGGACGCGGCATCACCGTCCAGTAGGAGGCGCCGCCGATCGGGAGTCGCCCCGCGCGGGTGTGCCACACCGCGACCGGGAACTCCCACAGTCTCCTACCGCCCGACAGCTCCAGCTCATGGGGGCCGCGGATCGCCGCCTCGGGGCGGTCCTTGACCGCGGGGGTGTCGTGGGCGCTGGCGTCGTAGGCGAAGCCTTCGTCTGCGAGGACGTCATACGCCCACCTGCTGTTCTGCGTGATGGTGAACGCGGGAGCCCGGTAGCCCTCGGGCGCGCGACCGCTGAGCTGCTCGATCGTCCGCCGCGCGGCTCTCAGGTCGGCGGCGAACTCCGCGGGCTTCTGGCTGTGAACGGGGATGTGCTGGTCGCCGTGGCAGCCGATCTCGTGGCCGCGGGCCGCGATCTGCTCGACCGCTCTTGGATGAGCGCGCGCAGCCATACCGAGGATGAAGAAGGTGGCCCTGACGTTCAGTTCATCGAAGAGCCTGAGCAGGGCGTCGGTCTGTCGCGCGACGGCCGGCCCTGGTCGCTCCCAGCCGGCGGCCCCCACGCGCCGGCGCATGAGCTGGTGCCAGTCCTCGAAGTCAACGCTCAGCAGCAGCGTGCTGCGGGCGTCCGTGACGACGCTGGGTCCGCCCTCTTGCCCCACGCTCCCCTGCTCCCTCCGGCCTCCCGCCCCCACGCTACGCTTGCACCTCCCGGAGAGGTGCCGGAGCGGTTGAACGGGCGCGACTGGAAATCGCGTAACGGGGGTTGACCTCGTTCGGGGGTTCGAATCCCCCCCTCTCCGCTGGCTGTGAGGGCGGGTTGCGCATCTGCGTGGCCCCTAGTGTGCCCCCTTCCCGAGCGACATGGGCGCGCCCGTAGCGATGAGGCGGCCACCTCTCTGGTGACCGCCTCCGTGAACCTACGCGAGCCAGTGTCTAGCCGCCGCCGGGACCACCGCCGGGCGCACCGCCGTGCGGGCCGCCGTTGCAGTTATGAAGGTCGCACGGGTACGGCTTGAACGTCTGGGTCTGCGTGCCTGACGGCGTCGTCAGCTGCGCGCTGGCGACGTGTTGCGAGCCGGGCCACCACGCGACCGCCCAGCCGTTTTGAACCGTGGCCGTGACCTGGGTGCCGTCGTCGAGCGTGACGTTGGCGGCGGTCACGTCGTCGGCGGCCTGGGCGATCATGATCCCGTAGGGCTGCCCGTCGGAGGTCGCTGTGTGGTCGTCCCAGAGGTACAGCTGTCCCGCCGGGACGTTCACCGGGGGCGAGGTGCTCCACCCAGACGTGTTTTGGAATGACGGACCATCGGTGCAGAAGTCATTCGAAGTGCCGTCGGAATAGACCGCGATCGTGAACGGCCCGCGCGCGTCCATCAGCTGCAGCGGCAGGCCCGGTGTCGGGACATTGTTGGCGCAGTAGTCATCAGTGGCGGCGCGCTGCGCCCGGGTCGGCGCCGTAGGCCGTGCTTTCCAGCCGGCGAACGCATTGCTCGCGCCCCCGGCCAGAGTCAGGACCGCGGCGAGAACGCCCGCGGTAGTCGCGAGGCCACCGCCGATCGCCAACCGCGGCCGCATGTGGCGAGTGCGCGGGTGGTAGTCGGTCGCGAGCAGAGTGGGCGACGCGTGCACGCGCGCGGCGCGGTCGTGCAACGCAGCGCGCAGGTCGGTCTCGAGCTTGGTCATGATGCGATGCTCCTTGTGTCGTTGGTCGGGCGCAGCGTCTGCTCGAGTCGCGCGAGTCCACGAGACGCCGTGCTCTTTACGGTGCCGAGGGAGCACTGAAGTGCGGCCGCAACCTCGGCTTCGGGAAGGTCCAGGAAGTAGCGCAGCACGAGCACCGCCCGCTGGCGCGGCGGCAAGGCAATCAGTGCCGCGTGGAGCTCGTCGTGGGTGCCTAGCCGGTCAGGAACCGCCGGGTCGCCGGGGTCGCCGCCAACCCTTTCGCTCAGCTCGGCCCGACGGCGTGACCGCTTGGGCCTCCCCTGCAGCGCGAGGTTCAGGAGGATCCGGCGCGCATACGCCGCGGGGTGATCCATGCGGCTGACCTTCGGCCAGCGCTTGGCCACCCTGAACAGCGTCTCCTGCACGAGATCCTCGGCCTCATGCAGGTCCCATACGACCAGATACGCCGTCCGCAAGAGCACGTCGGTGCTCTCGGTGACGAAACGGTCAAAATCGAGGTGGTTCATCGACCTGGTTAAGCCTCATGGACCACGAAAAGGTTGCGTCGATTTGAACCTCGCGACTACTAGTCCGAGGCGCCGGGCGGCTCCAGAAGCTCCGGGGCACCGAACGGGTGCAGGACCGGTGGCAGTGCGACCGAACCGTCCTCACGCTGGCCGTTTTCGAGCAGCGCGATGATGGTGCGCGAACTGGTCACGGCGGTCCCGTTCAGCGTGTGCACGTGGGCGGGGCGTCCGTCGGACTCTGCCCGGTAGCGGACGTCGAGGCGCCGCGCCTGGTAGTCGGTTGTGTTCGAGCACGAGGTGAGCTCGCGGTAGCGCCCTTGCCCTGGCAACCAGGCCTCGATGTCGTATTTCTTCACGGCCGAGGCGCCGAGGTCGTTGACGGGGATGTTCACCACCCGGTAGGGGATCGCGAGCTCGTCGCAGATCTCCTCCTCGATCGCGAGCAACCAGTCATGCTCGGCCTCGCTCTGTTCGGGTTCCACGAAGCTGAACATCTCGACCTTGTCGAACTGGTGCACGCGAAAGATGCCCCGGGTGTCCTTGCCGGCTGCTCCCGCCTCGCGCCGGAAGCAGGTCGAGTAGCCGGCGTAGCGCAGCGGGAGTGCCCCGGGCGCCAGGATCTCGTCCTCGTGCAGCGCGGCGAGTCCGACCTCTGAGGTCCCCGTCAGGTACAGATCGTCCTCCCCCACGCGGTAGATCTGCTGCTCGGTGTCCGGGAGGAAGCCGGTTCCGAAGAGCGCGCGCTCCCGCACCAGCACGGGCGGGATCACCGGCTCAAAGCCCTTGCCGCGAAGCTTGGAGATCGCGTAGGAGACCAGCGCGAGCTCGAGCGCGACCAGGTCGCCGCGGAAATAGGCGAACCTCGAGCCTGAGAGCCGCGCGGCGCGGGCCATATCGATTCGCTCGCCAGCCAGCTCGAGGTGATCGCGACCGGTCGCGCCGGCCTTGCCGACCTCGCGTAACACCTGCTCGCTGTCGGGGGCGTCGGGGGAGGGAAGGTTTGGCAGGGTCGCAAGCTCCGCGTCCCGCCGCGCCTTGACCGCGGCCTCCTCATCGCTCACTTCGCGGCGACGGGCGGCCAGCTCGGCCAGCTGCGTTCGCTCCTCCTCGCTGGGGGCGCCCTTGCGGCCGCGACTCGCCCGGTTCTGCTCGGCCCGCAGACGCTCGAGCTCCGCCGTCAGCGTGCGCCAGCGCTCGTCCAGCTCGAGCACCCGCTCCAGCGCGGCCGCCGAGTCGGGACCGCGGCGTGCGAGCAGTGCCCGCACCCCCTCCGGGTCGCGGCGGATCAGCCTGATGTCAAGCACGCGTCAGGGCTTTTTGCCGGACTTCGAGCTCGGCGTGGTCGAGCTCGGCGGGGAGCTCGAGCTCGGCGTGGAGGTGCTCGCGGCCGTGGAAGGCGAGGGCAGCGACCCGATGTTCTGCTTCTTGCAGGGGACGCCGCCCGTCAACGGCGGCGCCTGCCGGCCGGAGTAGGTGGCAACGAACTTCGCCACCTCGATCGCGTCCTTCCCCACCACGATGTTCTGAGGCATAACTGCGCCGGAGAACCCGCCGTTCTCGATCGCATACAGAACCCGGATCGCGGGCCGCTCACAGCGCACGTTGAAGTTGGGGCCGTTGTTGAACTCCGCCGTGAAGACGTTGGCGGCCGACCCCTGCGTGGCGGCGTAGGACAGCGTGTGGCAGCCAGAGCAGCGCTGGTTGAACAACACCGCGCCCCGATACAGCGCCCCCTGGCTCTTGGGGACGCTGATCCGCTGGGTGCCGCACGCGGCCGTGAGCAGCGGCGCGGCGATCGCAGCGCCCAGCAGGACGAGGATCCTGG
This sequence comes from Solirubrobacteraceae bacterium, assembly GCA_039583645.1. Classification (GTDB taxonomy): domain Bacteria; phylum Actinomycetota; class Thermoleophilia; order Solirubrobacterales; family Solirubrobacteraceae; genus Palsa-465. The sequence goes on from JAVKSP010000002.1 coordinate 39,162, forward strand.
CCGGCCGTCTCATCGGCGGAAGATCATAGGAAGAAACGGCCCGGGGCGGAGGAAGGAGGAAGGGCGCCCGCACCGAAACACGACGTACAAGCCCCGGCGCCGGCCCGTTAGACGTTCGCCTTCCCACGCCAGCGCGATCGTCTTCCGACGGCGGCAACCAAAGGCCGGTGCCGGGGCGTTTGCCTTCACGCAGCCCGTTGGCGGCGCCGCCGCAGTATCCGATGCAGCCGCTCGGCCTCCGCGGCCGCCCGTTCGTGCATCCGCTCCCAGGTGATGCGCACGGTCGCGAACCCAGCGGCGAGCGTGGTGGCATCGCGGTCTCGATCGCTCTCGAACGCCTCCCGGTCGAGATGAAACTCGACGCTGTCGAGCTCGACGATCACCTTCTCCTCGACGAACAGCGCATCGACTTCAAACCCCTCCACGCGCGCGCTCATCAACGGCTCGGGCAGGCCGGAGCGCCGGCAGAACGCCGGGAAGGCGTCCTCCCACTCCGAGCGCGTCGGGCCGCCGCGGACATCGACGAACGGCTTGAGGCGCGCAGCACCTGGGTGTTTGCGGTTGCGCTGGATCACATCGGCGATGTGCCGTGGCCGCAGCCCGAGCTTGCGCCGGGCGTTGTTGAAGGCTCGCGTGAGCGTGTTAGGCGCCAGCGAGGGGGCGCAGTCGAGCAGCGTGCGGGCCGGGCTGGTGACGGCGATGCGGTCGCGGCGGCGGATGTCGTGTGGAGCGAGGGTGGCGCGGTGGACCCTGATCCCCTTGGGCCGCCGGTCGCCCGGGACGATCAGGTCGAAGCGGCTCGGCCAGTTCGGCGTCAGACCCCACAGCGCCAGCGCCGAGCGGTGGCTGAGGACGGCGCCCGGGCCGCACGCGAGCACCGCGGCCGCAGCATGTTCCAAGGCCGTCCTCGGCGGCCGCCCGACGGCGTAGACACCCAGGTGGACGCGGTGGAGGCGCCCTGCGCGAAGGCGTCCGCGGATCGCGGTGTCGCTCAAGCCGTGCTCCAGTAGCTGCTGGCGGGTGACATTGCCGTGCTGGCGGTGGGCGATGCGAGCTACGGCGCGGTCAGCTTGGGAGATCTTTGGTCGTATAGACCCAAGATCTCCCACGGTCCCGTGATTCGCCCCCGCGGCACAGAGTTGTGACAGCTAACCGGTGCCCGCGGCGCGGGCCAGCAGCCCCACGATCACCAGCGCCGCGAGCGTCATCACCCCCATCTCCCGCCGCAGGATCTCGACCACCACGGCCCGCTGGTCCTCCGAGGGCAGCTGACCGACCTCCTGCGCCGAGGCGTAGCCGTGCTTGTCGAGCACCATCTGCGCCGTGCCGGCCCGCAACCCCTCGGCAAAGAAGGACACCACGAGCGGCAGTACGCCATACAGCAGGTGCAGCGATGGGGCCTTCTGCTTGATCAGCTCGAACACGCCGCCGACGACGATCACCAGGACCACCGCCGCCTGGCCCGCGCGGAGCAGCCGCCAGAACCAGGGGCTTGCGGTGGCTCGCCACCAAGCCCACGCGCCCAAGCACGCGGCGATCCCGTTGACGGCGATCGCGGCGATCCCCACGACGATGTGTGCTTCGTTCATCGATTCACTGCGCTCGGTCCGCGAGAGTTCTCATTTGTGGCGCGGAGCACTAAGTAACACTGTGTTACAAAGTACGCGGTCGCGGTGATATAACGGGCAACGGTGCTCCGGTCGTACCTACCTGCGCTTGTGTTCGTCGTCCTCGGTGGGATCGTCGGCGTCACATTCGGGTTGCTCAACATCTTTCTCGGCCGGCGCCGGCCGAACCGCTTCAAGCAGTCGCCGTACGAGTGCGGTCTGCCGTCAGAGATCCAGAGGGGGTTCCGCTTCGGGATCAGCTTCTACCTGATCGCGATGCTGTTCATCCTGTTCGACATCGAGGTGATCTTCCTGTACCCGATCGCGGTCCAGCTGCGACGGTTCGGAACCTTCGCGATGTCGGAGACGATCGTGTTCGTCGTGCTGTTGATGATCGCGTTCGTGTACGTCTGGCGGCGGGGAGCGCTCGAGTGGAAGTAACGCGCGAGGCGCTCGACGACTTCCGCGTGCGCCAGCTCAAGGCGCGCGACATGCTGCGCGGTGATCTCGAGGGCGAGGAGCTCGAGCGCTACGTCGAACAGAGCGTGCTCACCACCACGCTCGACAAGGCGGTCAAGTGGGCCCGCGGAAACTCCTTCTTCCCGCTGACTTTCGGGCTCGCGTGCTGCGCGATCGAGATGATGGCGATCGTCGGCGCGCGCATGGACATAGCGCGCTTCGGCTGGGAGGCGTTTCGCGCCTCGCCGCGCCAGGCGGACCTGATCATCCTCTCCGGGCGGGTATCGATCAAGATGGCGCCCGTGATCCGCCGCATCTACGACCAGATGCTCGATCCCAAGTGGGCGATCTCGATGGGCGCCTGCTGCTCGTCGATGGGGGTGTTCAACAACTATGCGCTGGTGCCGGCGGACAAGTTCATGCCGATCGACGTCCACGTTCCCGGCTGCCCGCCGCGACCGGAGGCCCTGATGCACGGCGTCCTGAGGCTGCGGGACAAGGTCATGGGCAACGAGTCGGCCGGGTGGCGCGATCGCTACGCGGCATACGGGACCGAAGAGATCCTCGGCGAGACGAGCGGCGAGAGCGCGGCGATCAACGTCTACCAGCCGGGGGACACCGCCGGTGCCTGACGCAACCGGCCTCGAGCTCACCGCCCAGGAGCTTCGAGAGGCCGTCCCGGACTCCATCCTCGACACCGAGTTTCACCGCGGCCGAGCCGCGCTCGTCGCCGACCCGGGCAAGACGCACGCGGTGCTCGAAAGGCTGCGCGCCAACGGCTACACGTTCCTCGCGAGCCTCCACGGCGTCGACTATTACCCCGAGGAACCGCGCCTCGGGGTGATCTACGAACTGCTCGACATGGAGCGGGTCGACCGCATCTCGGTCAAGGCGCGCCTTGCAACCAGCGAAGCGCGCATAAAGTCGGTCGTGGACATCTGGGTGGGAGCGAACCACCCCGAGCGCGAGGTCTACGACATGTTCGGCGTGGTGTTCGAAGACCACCCCGATCTGCGCCGCATCCTGATGCCGGAGGACTACGAGGGCTATCCGCAGCGCCGTGACTTCCCGGTCGGGGGCGAGCCCGTGCTGTTCACGTTCAACGAAGAACAGTCCTACGGGAAATGGCAGTGAGCGACGGAACGACCCCGCCGCAGGATCAGCTGAGCGACTACCGCCGGCGGGAACAGTCGATCACGATCTCGCACGAGGCCTCGCAGGGGGACGAGCGGCACGAGCTTTTGACGCTCAACATCGGTCCCCACCACCCTGCGACGCACGGCGTGTTGCGCCTGCTGGCGACGCTCGAGGGCGAGGTTGTGCGCGACATCATGCCGATCATCGGCTACGTCCACACCGGGATCGAAAAGACCGCCGAGGACAAGTCCTACTGGAAGGTGATCCCCGTGGTGGAGCGCATGGATTACCTCGCCTACTACTTCAACGCGATGGCGTTCTGCGGCGCGGTCGAGACGCTGATGGGGGTGGACGTGCCGCCGCGGGCTCAGTACCTGCGCGTGATCCACCTCGAGCTCAACCGCATCATGTCTCACCTCGTATGGCTCGGCACCAGCGCGCTCGACCTCGGCGCCGTGTCGATGTTCTGGTACTGCTTCCGCGAGCGCGAGACGATCCTCGACCTGTTCGAGATGTCCTCGGGCCAGCGCATGCACACGCGCTACATCCAGGTGGGGGGCGTCTTCGAGGACATCCCCACCGGGTTTGCGGCCAGGCTGCGCGCGTTCTTGAAGGAGATGCCGGTCCGCGCCGACCAGTACGCCGACCTGCTCGAGAAGAACCAGATCGTGGTCGAGCGCTTGCGAGGAACGGGCATCGTGGACCAGCCCACGCTGCTCGAACTCGGCGTCACGGGACCGCTGCTGCGGGCGACCGGCAACCCCTGGGACCTGCGCAAGGCGCAGCCGTATTCGTCCTATGACCACTTCGACTTCCGCATCCCGGTGGGCGCGGTCGGCGACAACTACGACCGCTTCCGCGTGCGGCACGCCGAGATGTACGAGTCGGTCAAGATCATCGAGCAGGCGCTCGAGGGGCTGCCGGAGGGGCCGTTCATCACCCCGGACCGCAAAATCGCGTTGCCTCCCCGGCACGAGCTCGCGACCTCGATGGAAGCCCTGATCCACCACTTCAAGCTCGTGACCGAGGGCTTCCGGGTGCCGCCCGGCGAGGCCTATTACCCGCTCGAGTCGCCGCGCGGCGAGCTCGGCTGCTTCGTGCGCTCGGACGGCTCCGCCAAGCCGGCCCGCGTGCACATGCGCGACCCCAGCTTTCACAATCTGCAGGCGCTCGCGCCGATGGTCAGGGACGGGTACATCGCCGATCTGATCGCGACCCTCGCGATGCTCGATCCCATCCTGGGCGGTATCGACCGATGAAGGTCCCGCGTTTCGGGCACGGCAGCCGCGTCCCGGGATGGGACGAGGCGGTCGACCTGACGAAGCCGCCGGCCGAGGTCCCTGACCCGGCGAGCACGGCCGTCCCGCGCGAGCTCCGGGAGGAGATCGAGGCGGCGATGATGAAGTACCCCGACCGCCACTCGGCCGCCATCCCCGCACTGCACGCCGCCAAGGCCCGGTACGGCTGGTGCTCCCCTGAGGCCATCGAGCAGGTCGCCGCGGTGATGGAACTCACGCCCGCCTACCTGACCTCCGTGGCCACGTTCTACGACATGCTCGAAACGCGGGCGAAGCCGCGTCACGACGTGTACGTGTGCACGAACATCTCGTGCTCGCTGCGGGGCGCAGACGACCTCTATGAGGCGATGATCGCCGCGGCGGAGCAGAACGTCGATATCAGCGTGCGCTCGTTCGAGTGCCTGGGCGCGTGCGACATAGCGCCAATGGCATCTGTGGACGGCGTGTACGTCGGGCCGCTCGAGGACGACGACGCAAAGCGGATCGTCGAGGCGATCGGATCGGGCCAGCCGGTGCTCGAGAACAAGCAGATTCGCAACCGGCCGTGCGCCGATCCGGCCGCCGGTTATGCGATGCCGGGTCGGTTGAAGCCACTCATCTTCGACCGCATCGACGAGCCCGGGCTGAACACGCTCTCCGTTTACCAGCGCCGCGGCGGCTACGAGGCGTTGCGCAAAGCACTGGACATGACACCGGAGGAGGTGCTGGGCCAGATCAACGAGTCGGCGATTCGCGGTCGCGGCGGGGCCGGCTTCCAGATGGGAAAGAAGGCTTCCTTCCTCCCCCGCGGCGCGATGGTCAAGTACCTCGTCTGCAATGCGGATGAGTCCGAGCCGGGGACCTTCAAGGACCGCGAGATCATGCAGAAGAGCCCTCACATGCTGATCGAGGGGATCGTGATCGCGTCCTGGGCGGCGGAGATCGACCGCGCCTTCATCTACATCCGCGGCGAGTACGAGCTTCAGGGCGACATCCTCGAGGCCGCAATCGCCGAGGCCTACGAGGCGGGCTACCTGGGCGAGCGCATTCTCGGCTCCGAGCACTCGCTCTCGCTGGTGCTGCACCGCGGGGCCGGGGCCTACATCTGCGGCGAGGAAACCGGGCTGCTCGACTCGCTCGAGGGCAAGCGGGGCAACCCGCGTCTGAAGCCGCCGTTTCCGGCAATCGAGGGCCTCTACGACGGCCCCACGCTGATCAACAACGTGGAGACGCTGTCGACGGTGCCGCACATCATCGCGATGGGCGGCGACGCGTACGCTCAACTAGGCACCGAGAGCTCGACGGGCACGAAGCTGGTCTCGGTCTCGGGAGACGTGCAGCGGCCAGGCAACTACGAGATCGAGCTGGGCATGCCGGCACGGGAGATCATCTACGGCCTGGCAGGAGGACCCCCCGACGGCCGCGAGGTCAAGTTCTGGTTCCCGGGCGGCTCGAGCGCGCCGGTGCTGACCAAGGACGACCTCGATCTTGCCTACGACTTCGACACGCTCGCCAAGGCCGGCTCGATGCTCGGCTCCGGCGCGATCATCGTCGTCGACGACTCCCACAGCGTGCTCGATGTCGCACTGAAGGTGGCGAAGTTCTACGCGCACGAATCGTGCGGCAAGTGCGTGCCCTGCCGGGAGGGCACGAACTGGACCGTGAAGATGCTGGAACGCATCCAGTCCGGCGAAGCGACGCCGATGGATCTCGACATCATGGCCTCGGTGTGCGAGCAGATCATCGGCAATTGCCTGTGCGTGCTGGGCGACGCGATGGCGATGCCGATCGGCTCCATGGTCCAGAAGTTCCGCGCTGAGCTCGAGGCCGAGATCGAAGCCGCGCGCGAGCGGGCGGAGTCGGGAGAGCTTGAGGACGTCGTCCCGCTGGGCGTGGCCGACGTGCACGCCGGGCCGATGCCGGTGCACTAGACAGAGATGCCCCGTCCCGAGCAGAAGATCATCCAGCTGACGATCGACGGCCGCGAGGTCCGCGCCATCGAGGGATCGATGCTCGTCGACGCGGCCAGGCACGGCGACATCGAGATTCCGTACTTCTGCTACCAGCCCAAGCTGGGCAAGCCTGTCGGCGCCTGTCGCATGTGCATGGTCGAGATCGAGGGCATACCCAAGCTCCAGACATCCTGCTCGACCCCTGTCAAGGACGGGATGGTGGTCCACACCGAGTCCGAGCGCGTGCGCCACGCGCAGCACGCGATAGTCGAGTTCCTGCTCGTCAACCATCCGCTCGACTGTCCCGTCTGCGACAAGGGCGGGGAGTGCCCGCTGCAGGACATCACCTTCGGCTGGGGCCTGGGGCGCTCTCGCTTCATCGAGCCCAAGCGCCACTTCGTCAAGCCGCTCGAGCTCTCGCCGCTGGTGGCGATCGACCGCGAGCGCTGCATCCTGTGCTACCGCTGCGTGCGCTTCTCGCAGGAGATCTCGGAGGACTACCAGCTGATCTTCGCCGAGCGTGGCGCCGACACATTCGTCGCGACGCATGACGGCCACCCCTACGTGGCGCCGTTCTCGGGGAACATCGTCGAGCTGTGCCCGGTGGGCGCGCTGACCTCGCAGCCCTATCGCTTCCGCGCGCGACCCTGGGACGTCGAAGGCGCGGGCGGCATCTGCACCATGTGCCCCGCCCAGTGCAACGTCGACTTCACGGTCAGGGACGAGCGGGTGCTGAGGGTGCTGGCGCGCGACCACCCCGACGTCGACGACGGCTGGCTGTGCGACAAGGGTCGCTTCGCCTACCAATCGATCCACTCCGATCAGCGCATCACCCGACCACTGGTGCGCGACGGCGGGTTCCTGCGCGAGGTCTCCTGGGAGCGGGCCTTAGAAGAGGCGGCCCGACTCGCGCGCCACAAGGGCCACGTCGGGGCGATCGTCGGCGGCACCGCCACCAACGAAGAAGGGTTCCTGCTGCAGCAGCTGTTGCGCGACGGACTGGGCTCGGGCGACGTGGATTGCCGTGTGGGGGGAGCGGTTCCGCTGGAGCTTGCGCGAGCGCTCGCGGCGCCCGGGTTGCAGGCCACCGTCCCGGACGTCGAGTTCGCCCATGCGGTGCTGGTGCTGGGGTGCGAGCCGCTCGACCAAATGCCCGTCCTGGACCTGCGCATCCGCAAGGGTGTGCGGCGCAACGGCGTCAAGCTGGCGCTGGCGACTCCCCGACCGAGCGCGCTCGATCCAGGCGCGACCCTGAAGATCCGCTACGCGCCCGGTGGAGAAGCGGCTTTCCTGGCCGAACTCGGCGCGGCCCTAGCTGGAGAGGGCGACATAACTGAGGACGTCCGTGCGCTGGCGGCCTTCCTGAAAGAAGGCGGCGAAGAGGTGGTGATCGTGTGGGGCGAGCGGCTCGATCCCGAGGCTCTCCCCCACCTGCTCAGGCTCGCCGAACGGCTCGGAATGTCCGGGACGGATGGCGCCGGCCTGCTTGAGATTCCCGCGGGGTCGAACGGGCGCGGGCTGCGCGAGGCCGGCTGCCTGCCCAGTGCCGGCCCCGGCTACGCGCAGCCGGCGGACCGCGACGGGGGGCGCAGCGCCATTCAGATCGCCCAGGCGGCCGCCGGGGGCGAGCTGACCGCGCTCTACCTGCTCGAGGCCGACCCCGTGCGCGACCATCCGGACCGCCGGCTCTGGAGCCAGGCGCTCGACCGCGCCGCGCTCGTGGTGGCACACGCCTCGGTGCTGACCGACGGTCTGAGGGAGCACGCCAACATCGTGTTCCCCGCCCAGTCGGAGGCGGAGAAGGAAGGGACGCTCGTGCATCCCGACGGGCGGGTGCAGCGGCTTCGCTCCGCGATCGGCAACCCCGGCGAGGTGCGTGCCGGTTGGTGGGTTCTGGCCGAGCTGAGCAAACGCATCGGCCTCGATACGGGCGTGCTCACGGGAGCGATGGCGTTCGCACGGCTCGTCGAAGCGGTCCCCTTCTACGCCGGCCTGACGCTCGATCAGATCGGCGGCCGCGGGGTGAGGTGGCCGGCTCGCGCGCAGGCGGAGGCGATGCCCGCCGGAGCGACGCCGGATGCTGCGGAGAGCCGACCCGTGCGACGAGGCAAACGCGCGACCGCCGGCCAGCTCCGGCTCGGAACATACCGCCCGATTTGGGCCGCCCCGGAGGTCGAGCTCTCCCCTGCGCTGCATTACACGATCGCGCGCCAGCTGCTCGAACTATCGCCCGCGGACGCGCGGCGGCTCGAGATCGAAAGCGGCGATCGCGTGGTCGTCGCTCAGAACGGGACGCGCCTGAACGCGACCGCCCATGTCCGCACGGGGGTGCCCGCCGGGACCGCGTTCCTGGCTGAGGGCATCGCGAGCGACTCGGCGAACGCCTTGACCGAGGCGCTGATCACGGTGGGCAAAGCGTGATCCCCTTCGCCGACCCCTTCTACGTCGAGGCCTGGTGGATCCAGATCATCAAGGTGCTGGTGATCTTCGGGATCGCCTTCGCGATCCTGCCCATGCTGACGATCTACGAGCGCAAGCTGATGGGGCGCATGCAGGGCCGCTATGGCCCCAACCGCGTGGGCCCCTTCGGCCTCCTGCAGCCCCTGGCCGAGATCGTCAAATTCGCCACCAAGGAGCCGCTGCGCCCCACCACCTCGATCGGCTTCCTCTTCAGGCTCGCCCCGATGATCGCGATCCTGACGGCGGTTGCGGGGCTGGCGCTGATCCCCTACGGCGACGTGCAGCACATCTTCGGCGCCAGGGTGGGGCTGTACGGGATCGATGTCTCGATCGGCCCCCTGTACGTGTTCGCGTTCGCCGGGATCTCCTTCTACGGGGTGATGCTCGGCGGCTGGTCCTCGGGCTCGAAGTACTCGTTCCTCGGCTCGATGCGCGCGGCAGCGCAGCTGATCTCCTACGAGGTCTCCCAGGGCCTGTCGCTGGTCGGTGTGGTGATCACGGCGGGAACGCTGTCGCTGACCAAGATCGTCCATGCCCAGGTCGGCATGTGGTACATCGTGCCGCAGGTTGCGGGCTTCCTGATCTTCCTGGTGGCCTCTTTCGCGGAGACCAACCGCGCGCCCTTCGACCTAATCGAAGCCGACGCCGAGCTGGTGCAGGGGTACTTCACCGAGTACGGCGGAACCCCCTTCGTCGCCTACCTGTTCGCGGAGTACATGAACATGGCCGTGGTCTCTGGAATCGCGGTCACCATGTTCCTCGGCGGCTGGCTGATCCCCGGCAACCCGCATGTCCCCGGCTGGGTCGACCCGCTCGTGGTGATCGCGAAGATGATGCTCTTCATCACCTTCTTCATCTGGGTACGGGCCACCCTGCCGCGGCTCCGCTACGACCAGCTGATGGCCTTCGGCTGGAAGATCCTGCTGCCGCTGGCCACGCTCAACCTCGTCGTCACCGCGATCGTCGTCGCCACGTGAGCCCCTACGACCCCGGCAGCGATGTGATCGAAGTCGTTCGCCACCCGGCGCCCGGGCCGGTGGCGAGCGTGTACCGCACCTTCGGCGAGACGCTGCGGGGTTTGAAGACCACCTTCGCACGCATCATCGAAGGCCCGGTCACGCTCCAATACCCAGAAGAGAAGACGCCCGTCTATCCCCGCTTCCGCGGCCGCCACAAGCTCCATCGCTTCGAGGACACCGGGCTCGAGAAGTGCGTCGGCTGCTCGCTGTGCGCGGCTGCGTGCCCGGCCGACTGCATCCGCGTGGTGGCGGCCGAGAACACGCCGGAGAATCGCGTCTCAGCGGGCGAGCGCTACGCGGCGGTCTACGAGATCAACCTCAGCCGCTGCATCTTCTGCGGCTATTGCGAGGTCGCCTGTCCCTTCGACGCGATCACCATGGGCCACGACTACGAACTCTCCGACTACACGCGCTCCGATCTGATCTTCACCAAGGAGATGCTGCTGGCCGAACCGATCGAGCGCACGCCGCTGCGCGGCGAGGGAGAGTGAGCGCCCCAGCGTGAACGGCACCGCGGTCCTCTTCTTCATCGCCGCGATCGGCGCGCTCTCGGGCGCGGTCGGCGTGGTCACGCTGCGAAACCCCTTCTACAGCGTGCTGGCGCTGGTCTTCCACCTGGTCTCGCTCGCTGTGCTGTTCCTGCTGCTGCACGCACAGTTCGTCGCCGCTGCACAGGTGATCGTGTACGCCGGCGCGGTGATGGTTCTGTACGTGTTCGTCGTCGCCTACGTGGGCGGCGGCCAGGAGCCGCTGACGATGGGCGGCGCGACCTTCAGGTTCTTGGGGCCGCTGTTCGGCGCCGCGCTGGCCGCCGAGCTGATCATCGCCGTGCTGGGGTCGGCGCTCCAGGGGATATCCACCCGCGGCGCCCACATCGGGCCCGCCTTCGGCACGCCCGAGCACATCGGCGAGCTGTTCCTGACCAAGTTCCTGTTTCCGTTTGAGGTCGCCTCGATCCTGTTGCTGGTCGCTGCGGTCGGCGCGGTGGTGCTGGCGAGGAGGCGCCGCGGGCTGGAGCCCGAGGTGGAGATGGACCGCCGCGTGCGCATGACCAGGCCGTCCTTCACCGGCACCATGGCCGAGGCGGCCGGCACACGCCTGCCGCAACCCGAACCGCAGGGGCCGCAGGCGCCGCTCGACTCCGAACCCGAGCCCGCGGGCGCGACCGGTGGTGAACCCCGCTACAAGGGCGGTTGGTGAGCCATGTGGATCGGCGGCTACCTGGTGGTTTCGGCACTGATCTTCTGCGTCGGCGCGGGCGGGGTGTTGATGCGGCGCAACCCGCTGGTGATCCTGCTCTGCCTCGAGTTGATGCTGAACGCGGCAAACCTCGCGCTGGTGGCGTTCGCGCGAATGTGGGGTGGCGAGGCGGGACAGATCTTCGCGCTGATCGTGATGGTGGTGGCCGCCTGCGAGGTGACCGTGGGGCTCGGCCTGATCGTGGCGATCTATCGCCGGCGGCTGCCCATCGATGTAGACGAGCTGCGGGAACTGCAGGGATGAGACCGGCGCGGGGGACCACCGGCTGATGGCTGCCACCACCTTCTCCTGGCTCGTCCTGCTGTGCCCGCTGGTCGGGACGATCGCGATCGCGGTCGGGTTCAGGCGCCTTCAGGGAAGAGGCGCGGGCTGGATCGCGACCGCGATGATCTTCCTCTCCTTCGCCTTCGCGGTGGTGACCCTAGCGCTGGTGCTGGGCAAGAGCCCGCACCACCGCGAGCTGACCTCCACGCTGTGGCGCTACGACTTCAGCGCCGGCCTCGACGCCAAGTTGCAGATCCTGGTCGACCCCCTGTCGGTGTTCATGGTGCTGGTCGTCTCAGGGGTCTCGGCCCTGATCCACCTGTACTCGGTGGCCTACATGGACTCGGACCGCGGCTACGCCCGCTACTTCTCATACCTGAACTTCTTCGTGCTCTCGATGCTGCTGCTGGTGCTGGCCGGCAACTTCATCATGCTGATCGTGGGCTGGGCGTTCGTGGGCTTCGCGTCCTACGCGCTGATCTCGTTCTGGTACCGGCGCCGGACCGCGACCCGAGCCGGCATCAAGGCCTTCGTGATCAACGTGGTGGGCGACGTGGGGCTCGTGCTCGGCACCTTCATCATCTTCCAGCACGCCCACAGCGTCGAATACCTCAAGGTCTTCCACGCCACCCACCACGTCTTCGGCCACGACAGCGCCACGCTGGTCGTTGCCTGCCTGCTGCTGGGGCTGGGAGCCTTCGCGAAGTCGGCCCAGATCCCGCTTCACACCTGGCTTCCGGACGCCATGGAAGGCCCGACGCCGGTCTCGGCGCTGATCCACGCCGCGACCATGGTCACCGCCGGCGTGTACCTGATCGCGCGCATGCACCCGCTCTTCGAGCAGGCGCCCACCGCGGCCGACGTGACCGCAATCGGCGGCTGTCTGACGCTGCTGATCGCCGCCACGATCGGCCTCGCGGTCACCGACATCAAGCGCGTGATCGCCTACTCGACCATGTCGCAGATCGGCTACATGATCATGGGCGTCTCGGTGGGCGCGTATTCGGCCGGTCTGTTCCACCTGATGACGCACGCCTTCTTCAAGGCGCTGCTGTTCATGTCCGCCGGCTCGTTGATCAGCGCGATGGCCGGCGATCAGTCACTCGACCGCATGGGTGGCTTCCGCAAGGCGATGCCCTTCACCTTCCTCGGGTTCATGGTCGGCGGGCTCGCGCTGGCTGGGCTACCGCCGTTCTCGGGCTGGCTGTCCAAGGACGACATCCTGGGCTTTCTCGACCACCGCGGCGGCGGCTTTTTGGTGCTCGGGATCCTCGGCTACATCGGCGCGTTCCTGACTGCCCTCTACACGTTCCGGATGATCTTCCGCGCCTTCTTCGGCGAGCCGGCCGCGCAGGCGCGCGAGCTCGAAGCCGGCCACCTGGCGCATGCCGACGTGCCGCGCAACCCCGCGACCGGCGAGGAGGAGGACACCGACGTGGGCTTCCCGGGCGCCGAGCACCACATCGCCGAGCGCGATCCCCCGATGAAGGTGGCGATGGGAGCGCTGGCGGTGCTGGCCGTCATCGGCGGAGTGCTCCAGATCCCCGGCGTAGACGCCGGCATCGAGCGCTTCCTGGAGCCCACCTTCGCTGACTCCGTGCTCGCCCGCTCGACGCCCTCGACCTCCGCCGACTGGGTCGGGCTCGCCATCGGCGCCGTGATCGCGGTCGCGGGCATCGCCGTCGCCTACCGCCTCTGGATCGCCGCGCCCGAGACTCCGGGCGTGCTGCGACGCCGCTTCGCACCGCTCTACACGCTGTTCGTCAACAAGTGGTATTTCGACGAGCTGATCGACCTGGTCGTGGTCCGGCCGGCGCTGATGCTGGGGCGCCTCGGTGATTCGGTGCTCGAGCGGGTGGTGGTCGCGCGCGGCATCACCGGCGGGACCGTGGGCGTGGTTCGCGCCGGCTCGGCCGCGGTCCGCCGCGCGCAGACCGGGCTGCTGCGCTACTACGCCGCCGGCATGGTGATCTTCATCTCCGCGGTCGCCCTGTACTTCCTGGTCTCAAGCTCATGACACCCACCGCGCAGCACAACAGATGACCCTCTCGATCCTGATCTGGCTGCCACTCGCGATCGCGATCATCGCCGCCACGCTCACAGGGCGCGCGATCGGCCGCTTCGCGGCGATCGCCAGCCTTGCCACGCTCGGGATTGCGATCGACTACGTGGTCCGCTTCCACACCGGGCAGGCGGGTCTCCAGTTCGTCACCGACCGGATATGGATCGGCGCGCTCGGGATCCACTACAAGCTCGGCCTGGACGGGCTGAACGTGCTGCTCGTCTTGCTGACCTGCGTGCTGTTTAGCGCCGCACTGATCTGGGCCAACTTCCGCGAGTGGGAGCGTCCGCAGCTCTTCTACTTCCACTTCGGCCTGGCCCAGAGCGCCGTGCTGGGAGCGTTCTGCGCCCAGGATCTCGCGCTCTTCGTCGCCTTCTTCGACCTGATGCTGATCCCGTTCTACTTCCTGATCGGCATGTGGGGCACGGGCGAGCGCGTGCGCGCCACCACCAAGCTCGTCGTGTACACGCTCGTCGGGTCGTTCTTCATGCTCGCCGCCGCAATCGCCACCGGCGTGGTGGCCTCCAACCAACACGGCGCGCCGCTCAATTTCGCGCTCTCGGCGCTATCGCACCTACCGCTCTCGCACAGCTCGCAGGAGTGGATTTTCCTCGGCTTCGCGGCCGCATTCGTGGTCAAGATGCCGCTCGTTCCGTTTCATGGATGGCTGGTCGACGGCTACAAGTCGATGCCCATCCCTGCGGTGGCGGTGTTCTCGGGCATCCTCTCGAAGGTCGCAGCGTACGGCTTCTTGCGCATCGTGCTGCCGCTGTTCCCGTACGCCTCGGTCCACTACCAGACGCTGATGCTGCTGATCGCGCTCGCCTCGATCCTGTATGCCACCACGCTCGCCTTCACCACCCCCGACGCGCGGCTGGTCGTCGCCTACTCAAGCGTCGCCCAGCTCGGCTTCATCACGCTCGGGATCTTCTCGCTGGAGCCCCAGGGTGCCCAGGGAGCGCTGCTGCAGATGATCAACCACGGGCTGGTGACAGCACCGCTCTTCTTCATCGTCGCCGTCCTCGCCGCGCGCGCCGGCGGCTCCGAGCAGTTGCGCGACATGGGCGGCATCGCCTTCCGCGCCCCCGTGCTGGGCGGGCTGTTTTTGATCGTGGCGCTGGCCACGCTCGCGATGCCCGGGTCGGCGAACTTCATCGGCGAGTTCATGATCCTGTTGGGCCTCTTTCAGACCAAGGTGGCGATCGCCGTGGTCGCTTTCCTCGGAGTCGTGGGCGCGTCCTACTACGCGCTGCGCATGTTCGTCACCTCGATGCACAACCGCGTCGGCCCAGGCGTCGCCACGACTGAGATCCGTTTCGCCGATGTGGCCGCAATCGCCCCGCTCGTGCTGGTGATCCTGGCGCTCGCCTTTTACCCGCAGTTCGTGCTGCATCGCACCCAGCGCTCCGTGCAGTCGTCCCTACGCGCGGAGACCCTGAAGCCCGTGACGGTGGCGAGCAAATGACCCACGGCCCGCACATCGACTACGCCGGGCTTTCGCCCTTCATCGCCCTCACCGTGGGCGGCCTCGTGATCCTCCTGGTCGGCCTCTTTCGCTCGCCGGTCGTGCGCGGCCGGATCGTCCCGGTGCTGACCGTCGTCACGCTCGGCGCCGCGCTCGGGCTCGAGATCGGCTACTTCCACCACAACGCATCGATCATCGCCGGCGCGCTGCGCTTTGACCAGCTGGCGCTGGTGCTGGACTGGGTCTTTGCGGTCTCGGCCATAGCAGCGGTCCTCATGTCCTGGGGCGGACGTGCGCCCGAGGAGGCGGGTCACGGCGAATACCACGCCTTGCTCGTCTTCAGCGTGCTGGGCATGGCGGTCCTGGTCTCGGCCCAGAACCTGGTCTCGCTGTTCCTCGGCCTCGAGCTGCTCTCGATCCCGCTGTACGTGTTGTGCGCCTCCGAGCACCGGCGCGAGGGGTCCCTCGAGTCCGGTCTGAAGTACCTCGTGATCGGGTCGGTTGGCTCCGCCACGCTCGTCTACGGCCTGGCGCTGGTCTACGGCGCCACCGGCGCGACCGACTTCTCACACATCGCCTCCGCCGTCTCGGGCAGCCACCTCACAGGCGGCATGCTGGGCGACCCGCTGCTGCTCACCGGGGTCGCGCTCGTGGTCGTCGGCTTCGCCTTCAAGGCGTCGGTGGCGCCGTTTCACCAATGGACCCCCGATGTCTACGAGGGTGCCCCAACGCCCATCACCGCGTTCATGGCGACCGCCACCAAGGCGGCGGCGCTGGGCGTGTTCTTGCGCTTCTTCGACGTCGCCGTGATCGGCGAGCAGAACACATGGGCACCGATGCTGGCGGCGCTCGCCACGGTCACGATCATCGTCGGCAACATCGGCGCGCTCGGCCAGTCCTCGCTCAAGCGCATGCTCGGCTATTCAGGCGTCGCCCAGGCCGGCTACATGCTCGGCGGGGTGGTGGTTGGCAACCGGCTCGGGATCGACGCGACCGTGCTCTACATCCTCGTCTACCTCGGCATGAACCTGGCCGCGTTCGCGGTCGTCGCCGTCGTCGAGCGCGAGGATGCGCGCGGCGACGACATCTCCGCATTGAGCGGTCTTGGCGCGCGCTCGCCGGCGCTGGCGTGGGCGATGACGATCGCGATGCTATCCCTCGCGGGAATCCCGGGCACCGCCGGGTTCATCGGCAAGTTCCAGCTCATCCACGCGCTCGTGCACGGCGACTATCTGTGGCTCGCGATCGTGCTCGTGGTCGGCTCGATGATCTCGCTGGGGTACTACCTGCGCGTGGTGGCGGCCGTATGGATGGGCTCCTACACGGCGGCACCGGCACCGGCAGCGGCGGTCGCCGAGGGTGCCATGCCGCCGATCGCGGGCGGATCCCAGGAGGGGGATGCGGGCGGATCCCAGGAGGGAGACAAAGCCACCGAGGCGACCGCCCACTCCGCACAAGCAGCCCGCAGCAGCGCCCGGGCCTGGCTCCCCGCCGCGTTCGTCGCCCTGCTCTTCGCCGCCGCGACGATCTTCTTCGGCATCGTGCCGCAGCCGCTCTTCCACCTCGCCAACCATGCGGGGTCGGCGCTCGGAGGCTTGTTCTACTAAGCGCGCTCGCCCCCCGCGCTCCGGCCCGCGAGCGAGCGTCCCGCGTCGCAGCGATACCACCAGGCTTGTTTCGCTGCTAGGGCCCGGATACGATGCCCGCAGCGGCACGGTGCCGTAGAGGGCTTTCAAACAGGTAAAGCAAGGGGCGGAGATGACGGGAGTGCTGTACCGCATAGCGCGCTTCTGCGTGCGACAGCGATGGCTGGTACTCGCAGTCTGGTTGCTGGTGACGATCGCGGTTGTGCTCGTCTCACACCGGCTCGGCGACAACACGAGCGATGATCTCTCGCTTCCCGGGACCAACAGCCAGCTCGCCACGGACACGCTGAACGGGGCCTTCCCCGTCCAGTCCAGGGGCACGAGCCCGATCGTGCTGCACGCCAAAAACGGCAAGCTGACCGATTCCAAGTACAAAAACGCGGTCGATCAGGCCGCTGCGGACGTGGCGAAGGCGCCGAACGTAGCTTCGGTCGTCAACCCATTGACGCCCCAGGGCGCTTCCGCGCTCAGCAAGGACCAGACAACCGGCTACCTGTCGGTCGGGCTGAAGGTCTCACCCGGCTCTCTCGGTGAGCCAGGCGCAGACCATCATCGACGCCGCCGCGAACCCGGCGCAGAAGGCCGGGCTCGAGGTGCAGACGGGCGGCCAGCTTGGCCTCAAGGTGTCAAAGCCCTCCACGGAGTCAAGCGAGCTGATCGGGATCATCGCGGCGATGTTCATCCTGGCGTTCACGTTCGGGACGATCACCGCGATGGTGCTGCCGATCCTCACCGCGATCTTTGCGCTGGCCACGACGCTGTCGATCGTGCGCATGCTCGGTCACGTGCTGACGGTGCCGACGGTCTCACCGACGCTCGCGACCATGATCGGGCTCGGCGTTGGGATCGACTACGCGCTGTTCATCGTGACCCGTCACTTACGCGGCCTGCAGGACGGGCTGGACATGCAAGAGTCCATCGCGCGCTCGGTGGCGACCTCGGGGGGCGCGGTGTTCTTCGCCGGCTGCACGGTGACGATCGCCCTGGTCTCGCTCGCGGTGGCCGGCATACCGCTGGTGACGTCGATGGGCCTGATGGCGGCAGTCGCCGTGGTCGTCGCAGTCGTGGCCGCGCTCACGCTGCTCCCCGCCCTGCTGTCGATCCTGGGGCCGCGCATCAACTCGCTGCGGGTCCACCATCCGCCCACGGACGAGGAGGCCAAGAAGGGCCTGTGGGCAAGGTGGGCAAACGACATCGGCAAGCAACCGATCGTGGCGGGCCTGGTGGCGCTGGTGATCCTGCTCCCGCTCGCGATCCCGCTGCTGTCACTGAACCTGGGCCAGCAGGACGTCGCGGCGTATTCCACATCGACCACGGCGCGGCAGTCCTACGACCTGATCGCGAAGCACTTCGAGCCAGGGGTCAACGGCCCCTTGCTGGTGGCCGTCAAGCTGGGCTCGCCGGCGCAGCCAGCGTCATCGGGCTCCTCGAGCACGGGCACCTCAAGCACGAGCACCACCACCACCGATCCGCGAACAACCGACCCGCGCCTGCAGACGCTCTACCAAGACGTCGCGAAAACCAAGGGGATCGCGGGCGTCTCGCCAATCCAGATCGACAACGCCGGCACCACCGCCTACTTCAGCGCGATCTCGAAGTCCAACCCCGCAGACACCGCGACCACCGACGCGGTGACGAGCATTCGCAACACCTCGATCCCGGCCGCGGAGAAGGGCACGAATCTCAAGGCATACGTGGGCGGTACCACGGCCGCCTACGAGGACCTCGCCGCGAAGATCTCGAGCAAGCTGCCGCTCCAGATCCTGGTGGTGATCGCGCTCAGCTTCGTCCTGCTGATCGTGGCCTTCAGGACGGTGGTTGTGCCGCCACAGGCGGCGGTCATGAACCTGCTCTCGATCGGCGCCTCGTATGGAGTGCTGACCGCGATCTTCCAGTTCGGCTGGTTATCGAGCGTGATGGGGCTGAGCGGCGGGGTTCCGATCGTCTCCTACGTGCCGCTGTTCATGTTTGCGATCCTGTTCGGGCTCTCGATGGACTACGAGGTGTTCCTGGTCTCCCAGATCGAGGAACACGTGCACGCGGGCGAGGACAACCGCAGTTCGGTGATCTCGGGTCTGGTGACGAGCGCACGGGTCATCACCGCCGCCGCCGCGATCATGGTGTTCGTCTTCGGGAGCTTCCTGCTCAACGGCAACCCCACCGTCAAGCAGTTCGGCGTCGGCCTTGCGGTGGCGGTCATCCTCGACGCCACGGTGGTGCGCTGCCTGCTGGTGCCCGCGCTGATGATCATGATGGGCAAGCTCAACTGGTACATGCCGTCCTGGCTTGACCGCGTCGTCCCGCATCTGAGCATCGAGGGGGCGGAGTTCTTCGAGCAGCGCGACCGCGCACAGGCCGCGGCGCCCGAACCGGTGCCGGCCGGCGTCGGTAGCGGGGAGCAGAGCTGACCGCGCAGCCGGCGCCCGGCGCTGCCGTGAGCGCCGCTGCGCCGTCGCCGTTTCCCCCCATCGCCGACTACGCGTTTCTCTCCAACTGCCACACCGGCGCGCTGGTGTCCCCCGGCGGCTCGGTCGAGTGGCTGTGCGTGCCGCGCTTCGACTCGCCGAGCATCTTCGGCAGCCTGCTCGACCGCCAGGCCGGCAGCTTCCGCCTCGGCCCGTTCGGCACCGCCTTCCCCACCGGGCGCGCGTACGAGCCGGGAACAAACAACCTCGCGACCACGTGGAAGACGCCCACGGGCTGGATCCTCGTGCGCGACTCGCTGACGATCAGCGAGCGCGAGGGCGATGACATGATCACCCCGCACACGCGGCCGCCCACCGACGAGGACGCCGACCACATGCTGGTGCGCACGGTGCTCTGCCTGGACGGAACGGTGGAGGTCGAGCTGGTCTGCGAGCCGCTGTTCGACTACGGCCGCACCGAAGCGCAGTGGACGCTGGATGATGGCGATCGGCACGGAGCGATCGCCAGCGGCGGCGGCCAGAGCGTCCGTCTGCAGAGCGACCTCGCGCTCGGCATCGAGGGCAGCCGCGTGCGCGCGCGGCACGTGATGCACCAGGGCGAGCAGGCCTTCTGCTCGCTCTCGTGGGCGCAGGACCTGAGATCGCCACGGCACGTTGACGAGGCCAACGCGCGCATGGCGGCGACGACGCGATTCTGGCGGGCGTGGCTGGCGCGCGCGCGGATCCCGGACCACCGCTTCGGCCAGCAGATGCAGCGCTCGGCGCTGACGATCAAGGGGCTCACCTACATGCCCACCGGCGCGACCATCGCCGCGCTCACCACCTCGCTGCCCGAGACGCCGCAGGGCGAGCGCAACTGGGACTACCGCTACACCTGGATGCGCGACACCACCTTCACGCTGCGCGCGCTGCATCTGCTGAACCTCGACTGGGAGGCGGAGGAGTTCATCCAGTTCATCGCCGACATCGAGCGCAACGAGGACGGCAGCCTGCAGATCATGTACGGCATCGACGGCCGCCGCGAGTTGCCCGAGTCGACGCTCGACGAGCTCTCGGGCTACGACGGCGCGCGCCCGGTGCGGATCGGCAACGGCGCCTTCGATCAACGCCAGAACGACGTCTACGGCGCGGTGCTGGACGCGGTGCTGCGCCAGACGCGGCGGGCGAAGCTGCTGCCGCAGCGGCTGTGGCCGCTGGTCCGCTCCCAGGCCGAGTGCGCCATTCGCATCTGGCGCGATCCCGACCAGGGCATCTGGGAAGCGCGCGGCGAGCCCAAGCATTACGTCTCGTCGAAGCTGATGTGCTGGGTGGCGATGGACCGCGCCGCCCAGTTGGCCGAGATTCGCGGCGATCCGGAGTTGGCGGAGCAGTGGCGGCAGACCGCGACCGAAATCCGCGCCGACATCCTCGAGCACGGCATTGACGCGCGCGGTGCGCTTAAACAGCACTACGGCACCGATGCGCTCGACGCATCGGCGCTGCTGGCGGCGATCTTCCAGTTCCTGCCCGGCCACGACGAGCGCATGCACGCCACCGTGATGGCGATCGCCAACGAGCTGACCGAGGACGGCTTCGTGCTGCGCTACCGCACCGGCGAGACCGACGACGGACTTCAGGGCGAGGAGGGCACCTTTTTGATCTGCTCCTTCTGGCTGGTCTCGGCGCTGATGTACGTGGACGAGCCCCAGCGCGCCCGCGACCTCATGGACCGGCTGTTGAGCGAGGCCTCGCCGCTCGGCCTCTACGCCGAGGAATTCGACACCAGCACCGGCCGGCACCTCGGCAACTTCCCGCAGGCCTTCTCGCACCTGGCGCTGCTCGATGCGGCCGGCAGGATCGTGCTGCGGGACCTCCTCGCCCAGATGTAACTCAGGCCAGGATGACCGCGCCGCGGACGACCAGCACGATGCCCAGGGCCCCCACCACCACGACCATGATCGCCCGGCCTCGGCCGCCAGCCATGCTCGCACGCGCCCTACCGCCGCCGGCGTCCATTCAGGCGCGTTCAAATACGTCACGCCCGGAAAGCTGAGCAGCGCGCCGACCACGAACGTCACTCGAGCCGAGCCCTTGCCGAGCATCCGCTCCTGCCAGGAGGGCCGTTCCCGCTTGCCCGTGCGCTCGCTGCGCCGCGCGCGCCATCTGCGCAGCGGCGCGTCGCGGTCGGTGGCGAGCGCGACCGCGACCGCGATCACCCCCACGATCACGTCGCCGAGCGGACTCAGAACGTGCCTCGAGCCGCTCAGACTGCTCGATCGATGCAGCGAGAAGATCACCGCGAGCCCGGCGCCGAAGCTGGTCGTGTAGGCGCCGAGCAGGTACCCCAGCATCAGCCGCTTGGGATGCGGCGTGAGGAGCATCACGGTGACCGCCGCGAGCAGCGATGGGTTGGCTATCGCCGCCCGAGCGGAGACAAAGATGGTGACCAGGTCCTGGCTCAGAGCGCGACTCTAGCCCGCCGAGCGCGCCGCTACGATCGCTCGCCCGTGGAGTATCCGGTCGAGACCTTCACCAACTCCGAGCGCGAGCGGCTGCGCCCCCGCTTCACGAATCTCGACCGGCCGGTGTTCGCGCTCGTCAACCTGCCCGAGACGGTCAAGGGAGCGCTGTTTGCACGCTATTCGCGCTATCCGGGGACGCTGCGCCGGCTGTTCCTGGACGAGTTTGCGGCCGAGCTACCCGAAGGACAGCCCTTCGACGGCGGCGAGGGCCGGCGCGCAGCCAAGCTGTACGAGCGCATCTTCGTCGGCTACGGCGACGACTCGGTGGCGCAGCTCGGCGGCGCTCACGTCGCCTGCGAGTGGGTCTCCAACGTGCTGACCAAGGTGTTGCAGCGGCCGCGGCTGGCCGCCTACCTCGAGCAATCGACCCGCTACATCGCCTACGACTCACCCCTGCCCGATCCCCCCGGGGGCTACCGCTATTACCGCCACCCCGAGCTGGGGAACGCGTATGAGGCCGCGATGGACCAGCTGTTTGCGACCTACGCCCGCTCGCTGCCCCAGGTGCAGATGTGGGCGCAGGCCGCCTTCCCGCCCGCCGACGGCGAGCCTCCCGCCGCCCACGCGCGCGCCGTGAAGGCCAAGGCGCTGGACCTGCTGCGGGGACTGCTGCCCGCGAGCTCGCTCTCGCACATGGGCATCTTCGCCACCGGCCAGACATACGAGCAGCTGATCCTGCACCTGCTTGCGCATCCGCTGCCGGAGGCGCACGACTACGGGCGCATGCTGCTCGACGAGCTAAAGGACGTGATTCCGAGTTTTCTGGCACGCGTCGAGCGCCCCGAGCGTGGGGGGCTGTGGGTGTCTTACCTCGAGCGCCGCGAGCGCGAGGGACAGCGCTGGGCGCAGCGCCTCGGAATGGGCCGCGAGACCGATGCAGCGGGCGCGCTGCCGTCGGTGACCCTGCTTGAGGCGCACGGCAGCGAGGAGGAGCTGCTCTCAGCGCTGCTGTTCGAGGCGAGCGGGCGCCCCGAGCGCGAGATTCGCGCCGCGCTCACGGAGCTTGGCCCGCAGCAGCGCGGCGAGATGCTGCGCGACCTCGTGGGCGAGCGAGCCAACCGTCGCCACCGTCCCGGCCGCGGCTTCGAAGCGTTGCGCTACCGCTTCGAGATCGTGGCCGACTACGGCGCCTTCCGCGACCTCCAGCGCCACCGCATGCTGACCGTCCAGTGGCAGGGGCTCACGCCCGACCTGGGAGCAGA
>JAVKSP010000003.1:0-57742 GCA_039583645.1 Solirubrobacteraceae bacterium
GAACCCCAGAATCAGCAGTCGGCCACCCGCTATCTCGTGCCCGACGAGCGTGACTTCTTTGCCGTCTACCGTCGCCTCCCGGGCCCTATCACCGTTCCCTTCAAGT
The DNA here is from genome assembly GCA_039583645.1 of Solirubrobacteraceae bacterium. Lineage (GTDB taxonomy): Bacteria > Actinomycetota > Thermoleophilia > Solirubrobacterales > Solirubrobacteraceae > Palsa-465. The sequence continues at coordinate 107 of JAVKSP010000003.1, forward strand.
AGCGTCCCGCGGCCTTGTCGCCGAGCGCCCAGCGGGTCATTCCTCGGTTCACTTGCTGCGCTACCCGGTAGCGCGATGCGTGGGTGTCGAGCCGTCGGCCATCAGGAGGTCGAAGCCATCGGGCGTGTTGAGCATTCCCCGTGCCCTCCCAGCATGGTCGGCGACCCCGTATTGCCATACGAGCGCCTTCGTGCTCGGGTCGATCGCTGCCATCCGATCGCGATAGTCGTCGTTGACCATAAACACGCCACTCGGCAGCCGTTCTACCAGCGAAGGATGGTTCAGCATGCCCGGAACGGTCCTGACGTCGTAGCGGTAGAGGATCTTTCCGGCGCGATTGAACTCGAGTATCTGCCCGGGGGTCGCATAGTCAGCGAGCAGGTAGCGGTCCGGTCCGAGCTGCTGCGGGTCCGAGGGGTAGCTGATCGGTAGCTGGACGCTCCAGACGACTTGCCCAGCATGAGTGAGCTCGTCGATCCATGAGCCGTTGATCTCGGAGACGAGCAGATGGCCATCGGCCAGGGGTGTATCGCCGTTCGGCGACCCGAGCGAGAGCGGCGGGGAATGTCCGCATGCAGCGCCCGTGCCAATCCTGTGCGCGATCGAATGGTTCGGGTTGATGACCAGCACGCGGCAGTTCTGGGCGTCGGCGACGGTTATCTGGCCGTTCTTCAATAGGTAGGCGTCATCGGGCTCATGCAGATACCCGGGCGCCGCTCCGATCTGGTGCGGGTGTCCGTAGGACCAGATCACCTTTCCCGAGGGATAGGCGATCTCCTGGATCGTTTCGTTCTGTTCCTGGTTGGAAAGGATGGCGGTTCCGTGGTGGACGAAGAACGCGTCGTCGGGGAAGAAGAACCCGTGCGGATCCGGCCCGGACGACGCAGACGGGAACCTCCACACAACCTGGTTCGACGTGCCGAGCAGCAGTAGCCGGTTGTTGCCGCGATCGGCGATCAGCAGCTTGCCGCCAAAATAAGGAGAGCCCGCGCCGGGGGCGCCGGCGATGCCGAACGATCTATTCGGCGTAATCATTTGCACCGCCGCGAGCTGGCGTGAACCCGACTCGCCACCGACCAGCCACGCGCGCTTGCCCAACACCGCGACGCCCGCATGAGATACCGGCACCTGTAAACGCCCCGCTGCCAGCAACTTGCGCCTAGCCGGGTCGAACGCCCAGATCGTCGACGTCGTGAACAAGCGGGTGGGGCTGGACGCCGGCGCTGCGATCTGTAGGTTCCCGGTCCCCCGCCTCGTCGACTGGGAGGTCGACGTGTCCCCGCCCGCAAGGTAGACAATTCCGTTGAGCTTGATCGCCGCAGCTGCGTCGAGGGGCTCTCGCAGGTGCCCGATCACGCCGGAGGTGTGTCTAGCCGGGTCGACCTGCTGAATGTCGTTGACAGGCAGGCCGGCTCTCGACCCCGAAATCGCTTGGCCGCCGAACACGTAGAGCTTTCCGGCGGCCGATGCCACGGCCGGATAACGAACCGGCACACGCAGCCTGGCAACCGTTTGGAACTTCACGCCGGTGGTCGTCGAGAGCACCGTCGAATCCGGATAGGTCCCGGTATAGCCGCCCACGATGTACGTCGTGTTTCGGACTCGGACTGCAGCCGCATCCGAGCGCGGCGCCGGCAGCGTCCCGAGCGGGGCGGACGGACTGGTGGGGAGCTGTTCGACGCTCGCCACGGTGGACGGCGTGCCGCCCCCGAAAACCACGTCGCGTCCGCCGACGATCGAGCCAGCCGCGTCGTGGACACCCGCCTTGAGCGCGCCGATCGATCGAAGCACGCCGTTGCTCGTATTGAGTGAAAACACACCATTTACGGACCTCGAGCCGCTTAACCCGCCGAGCACAGCCAGCCGGGAAGCGCTGCGCGGAAGCACTACCTCCCGCGACACGGGGGCAGGAAGATGCCAGGGAAGAAGCCCGGACTCAACGGCCGGGATCGGTTTGGCGGCAGGAGTGAGCGCCTGCCCGCGACGCTTACCGCCACCGCCGGCAGTGGCAAACGACCCAACTACCGCCACGCACAGCAGGACCACGCCCAACACCGCACTCCGACGCCAAATCGCTCCGCGGCGACGCCGCGGGTGCATGTAGGTAGGACGAGTCACTTCACGAGCGTCTTCTGGGGGAACTAGAGTTCCCGCCGGCGGCGGGAGCTACCGACCATCACCGGGTGGTTCGATCTCCTTCGAGCAACAGCGCCAGCGTGGGGCAGGTCTCGACGGCCTTGCGTGCCAGCTCGACTAGATTTGGCGGCACGTCGGACTGCTCGATGATGGGATAACCCCAGTCGTCGAGCCGGATCAGCTCCGGCAGCAGTTCAGCGCAGAATCCGTGGCCGTCGCACGCAATGGGGTTTACGCGCAATCGCACGCTCATCCCCCTCGCCCCAACGTGGCACCAGCAGCGGCTTGAGCGGGAACCATGTTCCGCGCGGCGCAGCGTCCGTGGTGGTGCTGCTCAATTTCAGCGGCGAATACCTCGAGCGCGCTCTGGGCGAAGCGACTGACGCCATCAGGATGGTGGCAGGCGCCGCGACCACGGACCTCGAGGAGCCAGCGCTCGAGCGTCCGCAGCTCCTGCTCGTAGGCTCTGCCATCCGCTACAGCTGCGAAAGCCTGTGCGATCGAGCCAAGCCCGTGAACACAGGGGCCACACTGGCCAGCGGACTCCCCGGCGAGGTACTTGATCACTCCGGCGCTCTCGCGTAGGCCACACGCGCTCTCGCCCAGAGCGATCACCACTCCCGATCCGAGGCTCGCGCCGATCGACAGCAGGTCGTTACGTGCCAGACGCAGCTGCGCGGCATTCGTGTATGAGACCCACGTCCCGAAGTAGCCGCCGATCAGCAGCGCTTGGATGGGTTCGGTGGTCCCCCCGGCGGCAGCCAGGAGGTCGGCGATCGGAGTGCCGAACGCAAGCTCGTACACGTCCGGATGGGCAACCGCGCCTGAGATCGTGACCAGCACCGAGCCCGGATCGGCGATGGTGCCGAGCTCTCGGAACCAACCGTCTCCGAAGCGCGCGATCAGGGCGATCTGCGCAAGCGTCTCAGGATTGTTGATCAGCGTGGGGCGACCGCGATAGCCACGCTCGTATGGGCGGGGGGGAACGAATGTGGGCAGCTGCTTGCCGCCGTTGAGGTGGTGGACGACGGCGCTTTCCTCCCCGGCGATGTACCCCTCCGGTCCGGTGACCACTCGAATGGACATCCGATCCTGCGAGCGCATCGAGATCGCGCTCTGCAGTGCCTGCAGCGAGTCACCGGCGCGGTCGCTTACCTTGACGATGACCTCGCGCGCGTTGACGGCGCGGGCCGCGAGCAGTGCGCCCTCGAGCACCAAGTGAGGCATCCGGGTAAGCAGTAGCGCGTCCTTGCTGCTGGCCGGTTCCGTCTCGCTGCCATTGACTATGACCGCGCTGACACCTCCCCGGGAGCTTCCCATGCTCGCAACGGCCTGCAACTTGCGCGCGGTGGGGAAATCCGCACCACCGCGACCGCGCAGGCCGCTGCGCTCGATCATTTCGATCAACTCCGGGCCGCTACGCGGCGGGAGCGGACCGTGGATCCGCTCGTGGTCTGCGGCGGTGATCACCTGATCCAGCGAGTCGAGCCCGGCCAGCAGCCGCGGAAGCCCGCGGTGACCGGAGCGTGTGTCGTCAGCCGCCACTGCTGTAAGCGCGTCGCTCATCCCAGGTCGTCACCGGTGGCCGGCCAGCCGGCCACGTGTCGCACGTTGCCGTCCATGCCGACAAGCCTGCTCGGCAATTCCAGCGAGTCGAGCCATTTCTCCGCCCTGTCGCCGCGGATGATCGCTGCTGTGCTGGCCGTGTTTGCGTCCAGGCAGGAAGCTGCGGCGACGGTGACGGTGCGCCAAGGACCTTTGGCCGATCGGCCCGTGGCGGGATCGACGAGGTGATGCATTGGACCGGAGCGCGTCTGCCATCGACGCGCGGTCTTGCTGGAGGTGGCGAGGCCGCCGCTTCGAAGCGCGATCCACTGACCGGCAGAGCTAACCCCGTCCCTGTGATCGTCGGTGACCCGCACGGGCCAGCCATCCGTCGGCGCGTCATCGGCGGTGGCGATATCGCCACCCAGAGAGACGAGCACGCCGCATTGTGCGGTTGCCGCGGCTTGCGCGGCGGCATGGTCCGCGGCCAGCGCCTTGGCGGTGGCGCCGAGGTCGAGGCTCACCCCTCGGGGCACGCGGACGGTCCTCGCGTCGAGGTCGACCGCGACCGTGCGCCAGCCGCCGATCGAAGCGATCGAGATCGGAGGGGCGTCGGGCCGTCGCAACCGCTCTAAGCCGAGCTTGCTGAAGTCGCGGTCATAGCCAAGCGCGATCAGCGCCCGACCAATCGTTGGGTCGACAGCTCCGTCCGTGAGCTCAGCCGCACGCAGGGCTGCAGCGATCGCCTCCAGCAACAGCTCTCCCACCCGGACCGCTCTGCCAGCGGATGCGTTCAATCGCGCTAGCTCTGAATCGGAGCGGAAGCGTGAGCATGCGCCGTCAAAGGCCGCGATCACCTGCTGAACAACGGCTTTTGCGGTGGCAAGACGACTTGGGTCTGCGACGGCCACGGTTGCGCTCGTGCCCAGCGCCGGAAAATGCGTCGTGGCGAGCTGTTCATCGACACCGCCATGGGGAGGAAACAGAGATTCTGCGCGTGTGAGCGCCACAGCGTCGAGTATTGGCGAAGCGTTGAAGCGGGCGGTAAGAGGAAGATGAGAATTCGCCTAGGAAAGCCTGTCGCGCTCAGCTCGGCGCATACCCGGGCAGAATCAGCTCCACGCGCGCTCCCTCGCCGTCAGCCGGTGCGACGGCACTGACAAGCCCGCCGTGAGCCTCCGCGATTGCCCGCACGATCGCCAAGCCAAGACCTGTGCCACCCGCGCTGCGGCTGCGCGAAGCGTCTGTGCGGTGAAAGCGCTCGAAGATCCGCTCCCGCTCATCTGGCGGAATGCCCGGACCGTCGTCGACCACGCTAAAGCGGATCCGTTCCAGTCCAATCCGTTCCGCCTCCAGCCGCACCACGCCCGTGGACTCGGACGTGTGCTCGATGGCATTGCGTGCCAGGTTGCGCAGTGCCTGGGCGAGCCGGTCGGGATCGGCCCTAAGTCTTCCATCGGGCAGGAGCCCATGTTCGAAGCGCCGCTTCGCGGTGAGACTCAGGCCATCCCATAGATCCTCCAGAAACGGGCGCAGCTCGAGCATCTGGGGACGCAAGAAGTCGTTTTGCTCGGCCCGCGCGAGGAGCGATAAGTCCTGGACCAGACGATCGAGCCGCCCGATCTCGGCACCGACGACGGCCTCTACTCGGCGCAGATCCTCCGCTGTCGGCTCTTTCTGCGCCGCGAGCACTTCGATCTGCCCGCGAATGACCGTCAGTGGTGTACGGAGCTCGTGTGAGGCATCGGCGACGAACTCGCGTTGGCGTCCGAACGCGTGCTCGAGGCGATCGAGCATGTGGTTGAACGCTTCGGCCATAACCTCAAGCTCACCGCCACGTCCTGGCGCGACGTCCATGCGAGGCGACAGCTCGCCCGCATCGACGCGGGCCGCGACCCCGGCCATCTTCCTGAGCGGCGCGGACACGCGGGCGCCCGCGAAGTAGGAGGCGATCAGAGCGAACAGCAGAACCGCGGCGCCGGCGAGCACGAACGCTCCCGCCAATCCATGCTGGGCTTGTTCGATCAGCGCCAGCGGCTCTCCCGCTCCGGCGACGACGGTCAGATGCCCGAGCGTCAGCGAGCGCTCGTGCAGGCGCACTGTCCCGGCATCGGCTATGCGTTGGCTCGAGTACCCGATCCGGGGCTTGAGTAGGTGCTGGTCGGTCTGATTCTCCCCCGCCTGCTGGGCCGAGGTCTCCCTGTCCTCGGGCACCGGCGTGCCGAAGACCTCGGGGTGGTTGCTTGCCGGCGGCTGGCCCGGAACGAGTACGAACAAAAGCGTGGACGCAGCGGTGTATGGCTGAGCACGCATGTAGCGCGCCGCCGCGCTGGCTAGCTCGTGGGCATCCCGAGGGCCAACCGCGTCAAGTGCCTGGACGAGCTGGGCGGTGTCGCCGGCAAGGTCTCGATCGATCTGCCGCCGGAGCTCGCTGCCGGTGTCCTCATAAACGACGGCGAATACCACCGCCGCGGAGAGCAGCAGCAAGACGGCCACCCAGGCGGTGAGTCGCCAGCGCAGGCTGGCCGGTAGCGCCCCCCTACTCGTCCGCATCAAGCCGGTAGCCGACCGAGCGTACCGTCACGATCGGCGCCTCGCGGCCGTTCGCCGCCTGCCGGAGCTTACGGCGCAAATAGCCGACGTAGACGTCGACCACGTTCGTTCCCGGATCGTGGTCATATCCCCATACCGCGCGCAACATCTGTTCACGCGAAACCACATGCCCACGGTTTCGCAGCAGGTAGACGAGCAAATCGAACTCAGTTGGCGAGACGGCGACAGGCGTTCCATCCAAGCGCACCTCGCGCGACAACAGGTCGGCGTCAATGCCGGCCCCGCTGACGATGGTGGTCGCGGTTTGGGTCGCCGCACGCAGTTGGGCGCGGATTCGCGCCGCCAGTTCGCTGAGCGAAAACGGCTTCGTCAAGTAATCGACCGCGCCCGCGTCCAGGCCGGCCACGCGATCTTCGACCTCGCCGCGCGCTGTGAGCATGATGACCGGTAGCGTCGGTTTGGCACGCCGCACCTGCTCGAGCACCTCCAGCCCGCTGAGCCCTGGGAGCATCAGGTCGAGTACAAGCAGGTCGATTGGGTCCGACAGCGCTGTCTCCACGCCACTCACGCCATCTGGGGCGGAGTGAACATCAAAGCCGTAGCCACGCAGGCCGCGTTCGAGAAAGTCGACGATGCCCGGCTCGTCCTCGATGACGAGGATTACATCGGCCACCGTGCCCTCCACACGATGTCGGGCCGTGCGCTCCGCAGCGACCGCTGACGCTGTCGAATCACCCCGCCGGCGCAACCTGAACGGTTCCGCTTACCCCTCCAGTCTCCGCGTTGATCTGCAGCTGGGCGGTGAGCCGCAGCGCGGAGCCGCCCGGACCGCGCAGCCGGGCAGCGACATCGGTGCCCTGGAGTGCGGTCACGCTGCCGCGATATTGGCCGGGATCGGAAATCGAGCCAAGCGTCACGCTGCTGCTGGTCATCTGGACGCCGCCACCGTCGAGCGGCTCGCCGATCATGCGGATATGAAGCTTGTCCAAGCGCTCGCCGGCTACCGTCGTCGAAACGTCGACCACCGCGAGTCCGCTGCTCGTTTGGTTCTGGCTCACGCTGCCGTTCACACGCGCCGTGAACGACGTCGGGCCTGCTGAGCGGCTCGAGGCGGAGCCCACGCTCGTGGTCCCCGTTGACGATGCGAGCAGATAGCTCGGCGTGCCGGCCCGCCGGGCCCAACCTTTCGCGAGCGGTCCGGTCGGCAGCCAGATAATGAGACCGAGTGGAACCGCGGCGCAGGCGGCGATCGCGGGCACTCGGACGCCCAGCCGTTTCGGCCAGCCCGCCGTCGCTCGAACCAGCACCGCCACCACGACGGCCGTCACGCATACAGCGGTGATGGCGAGCATCCACCCGAACTTGACGTCGCTCCCCGTGCCGAAGGTATGAAGCACGGCCACGGGCCAGCACGCATATGCGAGCCAGTGAGCCAGGCGCCAGGCGCGGTAGCCGAGTCGCTGCCGCATGAGGCTGGTAATGACCAGCGCCAGCAAGAGGTCGAAGGCGACTGCTCCGAATCCCAACCACAGCGGGCGATAGGCCGAAACGAAGGGCACGATCGCATCGACCACGGTGATCGGCGCGAAGCCGTCGAGCAGAGAGGTGACGACATGCACGGCCGTGAATGCGACCGCCAGCAGCGATACGTTGCGATGGACGGCGTCGAGCACGAAGCGAGGTATCCGCTCCGTGCGGACGCGGCGCCAATTCATGACGCCCAGCGCGACGCTGAGCGTGAGCAGAATCAGCGCGACCGTGCCCGTTCCACGCGTCAGATACCAATACGCGCTTGGACCTATTGCCGCCGCGATCATGGCGCTGAGCTATGGACGGATCTCAGGAGCCACCCGAGACCACGGCTCCGCTAGGCGCTGCGGGGGCGGGCACGGGTGACTGAGTGGGCGGCTGGAGAGCGCTGCTGCTACCGCTCGAAGAGCTGGACTGGGGCACCGCCGAACCGCCTTGGATGGCCGTCGAATGACTCTGGACACGCGTCCTGCCGTGGAACGCGTTTGCAGCCGCGACCGAGACGGCGCCTGACAACGCGATTGCGCCGGCGATAAGCCAGCGGTTGATGCGCGATATCAGTGCGAGACCGCGTTCGCGAGCATTGACGATTCGAGAAGTCATTAGAACGAGCACGTCGACAGGGCGCCGAACGCGCACTCATAGGCTGAGGCACGGTAACTACAACGGCCTTAAGCGTCTGTGAGAAAGCGCTTAGAGAGCTGGGCCGACGGTTATTCGGCGTTCATCCACGTGCCTAGTGATACCGGCCGTGCAAAAGCACGTTGTGAGGATGTCGCGCACCTTTTGACCATGAGCATGCGTGGCCTTCTCGACGTCGGCTTGGGTCTTGATGACCGTTGCCGTAATCGGCCTAGTCCCTTGCATCATCTCCTCCTATGCCCCACGGCGCCGGAAAGGTTGCCGTTGATGTGCGCAGCTTACGTCACGCCTGTTCGGCAGCGGCGTTTATCTTCCAGGTGAACCATGTGGGTGTGCGAGACATGCGGCGTGGAGCACGCGGAGGCAGTCGGAGTCTGCGCGATCTGCGCCGATGAGCGCCAGTGGGTGCCGGCGGACGGCCAGAAGTGGACGACGCTCGAGGAGCTGGCCGACAGCGGACGCCAAGTACAGATTGAAGAGCTGGAGCCCGACCTGTACGGGCTCACGGTCGAACCGAAGGTCGGAATCGGTCAACAGACTCATCTCGTGCGCACGCCCGCTGGCAATCTCCTCTGGGATCCGGTCGGGTACGTCGACGACGCTGCTGTGACCCGCGTGAGCGAGTTAGGTGAGGTGGCGGCGATCGCCGCCAGCCATCCGCACATGTTTGGGGCCCAGGTCGAATGGAGCAGCAGGCTTGGCGGCGTGCCGGTACTCGTCTCGGAGGTTGACGCCGAATGGGTACAGCGCCCCGACCCAGCGATCAAGAGCTGGAACGGGCGCTACGAGGTCGGGCCCGGTCTCATCCTTTACCAGCTTGGCGGCCACTTCCCGGGAAGCTCGGTCGTCCACTGGCCTGCGGGCGCTGCCGGCAAGGGGGTACTGCTCGTCTCGGACACCATCCACGCCAATCCCGATCGGGCCACGGTGACGTTCCTACGCAGCTACCCGAACCGGATCCCGCTTTCGCCAGCCGTGGTACGGCGCATCACCCAGGCCCTTACAGAGTTTCGGTTCGACCGGCTGTATGACAACTTCGGCAGAGCGATCGAGACTGACGCAGCTGGTGCCGTGCTCCGCTCGGCCGATCGTTACTGCGGCTGGGTTCAAGGCGAGTTCGACAAGCTCAGCTAAGCGTCGGGGCTGGGCGCAAACGGAGCGATGAGAGTCTTCATTTCGAGCGATATCGAGGGCACGGCCGGGATAGTGGACTGGGATCAGGTCCGCGGCCCAGGGGCCGAGTATGAGATTGGTCGCCAGCTGCTGACGGAGGAGGTGAACGCCGCGATCGACGGTGCGGTGCCGCCGGGCGCCACGCACATCCTAGTCAACGACGCCCATCGCACGATGTACAACCTGCCGCCGGGAGCGCTGCACCACCATGCGTCCTATCTGTCGGGCCGGCACAAGCCGCTGTACATGATGGAGGGGCTAGATGCCACGTTTGACGCGGCGTTCATGCTCGCCTACCACGGGGCAGTCGGATCCCCGCGCGCGATTCTGTCGCACACCTATAACCCGGCCGCGGTCTGGGACGTACGGCTGAACGGCATCCCGGCAGGAGAAAGCGCCCTCAATGCCCTGGTTGCCCTGCACCACCGCGTTCCGGTCGTGCTGATCACTGGCGATGACGCGACCGCCGAGGAGGCGCGGCCATTTCTGCCCGAGATCGAGGCCGTAGTCGTCAAGCGCTCGCTCACTCGCTTCGCGGCGGAAAGCCTGCACCCGGATCGCGCCCGCGAACTGATCCGCGCCGGCGCCGCCCGCGCGCTCGGGCGGGCCGGGACGGCGTCCCTGCCCGCGATCGATCTCCCGGCCACGCTCGAGGTCACGTTCCTCACCTCCGACATGGCCGAGATGGCGACCTGGATCCGCGGCGTCGATCGCCCAGGTACGCGCACGGTCACCGCCACCGACGACGATCCCCTCCGCCTCTATCGCACCTTCGTCGCACTCATCGCCCTGACCCGATCGCTCGTCGAGCGCTAACCACCGAGTCGGGCGTCGCGGGTCGGCTCCGCGACCGTCCGCACACCCGTTCAGCTCAGCGCCGGGATCACCGCGGTCGCGAGCCGCTCCAGCTGTTGCGCGTCCTCGACCAGCGGGTTGAGCAGAATGAGCTCCGCCCCCGCGTCCACAACCGCGCGGATGCCCGCTGTACACGTTTCCGCAGGACCGGCCAGGATGTGCTCTGACCAGCCGCTGCGGCCGTAGTGAAGTGTGAGTGCCTCCTCCAGTCGCTGGCGCCCGCGCGCCTCGTCATCCTCGATGTGGACATAGACGCGCTTGCCGATCCGAAACGTGTCGGGGTCCCGCCGCTGGTCGTTAAGCTCCTGCCGGACCGTCCGGACCTGCTCGGCGAAGTGAGCCGCGGTCTGCGAGCCGGCGCCCATGAACCCGTCTCCGTGGCGGACTGCGCGTCGCATGCCCGCTGGCGCGCTGCCGCCGAACCACACCGGCGGGTGCGGCTTCTGCACCGGTTTAGGCTCCATCGTGGCCCCGTGCAGCTTCCACAACTGCCCATCAAAGTTGATTTCAGGCTCGGTCCAGCACAGCTTCATCAGTGACAGGGCTTCGTTGAAGCGGGCGACGGGCCGGTCCGCGTCGACGCCGAAGGCGCCAAACGGACGCCCCCGTCCGCCGGTGGCGACACCCACCTCAACGCGCCCATGGCTGAGACAGTCCAGCGAGGCGATCGCCTTGGCCAGGTGCAGGGGGTTGTGCAGCGGAAGCACGAACACCGCACAACCCAGCCGCAGCTGCTCGGTACAGGCCGCGGCATAGGCCAGCGTCTGCAGTGGCGCGAGGCTGCCGGCGGCTCCTATCACCTGCTCCTGCACCCAGGCACTCTCGAACAGTCCGAGTTCCTCGACGCGACGCAGATGCGCGCGAAAGGCGCCGTCGTCGAAGCGGCTCTGACGAGCGTATTGGGGAATCGAGATCGCGAATCGCACGGGCTCAGCAGTCCACTGTCTGGACTAATCCTAGGGTGACTCCCTGGGGCGAAGTCATACGCGCGCCTTAGATACTGCTGTCTGGCAAGACGTCCCGGCCGCTTCCGGCGGTCCGGTATCCCATACAGCAACCTCGGGGGTATACGTGCGCAGTTTTATTACGGGAGCGGCCGTCGCTGGCCTGGCAGTGCTCGGACTTGTCGCAGCGCCAGTTATGGCGTCGGGCAGCCAGTCGCGAGGGCCTGGTCCCCGCGTGCAAAAGATCAACCTGCATGCCGCGTACGAGGCTCATCTCGGCCACACCAAGGCCGGCAAGATCTCGGGGATCACCTACCCCGTCGGCAAGCACATCAAGGCTCCGCCCCACCGCGCAACCTGTAGTGAGCCCAACTGCCTGCTGGTCTATCACGGCGGCTCTGTGCAGCATTCGCCGCACCTATACCTCCTGTTCTGGGGGCCGAACTGGCTCACCAACTCGGGCGAAGAGGCCAGCGCGTCCTACCTGGAGAACTTTTATTCCGGGCTCGGCGTGCAGCCAAACGACACCTGGTCCAGCACCACCGACCAATTCACCGACTCGACCGGGCACCCGAGCTTTGCCGGGTCTGTCTACGAGGGAGCGTTCAACGACAGCAGCACGCCGCCGTCCGGTGCGACACAGTCGCAGTTGGCCGCCGAGGCGGATGCGTTCGCCTCCAGCCAGGGAATATCCGACCGGACCGATGCGCAGATCATTGTCGCGACTCAGTCGGGCACCTGCCCGAGCGGCTTCGCCTGTGGCGGATCTGGGTCCTACTGCGCCTGGCACTCCAGCAGCAACGAGCCCTACACGAACTTGCCGTACATCCTGGACGCAGGAACCTCGTGCGGAGAGAACTTCGTGAACTCGGGGTCCGCCGGCACCGATGACGGGTTTTCGATCGTCGGGGGCCACGAGTACGCTGAGACCATCACCGACCCGTACCCGCCCTCAGGTTGGTACGACTACAACGACCCCTACGGCGGGGAGATCGGTGACAAATGTGCTTGGGGCGGCGAGATCTGGGGCGGCAGCGTCCCATACGGCAACGTAGCGCTCTCGACCGGCAGTTTCGCCATGCAGTCGCTGTATTCGAACGCCGCATACAACTCGGCTGGGCAGGGTTGCGTCATGGCCTCGCCGCAGTTGTCGGTCCACGTGTCCGGCGGGAGCGCCGGCAAGGTCACCAGTAGTCCGTCCGGGATCAATTGCGGGGCGACCTGCACGGCCGCTTACAACGCCGGCACAACGGTCACGCTGACCGCAACCCCGTCTGCCGGGGCCGTGTTCACCGGCTGGAGTGGCCCCTGCACCGGGATGGCTTCGACCGTCTGCAAGGTGACGATGAGTAGCGTCCAGTCGGTCTCGGCGTCGTTCACGGGGTCGGCGAAGCTGCATCAGGAATCCGCGGCCACCTATAGGGGCACCTGGAAGAAGGGGACTTGCTCCTGCTACTCCGGTGGCGCCGACAAGTACACCAAGGCGGCCAAGGCCAGCGCGACATATGCCTTCAAGGGCAAGCTCATCGAGTTCGTGTCCGCGCAGGGGCCAAACAGCGGGTCGTTCAAGGTCTACATCGACGGCAAGCTCCAGGCCACGGTCAACAACAACTCGACCAGTACCCAGGATGCAGTCATCGTTTGGAGCAAGAGCTTCTCGTCGGTTGGGACGCACACGCTCAAGATCGTGAACCTTGCCACCAGCGGCCATCCACGGCTTGACGTGGATGCCTTCGTCGTCGGGAGCTGACCCGAACCTGCAACGCTTTGACTATGGCCCGCGTCGCTCTCGACGCGGGCCGTAGTTAGGCGTCAGCAGCGCCTTGGGGGCGGGGTAAGACGCGCTAGCCGCCCGCGGTGGATTCCAGCGGGTGGCCGGTCGCTATGGCCTCAGGCTGCCCCGGGTGGGGCGGGGGTGGCGGATCGAGGCGTCGCGACAAGAAGATCCCCAGGATCGCGGATGCCGCCCCGAGGCCGGCCGCGGCCCCGAAGGCGACCGGTGACATGCTGTCGCGCGCGAGTACACAGGCAATGAAATCCACCGTGTCTGCCAGCGCGGCGCCTTCCAGCCAGCCTCGCACCGGTCCCCCGCGGTCCAGCGCGATCACGGTCCCCAAGCCCAGCGCCACGTCCCGGCCGCCGAGCATGCGCGCAAACAGCGGTTCAACCCCTTCCGACCCCCGCCGACCGCCCATGGAGCGGGCGGCCAGGCCAGGGAACGCCAGTGCCGCCGCTCCGATCGCGATGCGGCCGCGCGCAGCGGACATGGCCAGTTTTGCGTCTTCCATTGCAGCGGATCGTATCCCGCTTTGCCCAGGGTCAATCACTGCTTTTGGGTACCGGTCTGAGGAGGCGGCATTGGAGGGCCCAAGAGACTCACAGGAATAGGGTTTGGGGTGAGGGATTCGCGGTGAGCCGTGTTCTCGGCCGTCACCACGGCGCTCTCATGTTCGGTTGAGGTACTCCGAATAGGGTCACCAGCAATGAATCCCGCCGCCGACCGTCGCCGCCCTGGCGCCCGACCACCAGCTGCCGGCGGCCTCCGATCATTTCTGTCCCGCTCACCGATTGTTTGGCTTCTCCCCCTGCTCGGGGTGTTCATCGCAGCCTCGATCGCCTTCGATCCCGGTCGCGCGCCGACCGGGGACGAAGGGCCCCTGCTCGCGGCGGCGCACCGGCTCCTGCACGGAACCTACGCAGCCGCGGGAACGACCAATCCCGTGCAGTTCCTGTGGCACGGACCGGGGCTTCCCGCGTTTCTCGCGCCGTTGCTTGCGCTCGGGCTGCCGCTCAGCGAGCTACGACTGACGAGCCCACTGCTGATGTTCATCGCGGTGATGCTGTTCTACCGCTTGTTGCGCCTGCGTTTGAGCCGGCGCAGCGCGCTGATCGGCGCTTATGCCTTGGGGCTGTACGCACCCGGGTACTACGTGCTCGGCACAGTAGCCAAGGAACCGCTTGCGCTCGTGCTGTCAGTCGGCGCGCTTTACGGCACCGCCCGATACGTGAATGGCGGCCGGCGGCGCCACGCGGGGCTCGGCGGCCTGTCTCTCGCCGCGCTGGTGATGACGCGTGTCGAGTACGGCTGGGTGATCGCGATCATTCTCGTCGCCGGCGTGCTGTGGTGGTTGTACACGGCCTCCAGGCATTCACCAGCGTCCGAGCGGGCGCGCATCGCCCGCAGGTGGGTGACGGTATATGCGCTCGCGATGCTGGCGTGCGTACCGTGGCTGGCGTACACCTATGCGCTCACAGGTCACATGTTCTACTGGGGGAACTCCGGCGGTCTGTCGCTGTACTGGATGTCCTCCCCCAGCCCCAGCCAGCTCGGTCAATGGCACTCGCCCGCGACCGTGTTCGTCGATCCGGCCCTCGCCGCCTATCGGCCGCTGTTCTGGCACCTCACGACGCTTTCCCCCCTCCGGAGCGACCTCGCACTCCAGCATCTCGCGATTGTCCACGCCCTGGCTCACCCGGCCAAGTACGCACTTAACGTGCTGGCGAATGTGGGCCGCACGTTCCTCGGGTTCCCGTTCAGCTTCACGCTTCCGGCGGCCGTGATTGCCGCACTGGTCCTGATCAACGGAGCGCTGCTCGTAGCCGTGGTCATTTCGGCGGCCGCCGTACTTCGGCGGCGAACGCCGCTGCCGCCGGAGTCCACACCCTTTCTGCTGTTCGGCTTGGTGGGACTTGCAGTGCACCTACTGCCGACATCGGAGCCGCGCATGGTGATCCCCCTTATGCCCGTTCCGATCTGGCTCATCGGGCAAGCGTTGAGCAGCCGCGTCGCAGCTCTTGGGACCGCCAAGGACGCCGCTGCTCGCGTGGTATTGGCTCCGCTGGCAGGCCGATGGGGACTACCGGTCGGCGCTATGCGGGCGTTTGCTCGGGGCGTGCATGCGGCGGCATGGTCTGGTGGGCCCCTGCGCCGCCGATTTGCTGGCGAAGCTCGGGCAGGGAGACGCCTTCCCGCACGAGCGCAGGCAGCCCGAGAGAGAGCCCGCTGACGACCTCGACCGCCTGCAGGATCAACCCGTACGCGAGTGCGTGGCCGGCGCTGACGCCGAACGGCACCAGCACGCCGATGCATGCCGCTTGGTAGACGCCGACATTCGATGGCGTGACGGGCAGAATCGCGGTCACGTTGACCGCCAGCAGCACAGCCGCGGCGGCTCCGAGCCCGGCGCTCTGTTGGATTCCGAGCGCAAGAAGCACCGCGTAGCAGCACGCGAATTGGAGCGCCCAGGCGCTCAGCTGCGCGAGGCCGGCATGCACGGTCGTAAGCGGCCGACGAAACACGGCCAGGCCGCGCCGAGCCTGAACTAACTGCCTGGAGAGCCATCCGACGACGGCCCGGCCCCTCGCTGAACGCAGCGCGCCGGCACGCCGAGTCAGCGCGGGGGCCACAAGCAAAGCCCCCACAACCGCGGCCGGCAGCACAATCGCCGTGACGAGCGCGCCGGCACGCCCGCCCGGAATGGTGCTGAAAGCGAGCGCGGCGATCGCCAGGATCAGCAGCGCCAGCAGGTTGAGGACGGTCTGGGCGACGATCGTGCCGGCGACCGTCGCAAGCTTCTCCCCGGAGCCGCCGAGGTGCCGGGATACGATCAACGCGCGGGCAGCCTCGCCGAGCCGGCCCGGCACCACGCTCGAAGCAGCGGCCCCGATCAGCAGCGCTCGGGTGACAGGCGCTCGCGCGATCTTGCGATCGGGAATCGCAGCGCGAATCACGGCATGCCATGACTCGCCACGGGCGAGATTCGAAGCGGCGGTGAGCGCCCAAGCGAGCACGAGCCAGCCGGGACTGACACCGCCAAGCGCTTTCGCGACCTCGGATAAGTTGATCTTCGCAAGCGCGAGAACGACGAGCGCGGCGAGGACCACGCCGGCCAGCGCCACCGATACCCAGCGCCGCCGATTTGCGTTGCGCGAATCCGCGCGGCGACCATCAACGCTGCGAGACGGAATAGCGAGCGGCATCTGAACGTGTGTATAGAGATCAGACATGAGCGGGGGCTGAAGCGCTGGGTAAGTCCTGGGTGATTGCGTCACCTGCTACGCGGACGGAAACTCGTGGTCCGTCCAGGAGATCAACGCCCGAGCGGACAACCTCGAGAGTGCTAGCGCCTTATCCGCCCTAGCAGCCGCGTCTTTCCGTTGAACGCTGTCTTCATCGCGCGGTCGGCCGGCGAGCCATCGGCCGGCATCATCCCGATCTGACGTGCGAACTGGAGCTGGTCAAAGACCACGAAGTTCGACACAACCTTGCCGTCACGGATGACGAAATGGTCAATGCCGTCAAGCTCGAGCGGCTTGCCGGTGGGCTCGATCCCTTGCCACGCAGCACCCGAGTGGGTGCCCGTGATGCGCCATTGCACGAACACGTCATCAGCCTGTTCGGCAAGGCCCACGATTTCAATGTGGAAGTCGGGCACCGCGGCGAACGTAGCCTCGAAATAGGCACCGATTGCTTCGGGGCCGACGCAGGTAGCGTTCGGGAAGCGCTCTTGCGTCGACTCGGTCCAGTACGGCTTCAGTGGGGCGACGTCGTGCGTGTTGAGGACGTCGAACGCCCACCGGATCAGCTCGGCATTGGTTGCGCTTTCAGGCGGCGAGGTGGTTGTGCTCATGGCACGCAGCATCTCAGCCAGGCTGTGAGGCGTCAACCTGCCGGTTGTAGAATGCTCGTGGTGCGGGGCGTCAGCCAGCCTGGCCCGAGAGCAAGTGAAGGCGCTCGCCCACTCCCCCTCCTCGCCACGACGCTCATCGGCAGCTATCCCCAGCCTGATTGGCTGATCGACCGTCAGCGGCTGCGCAGCTCACTGCCCGCTCGCGTCCGCGCGCGAGAGCTGTGGCGCATCCCGGAGCCGTTGCTGGGGCAGGCCCAGGATGACGCGACAGCGCTCGCGATCCGCGACTTCGAGCGCGCCGGCATCGACATCATCACCGACGGCGAGATCCGACGCGAGAGTTATTCCAACCGCTTCGCTACGGCGCTCGAGGGGATCGACATCGAGCACCCGGCGGTTGTCCCTGGTCGCGTGGGCGGAACCAACACGGTCCCGCGGGTCGTCGGACGGGTCCGCCGCCTGCGGCCAGTCGAGGTGGACGACCTGCGGTTCCTCAGAACGCAGACCGATCGCGCGATCAAGATCACCCTGCCTGGGCCCTTCACGATGAGCCAGCAGGCGTACAACGAGGCCTACCCGGACCTCCCCAGCCTCGCGATGGACCTCGCTGCCGCGGTCAACGAGGAGCTACACGACCTCTTCGCTGCGGGCGCGGACGTCGTGCAGATCGATGAGCCGTGGTTGCAAGCCCGCGCCGAGCAGGCCCGCGAGTATGCGTTGCCGGCGATCAACCGAGCGCTGAAGGACGCGCCGGGGACGACCGCGCTGCACACTTGCTTCGGGTACGCCCACGTCGTTCATGAGCGGCCGCCGGGCTACCCATTCCTGGGAGAGCTGACGGACTGCGCGGCCGACCAACTCGCGATCGAGGCCGCTCAACCGCGGCTCGATTCAGCAGTGCTTACCCCGATCGCCGACAAGACGATCATCCTCGGGGTACTCGACCTCTCCGATGACGCCGCCGTGGAGACGCCCGAGCAGGTTGCCGAGTGGATCGAGCGCGCGCTTGAAGTCGTGCCGGCTGAGCGCCTGCAGGTGGGGCCGGACTGCGGGATGAAATACCTCGCCCGCGACACCGCCTATGCCAAGCTGCGCGCACTCGCCGATGGCGCGGCGCTCGTGCGTGCACGGCTCTGAGTAACCGAGCCCGCTCGTATCACTCCTGATCGAGCCGCAGCGTCCAAGAACCGGCCCCGGGCTGGTCGCTCACCCAGGCGGCGATCTCTCGCATCGAAGCGCACCACACCGACTGCTGATCAACAAGTTCACGCAGTTCGGCTAGCGCGGCATCTGCCGCCTTCAGGCGATCGCCGTCATCCGCGAGGAAAGGGTGGAAGACCAGCGCGAGGAAGCTGCCCTGCATAGCCGCCTGCCGCAACGCTTTCGACAAGTTTGCCTGCAGAGCCGCGGGCGGCAGGCCCTCGGGGTTGCCTAGCGCGACGCGCCGCCGCTGGGCGAAGTGCGGCAGGTAGTGAAACGCATCGACCAGCGTCCAGCGAAACGGCAGCACGCTCAGCCCGCAGCGTCGAGCGGCGCCCTCCCCGGCGGGCGAGCAGTATGTGAAGCCGGTCTGCGCGAGCGCGCGCCACGCCGACGGCAGCAGCGCTCCGCCTGGAGGCCGAAAGCCGACCGGCCGCGGCACCACCTGCCCGAGCGCGTCGACTCCCCGCTCGAGCAGCTCGCGCTCGTGCGCCGGAGTCAGGTCCGCCCAGGTCTCATGCCGCCAGCCGTGGTAGGCAAGCTCATGGCCGGCGGCGACGATCGTCCGCAGTGCATCGGGATAGAGCCGCGCGTTTACGCCCTCGACAAAGAACGTGGCTGGCAGACCATGTTCGGACAGCAGCGTGAGCACGCGCGGCAGAGCGCGCGTCACCGAGCCGTGGCGGCCGAGCGGCTCGTCCGGTGGCCAGCGCCCGCGCTCAAGCTCGGAGGCCTCGCCGAGGTTGTCGAAGGTGACCGCGACGGCTGCTCGGCGCTGCGCGGGCCCCCACACCGAGGAGTCAATCCCGGGACGACGGGCTCAGCGCGATGTCGAACTCACACGTGTAGAACGACTGGTCCAGGCCGCGCTGCGCTTTTGCGCCGGCGTCGTCGTGCCTCGTCAGAGGCCTGACCAACTCCGGCTTGACCGCCCCGATCGTGTCGTTATCGAGGTACGGGTCGTCAGGAAAGAAGACCTGCGTGACAAGAGGCGCGTGCCCGGGAGCGTCGATCTTGAAATGGATATGCGCCGGGCGCCATGGATGCTGACCTACCGCCTCCAGGTACCGGCCGACGGGACCCTCGGTCGGCACGGTGTACGGCCGCGGCACCATCGTTTGGAACTCATAGAACCCGGACTCGTCGACGCCAAAGCGTCCCCGGAAGTTATAGGGCGGCTGACGTGGATCCCACAGGTCATAGCCACCGCTCGGCCCGGTCTGCCAGACATCGATCACGACGTCCGTTAGCGGCGTGCTGTCCGTGGAGGTCACCCGGCCCGCGACGAAGAGGACTTCCCCGTCTCGGATCCCTTCGTAGTCCTCATAGATCTTCACCGGCCGCTCGCGCCACGGCGGTTCCTCTCGATACATCGGTCCCTCGACGTCGCTCTCAGTCGCGCCTGAGTGCGCGGCCCGATGAGACAGTGCGTCGATCAGGACCGACGTCCGCGTGACGTCGGACAGCAGCACGAACTCGTCATGACGTCCGACCTCGGTCAAAAACCGGAGTGCCCCCTGCCATTCGTCCTCGGTGACGTGATGACGCTCCAGTACCTCGTGAAGCGCTGCGATCACCGCCGCCGTGACGTTGGCGACGCGCTCGTTGACAACCTCCGCCGAAGCACTCATCGCATCCTCCTCATCAAGCTCATAGCTTCCTCTGGGCTGAGCCAGACTCCCGGTCGGTGTAGGTGTAGGGGTTATTCAGCACCGCGGTCGCGGGAATATCCGGGTTCATACCGTCCTTCCAAGCCTCTTCGCCGAGTTGGTTGACGGCGTACTCGACCGTCTGTTCCACCGCGCGCCGCGCACCGGCCAAGTCGATACCGACGAGCAGGTGCGCATGTTTGACGATGCGACCGTTGACCATGACGGTGTGGACGTCGCCGCGCTGTGCTTGGAAGGCAACGTGCCCGTACGGGTTCAGCAGCGGAAACATCGCCGGCGATTCATCGTTCTTGACCAGGACGATGTCGGCCTTCTTGCCCTCCTCCAGGCTGCCCACCGCGGAGTCGGTCAGCAGCGCCCGGCTGCCTCCGCGTGTGGCCCATTCGACGACCTGCTCCGCACGCAGGAGATGGTGCGTCACGGTTTCGCCGCGAGCGTGCGCCTCGAGATGTTCCCGCGCCCGATCCGCGCCGAGCGTGGTGCGCATCGCCGAGAACAGATCGGCGCTCCACCACACGCTCGTGTCCATCGACAGCGACACGGGAATCCCGTGCTGACGCAGCCGCCAGGTGGGCGGATAGCCCTGACCCGCGCTCTGTTCGCTCTCCGTCGAGACCGAAGCAGATCCCCCCGTGGCCGCAATCCGGTGGTAGGAGTCCTCATGCAGCGTGGCTGCGTGCACGTAGATGTTTTGAGGGGTCATGAAGCCGTGCTCGTGCATCAGGCGGATGCCGTCGTCGTTGGTGGCACCCCACACGCCGGCGTGAGTCGTCACCGGCACGCCAAGGTCGCGCGCGACCTCGAACGCTGCGCGCTCCGGGAACTCGGGATCGCCGGTGACGTCGAAGGCCATCTGAAGGCCGAGCATGTCGTTGGAGCCGTCGAAGCGGCGCCTGATGAAGCTGCGGAAATCGGGCGAGGTGGCCCACTCCCAGGGCCCTTGCTGGAGGTTGCCGTACGCGAGCACGAAGCGGCCAGGCACGGACTGAAGCGCGTCGACGGCGGCGTCCGCATGGTCTACGGTCTGCAAGCCGTGAGACCAGTCGACGGTGGTCGTCACCCCGGCATCAAGCGCCTCGATCGCCGACAGGAGGTTGCCGGCGTACACATCCTGAGCACGGAAGATCTTGCCCCACTCGAGATAGAACCAGACGAAGTACTGGGTCAATGTCCAACGGCGCCATAGCCGCGAAGCGCCGTCTGCCACATGTGCCGGTGCGTGTCAATCATCCCCGGCATCACGATTCCGCCTGAGGCGCCTATCTCGACGGCATCCTCCGGCGCCTCCAGCGCGGAACCGATCGCGGCGATTCGCTCGCCGACAACGAGGACGTCTGCGTCGTCAAAGACGTTGTGGGCATTGTCCATAGTCAGCACGGTGCCGCCTCGCAGCACCACCGGACGGCCGGGCTCGATCATTTGTGGGTCGACGCTCATGAGGGTGCCCTCGCCTCTGAGCGAACTGCTGCATCCGTGATGATGACGCGCTTGGCACCACCCTCCGCTCGGCGCTGGCTTTCCCAGGCATCGGCTATGCCCTCAAGCGCTACCGGCTCGACGTCTACGGTGAGGTCGCCACGCGCTGCGTGCTCGGTCACGCGCAGGTAGCCCTCCCGTCTGACCTCGATCGGTGGATGGGCGACCGAGAAGCCGCGCACCTCAAGGGACAGGGAGCGGAGCAGCGCCGCAGGCGCAACCAGGTCGCCGGCAGCGACGCTGCCCACCTCAACGTGCCGCGCGAAGCGCGCCGCGGCGCCCATCGCGGCGAGCCCCGGCTTACCCCAGAGCAGGTCGATGGTGACGTCAATCCCGCCGGGCGCGGCCGCGCGGAGCGCATCCGTGAGGTCGTCGACCCGGTCGATTTCCACGACCGCGTCGGGGCCGAGCTCGCGCACGCGGAGGAGGCGCTCGTCGGCGAGTGCCGCGGCGACGACCCTTCCAGCGCCGAGGACCCTCGCCGCCTGTACCGCGATCGTTCCCACCGCCCCGGTCGCCCCCAACACGAGCACCGTCTCGCCACTGCGCAGCCCGGCTCGCCAGTCAAGCGCGAGCCATGCCGCCAGGCCCGTGTTGCCGAGCGCCGCTGCGACAACGTCGCTGACGCCGTCGGCGAGCTCGAACATCGCCTCGGGCGAAACCAGCGTGCGCTCGCACATCGAACCGTGTGGCGGCACCGTTCGGTCGAAGTACACACGCTTACCGTCGGGCAGGCGCCCGACGCCGTCGCTGCCGACGACGCTCGGCAGCGGCGGCGGCCCGGTGTAGTACGTGCCGCTCGCCTTCAAGAGGTCGAGATGGTGAAGCCCCGCGGCGCTCACGTCGACGACAACGCCGTCGGCTCGTTCGGAGGGCTCGTCGAATTCGGCGCACCGCGGCGTTCCTCCGTGCTGGTGTAGGAGCGCCGCCCGCACAAACCACAGTCTCGGCGATCGTCCGTCAACGCGCAAGCGCCCTGCGTGGCGCGGCGAGCCGTTGCTAGAGCTCTGACGCCGCCGGACTGGAGCGAGGCGACCGAACCAAAAGTCCCGCCTCCTCGAGCCACGCGCGCAGCTGTGCAGTGGAGCGGTATCGGACCGCATGCATGCCAAGGCTGCGAGCGGCTTCGAGATTGGCTGGGGTGTCGTCGATCATCGCAGTGCTCGCCGGCTGCAGCTCGAAGCGTTCGAGCAAGCGCTGGAAGATCTCGACATCCGGTTTGGCGATCCCTTCGAAGCCGGAGACGACCGTGCCGTCGAACCAACCCAGAAACGGGAACCTGGCAAGCCGCCGCGGATACGTCTCCGCCTCCATGTTGGTGAGCGTGTAGCGGGGTACGCCCGCATGACGTAGCGCGGCGAGGATCTTCACCGTCCCCTCTATTGGCCCGGCAACCATCTCCTCGCTGCGCCGAGCCCAAGCCCAGATCAGCTCCGCCTGCTGCGGGTGGGCGGCCGCGAGTCGCGAGCAGGACCTCGCAACCGGGACGCCCCGGTCATGGGGCGCATGCCACTCCAACGTACACACCTCCGAGAGAAACCGCTCCATCTCTGCAGGATCGTCGAAGAGCTTCCGGTACAGGTGCCGCGGATCCCAATCGAGCAGCACGCCACCGACGTCGAAGACGACCGCCTTTACCTCAGGCCCGCGGCGGCCGGGCGCTGCTCGCGCGGCACCTAGGCTCCTTGCCATGATCGACCTCGAAGCGCTGGTGCAACTGCAGGACGACAGCTACAAGCGCGTTGGCAGCGGATTGGCAAGCTCTTGGCCACCGAAGTCCGCGATGGATGCGACTGAGCTCGGGTCATTTCTCGAGCAGCGTCACTACTGCGTCCTCGCCACCAGCGATCGAGCGGGTAGGCCCGTCGCACGCCCGGTGGCATTTACGGTCCTCGGTACCTCCCTCTGGTTCGCCACTGTCCGCGGCGTCCGACTGCGGAACCTCCAGCGGACTCCTTGGGGATCGGTGGTGATCGAGGACGGGGACCGCGACAGCCATCGAGCGGTCGCGCTGGATGGGCCGGCGAACATCGTCGATTCTCCGCCGCCTCGGCTTCTCGGTGCGTGGGAGCAGCGCCACGGTTCCCGCGCAGAGTGGGCTGCAGCCTGGTTCGAACTCCGTCCCACCCGGTTGCTCTCCTACATCGCGAAGCCGGAGTAGCTACTCCTCGTCTGAGCCGCCGCCGCCCCGCTTGCGAACCCAGTCGGCGAGCTGGTCGGCCAAGCCGCCGATCTGCGACCCGAGCTGCGCGACGTTGTCGCCGACATCGCGAAAAATCGTGCGAAAGCGCTGGGCGTAGTACTCGAACGCCTCACCGGCCTCCTCCCGCACGTCGACGTCCTCGTCGCGCTTGCGGTATTCGCCGCGCACAATGCGGTCGTACTCACCGCCCTGAACCCACTTCATCACCTCGGAGACCCGCCGGACGGCATAGGTGTGCGTCTGCCCGATCTCGTGAAAGAAGCGGCGCACCCGGTCGGAAGGATCGTCCCAGGACTCGTACTCCATCGCCTGGGCCATGAACGCATCGAGGCTGAGTTCGTCGGCCGGAAGCGCACCGGCGGTCACCATCAGCGTGCGGCACACGATGCGCGGGTCGCGGACGGCAAGCGTCGAGGCACGGTCGCAGCTCAACTCGGCGGCCCGATACCACTCGAGCAGCACCGCCTTCAGCGCGGCGAAGGGAACCCCGAGAAACAACGGCAGGCCGCCGCTGGCACTCATCAGGATGTTGAGTGCAGTCATATACAGGACGTGGTCTGACAGCACGTGCCCGAGCTCGTGGGCGACGATCACGCGCTGCTCGCCGGCACCCAGCCGCTGCAGAAGCTGCGCATCGATCACGATCATCGGCTTGCCCGACCCCACCGCCTGTGCGCCGCCGAGCACCGGCGAAGACACATACAGGTCATAGACGTCAGGAAGGTCGAGTATCCGCGAGACGCCGACGTGCGCCGACCACAACTCGGGCAGCTGGCGCTCCGAGACCTTGATCGAGTTGCCCAGGTAGAACTGTCGCAGAGCCCGCTCGTAGCGCCACTCGATCAGCTTGCGAACGAGCGTGTCCAGCATGGGTACGGCTTTCAGCGCCGCGGTCGCCGCGCGGTCGGCTGGATGCTCGTATGCCTTCGACGAGATGTTCGCGTACGGCTCGATGCTTTCGGGCAGCGTTTCGGGCATAGCGCTATGAAGAGCCTAGTCTCCTACGGGAGGCAATGAGCATTTTCACCGATCAAGAGCTTCGCTACCTCGCGGGCGGGCGCCAGCTAGGCCGACTGGCGACGGTCGGCGTCGACGGCACGCCGCACGTGGTCCCGGTGGGCACCATCGATGTGGGGGGCCACGAGCTCGAGCGCACGAAGAAATTCCGCGATGTCGCCCGTACCGGACGTGCCGCGATCGTGATCGACGACCTCGCCAGCATTGATCCGTGGCGCCCGCGCGCGATCGAGGTGCGCGGACGGGCTGAGGCGATCTCGATGCCCGCGCCGCTGATTCGCATTTACCCTGAGCGGGTCGTCAGCTGGGGCCTCGCGCAGGGGCGCAGCGCTCGTACGGTTGCGTCCTAAGCCCCGCTAGAGGACTGGAGCTTGAGGAGGTCCTTCGGTCGCGGTGCTCCCCGCTTCCTGCCTCGTGTACCCGTCACGTAGTGAGAAATACAGCACCGATGCGCTGAGAGCCGGTACCGGGGCGAGGGCAACGGTCACCACCCAGTTGACCACCGCTCGCCCGACCACACCCAGGGGGGTTGAAGCGATTCCTGCCGCGACGCTGACGATGACAACGGCGAGATAGACGATCGCGATAACGCTGAACACGGGCCAACCGTTGCCGCGTACGAGCTCGCGGCTGCGGCGAAAGGCGGCGAATACTCCCGGGTGCTCGAGGACCGTGACCGGAGCCACCACTGCCCACATCACGAGCAGGATCAGCCCCGGAATGATCAATAGGACAAAACCGATTCCGACGCCGATCGCGAACAGAATCGACACCGCGATCAGCGCCAGCAGCACGGGTTCGACACTCGTTATCAGCGCGCCGACCGAGTGATCGCGGCGGCCGTCCTGCACGTCCTGAACCAGCTTCACGACCATGCCCTGATAGAGCGTCGAGAGCACCCAGAACAGCACGGCTGCAGCCAGGCCGGCTACGCCGCCGATCAGCAGGAAGAGCACGAGCTGGAGGATGAAGAGGATGGCCGCCGTCCCGATCAGAACCGGGCTCTGCTGGCGGTAAATCTCCCATATGCGGGCCAAGACGGCCCCTGGACTAATTTGCTGCACCCGTGATGTCCCCCCTTTTGCAAATCGCGTTTACGCCAGACCGCGACGGGTGGAGAGTAGGGCAAGCTCACATCCGCGGCAAGGGCACGCGCCGGCACCCAGCTCCGAGCCCGATAATCCCCGCCGTGTCCGAGTTCGCGCATCCCCTACGAGAAGAGGACGCCGACCCGGACCCGCTGCGGCAGTTTCACTCATGGTTCGCCGAGGCAGCCGCGAGCGGTGCGCGTCTGCCGGAGGCCGCGGCCCTGGCCACGGCGACTCCGCAGGGAACGCCGTCGGTCCGGATGGTGCTCGTCAAGGCAGTCGCCGCCGACGGGTTCGTGTTCTACTCCAACTACGACAGCCGCAAAGGCACCGAGCTGGCGACGAATCCGCGCGCCGCGTTGCTGTTCTATTGGGACCTGCTGGGCCGGCAGGTGCGGGTCGAAGGCCAGGTGCAGCGGCTGGGCGCCGACGAATCGGCCGCGTATGTGCGCACGCGTCCCCGCGCGAGCCAGCTGAGCGCGCTTGCCTCGCCCCAGAGCCGCGTGATCGAGAGCCGCGCACAGCTCGAGGCATGGGTGCACGAGCTCGAGGCGCGCTACGACAACGTAGAGCCACCCCTTCCCGACAGCTGGGGTGGGTTTCGGCTCGTACCGGAGGCGCTCGAGTTCTGGCAGCACCGAGAAGACCGCCTGCACGACCGCCTGCGGTATAGCCGGGACGACGACAGACGCTGGCTCCGCGCTCGGCTTGCGCCCTGAGCGCGACGCCTGCCAGCCAGGTCGTCGAAAGCCCTACGGCGGCCCGGCGGTCCAGCCCTCCGACAACGGCGTCGTGGAGCGCGGGATCGATGCCGGACCAGCCTTCGAAGGGATCTTTGGCCAGCCGTGGGGCATGTGCTGGTTGGGTACGTTGGGCTGGAGGTAACCGGAACGCGCGCCGGCGAAGATGAGCAGCTGATTGAAGTTCCGTCCCTCGATCGTCGACCAGCCGCCCGGATCACCGCATGTGCACTGGTGACCGCGGGCGATCGAAAGCGTCTCCGGACCGTGGCCGGAGGCCCACCCGGTCTCCATGTCGGGCAGCCCTGAATGCAGTGTGGCGATGCGCTCTCCGGCCCGGATCTTCTGCCCGGACCGCACGCTGACCGTGATGTTCTCAGCCACGTAGATGTATTTGCCGGCGAAGGGACCGTCGGTCAAGCGGTACACGACCACCCCTCCACCCGGCCAGCAGGTCCGTCCCCAGCAGCTCAGCGGACCCGAATCGTGGTTGCTCGCATAGGTCACCTTGCCCTTCCCGAGCGCCAGCAGCGGTCCCGAGCCCGCGTAGTCGATCCCCATGTCGATGCGGCCAGCGACGAGGCCGTTCACCTCCTGCAGCGGATTGGCGTAAGCCCAGACCGAGTAGTGGACGATCTTGACCGTTTTGTTTCCCGCTTTGTCCTTGGCTACGACCTTGAAGCTCTTCCTGCCGCCGCCATGTGTGTTGATCGGGTGGCCTCTCGACACGGTTCCTCTGCAGGCGGTGATGGGACTGGCGATCCCTCCCTCGGTGCAGTGAAAGCGCGCCACAACCCGCGCGTTGCGCTGATAAGAGCCGTGGTTGCGCGGCGCAGTAAGCGTGATCCGTGGCACCGCGAACTCGAAAGCCCCGATGTCGCAGGCCTTCCCCTGCGGGCGGTGCACTCCGCGTTGGTCGATCGCCGGGCAGTGGGCGCGCTTCTTGGGGACGCGATCTATGGCCGCGCTTCCCCGCTCCAGCGCCATCGTCATCGTCGGGCCCCCGTTCTTGCTCAGTGGGCCCAGCTTTGGGTTCCCATTGTCCCCCGGGCAGCTCTTATCGCCGTAGCTCAAGTCGTGACCCCCGTTTGCGATCGAGGAGGCGGCGCTCCCCGCGCAGTTCGAACCGAGATTGGAGGCAACCACTGTGTTCTCGAGCCGCAGGTCGTTCGCGGCTTTTGACGATCGCACGAACAGACCTCCGCCGGAGCCACTGTCGCCTCGGCGGCCGCCCGCGGTGCCAGGCGCGCCGCCATCGCCGCTCCCGTTGTCGGCCACCGTGGCGTTTCTCACCGTGCTCGGGCCGGAGGCGACTTCGATCGCGCCGCCATCGCCGCCGGGGCCACCGTTGCCCGTCCGGCCGCCGCCGAGACCGCCGGCCGCCGCGAAGTTGTCCGCGAGTGTGCTGTTGGTCACCTTGAGGCGGCCGTGACTGCTGAAGACACCCCCCGCAGGCCCACCAGCACCGCCGTTTCCATCCGCGCCGTCACCCGAACTGCCGCTTCCCCCCGGACCACCATCGCCGCCGGCGCCGGCGTGATTGTGGCTGAAGCTCGATGCGGTGAGCGACAGCTTGCCGCGGTTGTAGATCGCGCCGCCAGCGCCGCCCGAGGCTCCGCTGGCGCCGAGCCCACCGGTACCGACGGCGCTGTCACCGCCGCCGCCGCCGGCGCCGCCCGGACCGGCGGAGTTCGCGCGGATCGTGGAGTCGATCAGAGTCAGCCTGCCGCGGTTGTAGATCCCGCCACCGCTGCCCCCCCGGCCGCCGGCGCCGCCGGAACAGCCACCTATCGCGCTCTGGGCCCCCCCGGTCCCACCGGCAGCGCCCGCGCCCGCGGAGTTGTGGACCACCGTGACCTTGTCCAGGATGAGCGCGCCGCCATTGTCGATCCCGCCACCGTCCGCGCCGGTGCCGCCCTTCCCGCCGGCACCGCCGGCCGTGCAGCTCGCATTAGCGGTCCCAGGTGAGCCATGGGCCGCGCCCGGTAGACGGCCGCCCGTAATCGTGAGCCGCTTCAGGGTCACGCGTGCCCCGCTCGCGACCGAGAGGGCGCGGTCGTCCAGGGCACCAGCATCGATCGTCGTGGAGGTCGTGCCGGCCCCCGAGATAGCTACCCGCGCGTTACCCGTCAGATCCAGATCCCCGGTGGCGTTGTCGTCGGTGCCGGAGGGCGCGATCGTCAGCCGGTAGTGGCCCGCGCGCAGCACGATCGTGTTGGCCCCGCGGCTGGCAGTCCCGCACGCGGTCTTCCTGCCGGGGGAGTTCACCGCCGCGATCGCCTCGCGAAGCGTGCATCTGCCGCCATGGCGATCGAGTTTGTCGCTCGTCGTGTTGACCTTGAGGGTGACTGACTTGGGTGCGGCCCCGGCAAGCGAGGCACCGGCGAGCACTGCTCCGGCGCCCGCTGCGGCCAACCACGGCACCAGCAGGCGCGCCCTGACGCGCCTTGAGACGGCACACCGCAGAGCATCGAAACCGCGCCTCCCTGGACCCATGGAGCACAGCATCCCCCGGTCAGCGACACTTCGCCCCAGGGAAGTCCCCCAGAGTTTTCGATGGCGCGGTGCCGTCCTCAGTGCTCCGGGGGCAAGCCTGGTGCGGATGACCGCGCCACGCCGAGTGGAAAGGAGACGCAATGGACGTTGGAATCGGGCTTCCTAACGCTGTACGGGGAATCGATCGCACGGGAATTGTCGAGTGGGCTCGGCATGCCGAGGCGGCCGGGTTCTCGAGCCTGGGAACGATCGACCGCCTCCTGTATCCGAGTTACGAGCCGCTGATCGCGCTGGCCGCCGCAGCCGCCGTTACCGAGCGGATCAGGCTGATCACCGACATCCTGATAGCGCCGCTGCGCTCCAACGCTGCCTTGCTGGCCAAGCAAACCGCCACCATCGACGCCCTCTCCGGGGGGCGCCTCACGCTGGGGGTCGCGCCCGGTGGGCGCGAGGATGATTTTGAGGCGAGCGGCGTCGATTTCCACGCCCGCGGGCGGATCTTCGAGCGCCAGCTGGAAGCGCTCGCGGCCGCCTGGAAGGGCGAGGACGGCGTCGGCCCGAGCCCGTCAAATGGCGAGCGCCCGGAACTGCTGATCGGCGGTTCCGTGGACATCGCCTTCGCGCGCGCTGCGCGTCACGGCGACGGCTGGACTCAGGGCGGCGGGACGCCCGAAGCGTTCGCTCAAGGCTTAGAGAAACTGAGGGCAGCATGGTCCGAGGCAGGCCGCTCGGGAAAGCCACGAGCGGTGGCGCTGTTCTACTTCGCGCTGGGTGATAACGCGGAGCGGGTAGCGCGCGAGAACCTCGGTGACTACTACTCGTTCCTGGGTGATTACGCGGACCAGATCATCGCCAGCGCCGCGAAGGAAGCAGACACCGTCAAGCAGTATCTGTCGGCGTTTGAGTCTGCGGGCGCGGACGAGGTGGTCTGTTTCCCCGCCTCAGCCGAGCTGGCGCAGGTCGAACTGCTCGCCAGCACACTTCTGGCCTAGGAGTCGTGCGGGACTTGCTCACGGGGTGGGCGCGAGCGCAGAACCGCATAGCCGACCGCCACGGCGACGAGTGCGAGCGTCGCCAGGAGGCTGTAGTGCGAGATCGTGTGCGCAACCTGCACGGCAGAGCGCCCGATCAGGTACCCAAGTCCGACGATCAGCGCCACCCACATGGCGGTTCCAGCTAGATCCAACAGAAGGAAGCGGCGCAGCCGCATTCCCGTCCAGCCGGCCGCCGCGTAGATCAGCGTGCTCGGGACGGGGATGAAGTAGGCAAATAGCACGGTCCAGGATCCGTAGCGCTCGAGCAGACGGATGGCTCGCTGCGTGCGCTCCCTGCCCCGCGGCCCGCGGGCGCCCATGTACTTGGCTATGTCCGAACCCCACAAGCGGCCCGCCCACCACACGAAGGGATCGCCCATAAGCAGCGCAGGGAAGGGCGCCAGCAGCGCGAGAGCGAGCGACGCCTGGCCGATGCGCGCAAACGCCCCTCCGGCAACCATGGCGGTAGTCGAACCGCGCAGCGCCTCGAGCAGGACGGGGTCGCGCCCAATGAGGACGGGCACCGCCGGCAGCAGCGCGTAGTAATACAGCGCCTGGAGGACGAGCGCGGTCACGCAAATCACGCGACGGCGGCGGAGGCTTTGCTTGTCGAGAACGGCTTCCATGGAGAGTGCTTGCCCGCCGCAGGCGCGCTCGAAGGGCACGCCCGGGGCGAGGCTCGAGGCTAGTCAAACAACGAGTCAACCGAAACCTCGATCCGCCGGCCAGCCGTGAGCTCCTCGATCTCGCGCGCTGCATCCGGACGGTCCGTGATCTTGCAGCAGCGCTTGACCTCGTCGGTGAGAAACCGCGACGGCTTTCCGTAACCGTGCGCGTCGTCGCGTCCGTTCGGGCGGTGGTAGTAGCGGACCGGCACATACATATGCAGCTCGCGCCGGGCGCGGGTCATGGCGACGTACAACAGCCGCCGCTCCTCGTCGATGGCCTCGCTCGACCCGGCTGCCATGTCAGCGGGGAAGTTGCCGTCGTACAGCGCGAGCACGTGCACCGCCTGCCACTCGAGCCCCTTGGCCGAATGCACGGTGGAGAGCACGAGAAAGTCTTCGTCTAGATGTGGCGGCCCGGCGAGGTCCGCGCTCGAGAGTGGTGGATCGATGACCAGCTCGGATACGAAGTGGCCAAGGGCCGAGGCTTCACGAGCGGCGGCGACTAGCTGCTCGAGGTCATTCAGTCGCAGCGCCCCGTCCGGATAGCGGGCGACAATCAGGGGCGCCAGCGCTTCCGTCAGCCGCTCCGCCCGCGCGCCGGCGGAGGGCTCATCACGGACCGCTCGCAGGGCGGTGAGCACTCCGTCGGCGAGCGGACGGGCGTCTACGGGCAGCCGCTCACGCGCCCTCGGCCACGCGGCGAGTCGATCCCCGTCGGCCGTCATCAGCACGTCGAGGGCACGACGAGCACTCACGGGGCCCACGCCCTCCAGCAGCTGGAGCACGCGGAACCACGAGATCTCGTCGCAGTGATTGTCGGCCAGGCGGAAAAGCGCGATCAGGTCCTTGACATGGGCGGCCTCGAGATACCGCAGGCCGCCGTACTTCACGAAGGGAATCCCACGCCGCGTGAGCTCTAGCTCGAGCAGCGAACTGTCGTGACCCGTGCGCATCAGCACCGCCTGCTCGCGCAGGTCCATTCCTCGCTCGCGCGCCTCGAGCACACGATCGGCCACCTCACTCGCCTGCGCCGACTCGTCGCGGCAGAAGACCAGCTCGGGCATCGCCCCGCCCCCCCGCTCGGCGCGCAGCCTTCTCGGAAACGCTCGCTGAGCCTGGGCCGAGACCGCGTTGGCGACATCGAGGACGGGCTGCGTCGAGCGGTAGTTGCGCTCCAGCTTGATCACGGTCGCGCCGGGGAATTGCTGTGGAAACTCCAGGATGTGCCGGGCCGACGCCGCCCTCCAGCCGTAGATCGCCTGAAAGTCGTCTCCCACAGCGGTCACCTCCATACATTCGCGCCGCAATCCCCGCAGGATCGCCACCTGGAGGCCGTTGACGTCCTGGTATTCGTCGACCAGGATGTGATCGAAACGCCGCTCAAGGCGCGGGCCGACGATTTCGTCCGCGGCCAGGGCCCGCCAGAAGAGCAGCAGGTCATCGAGATCCAGGACACCGAGCGCGCGCTTGCGCGCCGTGTAGGCCTTGAACAGCGCGGCGAGGTCGTCGCGATGCTCCTCGCACCACGAGAACGATTCGCTCAGGACCCCAGCCAGCGGCCGTTGGGCATTGACCGTGTGGGAGTAGATGTCGAGCAGCGTGGTCTTTTTCGGAAACCGTCGTCCGCGCTGGGCGTGGCCGTGCTCTTCACGCAGCAGATCGATCAGATCTGCTGCGTCGCCGGCGTCCAGAAGGCCGAACCCGGACCGTAACGACAGCGTCTCCGCGTGCCGGCGGACAAAGTGGTGGGCGACCGAATGGAAGGTGCCGCCCAGCACCCCGGCTCGTCCGGCCGGGATCGCGACCATGGCCCGCGTACGCTGAAGCATCTCTCGTGCGGCACGCCGCGTGAAGGTGAGCAGCAGAATCCGCTCGGGCGAGACGCCCCCGCCCACGAGCGCTGCCACCCGCGCGCACAGCGTGGTGGTCTTGCCGGTTCCAGCGCCCGCGAGGATCAGCAAAGGCCCGTGGGGATGCTGGACCGCAGTGCGCTGCTCCGCGTTCAAGGCCACGAACCACGGTGCCTCCTCGGGCCGTGAGGCGTCCGACAGTGGTCTTGACCGCACGTCGAACATGTGTTCCGACCGTACTCAGGGCCGCGGACGCCAGCCGTACCGCGATGAGTTCCGCCCGCCGAACTGGTCTTTATGGCCGTGATGAGCCGGCTGCTCGCGAACGTGCCAAATGACGTGGTAGGGCGGGTTGCGGAGTGGGAGATTGCCGCCAACTTGGAGAACGGGGACAGGAGCGTTCCCCCAGCACCGGAGGCCGCATGAGCACTTGGACCACACAGACCACCATCGACGGTACCCCCGAGGACGTGCTCACGGTGCTGAGCGAGCCCCATGCCTGCACCCGCTGGTCGCCGATTGACTTTGAGCTCAAGGATTTCGCTGGCGACAGGCTGCGGAGCGGTAGCCGTGCGCGCGTTGCCGGCCGGGTGGCCGGCGTCTCGGTCGCGTTTGAGATCGATGTCGAGCAGGCTGGCGACGGACGCCTGGCGCTGACCGCACGCGGACCGATCACGCTCGGCGTCGAGTACGAGGCCTACCCAGCGCAAGCCGGCGGGACGGATCTCTGGGCGACCGTGACGGTGAGCGCGCCCCGGTCGATCACGGGCCGGCTCGCTGCGGCGGGCACCGAGGCGCTGCTGCGCGGAGGGGCGCTGGCGCTGGCGGTGCGCCGTATCGCCGCAGAAGTTGCGCGCAGAGCCGATGAGCTCACCCCAACGGCGCCCCAGACGCTGCGCGCTCATCCGCGTGCTGGCCTGGTCGCGGCGTGAGCGGTGCGTCCGGGAACACACGCACCGACGCCGCAGCGGCGCCCCGGTAACTGAGGCGCCGGCCGCCTCCACGCGTCGCGAACCCTCAAGCCGCGATGATGCCCTGGTGTGAGCGACGTCCACCCGCAGCTCGACGCCTGGATTCCGCGACCGGCCGTCCGAGTGTCCCATCAGCGGCACAGCACCGCAGCTCTCGAGCAGCTTTGGCGCACAGCGCGTGAACTCAGGCTGACGGATACCCGCCTGCTGGGCCGTTTGGTGCGCTGGCGGATTCCGGGCATCCCGCCGAGCACGACATTCGAGGAACTCTTCCGCGGCGAGCCCTTCGCCGTGCTCGAGGAAAGCGAGCTCTCGCTCCTATCGGGCATCGTGGGGCGGATCTGGACGCTCCGACGCGACTATCCGACCCTGGCGAGCCCGGCGGAGTTCCGCAGCTGGAGCCAGACCGGAACCGTGCGGGTGCTGTTCGCCAACTGGGTCGAGGCGGGATCGGACGGCCAAAACGTGCTGCGCTCCGAGACTCGAATCGAGCCGTTCGGTGTGCAGGGACGAGTCGGCCTCGCGAGCGTCCGCCCGCTGATCCGCGGCTTTCAGCAGTTGATCGTGACGGACGCTATGGGTGTCGCGGCGCGCCGCGCCGAGGGTTGACCCAGGACGAGCGCCGGCCTAACCCGCGGCGCGTTCCTCGGGACCTGCGTCCATCGCTTCTGCGGCTGGCCTGAGATCGAATCTGCGCCGTCCGCGCAACAGCGGGATCGTCGCCTCGTTGGCGAACTGTTCGCCGCTCACGCCGGTGACGAAATGACCGCCCCGGGTCAGCCCGCGTGCCTCGAGCCGGCGCAGCGCCCAGAGGACGTCGCGCCACGGGAGCGCCAGGCGCTCTTTCAGGTAGACGTCGCGACAGACCACGCCCCAGCGAAGCAGCAGTTGCATGGCGACCGCCTCGGCGAGCTCTTCCACATCCTCGACCGCCTCGGCCGCCGGCAACAGGGTCCAGCGCCCCTCGACGCCCTCGCGCCAGCCGCCCCGGCGGCCGCGGGAGCCCGGCTTGGGGGACTGGCGGTGGCGGCGCGCGAAGCGAGAGCGGGCCTGAAGCAGGGAACGGATGGCGCCCCACCCGTCCGCCGTTATGAGGCCGCGGGCGACGCCGTCCCACAGACCCTCCTCGATCTCCGCCGGCAGGCGGCCGGTGATCGCCTGAAGCTCGGAATGAAAGAGCGCGCCGCGTCCGCGGAGGGCGTCAAGCACCTCGCGCCCGGGTCCGGTCGTGGGCACTGCCGGTCGGGTACCTCCGCGATGGGCCTGCAAAAGCCACGGCAGGTCGTCGCGATGCATGAACGTGATCGGTGTTCGCCGGGAGGGCGACTTCCCCGTCCAATCCCCGGAGTCCTCGGCGTGCTCGCCGTCGTCGGAGGCGCGCTCGAGCAGCGAGAGCCTTCCCCACACCACCTCTCCTGACAGGCAGAGGTCGTCGAGCCATTCTGGACGATAGGCGTGAACGCGCGCCGCCAGGAGCCGTTCCCACTCGCCGGCGGGCCATTCCGAGCCTTGAAGCTGCTCGATCACCGCGGCGATGCCGTTGCGGCCATAGAGCTGGGTCTGGGGAGCCAGGTGCCACCACGACTGCAGGAACTGCTCCCACTCCTGCTGGCTGACCGGCCGCACCTGGGCGCGGCGGCGCTCGCGCGTGTAGCCGTGGATCCGTGCCAGCAGCCGGCGGGCGCACCACTGCTCGCCGCTTCCCTGCTCAAAGGCCCCGCTCACCGCGAACCCGCGGGCACGGAGGGTTTCCAGGGCGATCTTCACGCTCGCGGATGAGAGTCCCGTCATCGCCGCAAGCTCCCCCTCGGTGACCGGACCCACGATTTCGAGGTGTCCCTGGACGGCGGCAACCTCGGCCGCGTCAACGTCGATCTCGCCGGCGCGGGCGGCCAACGATGGCGGCAGCGGATGATCGGGAACGAACTCCGCGCCGCTGAACAGCTCCTCGAGCTCGCCGCGGGACTCGGTGGCGCCCCACAGGACCTCAGTGGTGCCGGGTCGGCGGAGCTCGAAGCACCGCCCCTGTGCCGCAAGCGCATTGAAGTGCGCGACCCAATCATTGCGCGGGCGCGAGGCGACCAGCGAAAGCAGCACGTCGTGCAACTCGTCGGCGGTGCGCACGTCTGGCGTCGACTCTCGGCGCACGCGCTCGATCGCGGCGGGATCGAGCCGCCCGAGCTCGCGTGGCTCCACGGGCAGCCCACGTCTGAGCGTCACCGCCCGCGAGCGCCGCTCGCCGATCTCCGTGTCCTCGTCCAGGTAGGTGAAAGGGGCCCCGTTCAGGATCTCGTGCGAGAGCACGCTCGGCTCGACTGTGTCCACGAAGTGCAGCCGAACCGTTCCCTCTTCGAAGCGTCCGACAAGCCCCTTGAGCCCCTCGATGTCCATCGCCTCGGTCAGGCAGTCGTTCATGGTCTCTCGCACCAGCGGGTGATCGGGGATCTCGACCGGACCGGCTGGGCTGTTGTCCTGACAGGCGGCAAGCGACGGGAATACAGCCGCCATCAGGTCGTCGGCCTCCATGCGCTGGATGTTGAAGGGGTTCAGCCGGCCCCCCTTGCGGCGCAGCACGGCGAGCGAGCGGTTGAGGTTCCAGCGCCAGCGGGCGGTGAACATGGGGCTGCGCAGGACGGCCTGGGAGACTGCGTCCTGGACGTTGTGGGAACGCAGGAAGGCTGGAACGTCCTCGAGCGGGAACGAGTGTTGCGGGCCGAGCGATAGCAGGACCGCGTCGTTGCTGGCCGCCGCCTGCAGCTCGAAGTCGAAGTTCAGACAGAACTTCTTGCGCAGCCCGAGACCCAAAGCCCGATTGATCCTGGACCCGAACGGCGCGTGGACGATCAGCTGCATGCCCCCGCTCTCATCGAAGAAGCGCTCGAACACGATGTCTTCATCGCTGGGAACGACGCCCCCGAGCTGCGCGCGCCCGGTGCGCAGATAGTCGACGATCAAGGCAGCTGCGACCTCGTCTACGCCCGAGACCTCCTCGGTGAACTCGATCGCCCCCTGCCGCTCAGCCTGGTCGAGGCGTTCGAGCACCGCGACGCGTAGACGCGACACCTCGTCGGAGAGCTCGTCGGTCCGGCCCGGCGCCTCGCCCAGCCAGAAGGGGATCGTGGGATGACGGCCCGCGGCGTCGCGCACGCGCAAAATGCCGTTGCTCACGCTCGCGATCTGCCACGGGTGCGTCCCCAGCAGAAACACATCGCCCTGCATCGACTCGATCGCGAAGTCCTCGTTGACCGTCCCCAGGAACACGTCCCCGGGCTCCAGCAGCACTCGATAATCGCCAGTCTCCGGAATCGCTCCTCCCGAGGTCAGGCTGGCGAGCTGCGCGCCCCGCCGAGCCCGCAGGTGCCCGTTCACGCGATCGCGGTGGACGTAGGCCATTCGCCTTCCACGACCGGTCTCGATTCCGGCGGACACGAGTTCGAGGACCTCTTCGAACTGCTCGCGGGCGAGCCGCCGGTAGGGCCAGGCACGCCCCAGGAGCGCAAACAGCTCGTCCTCGCCCACACCCGCTTCGCCTCGCGCCGCGACCTCCGCGACGATCTGCTGGGCGAGGATGTCGAGCGCAAGCTCGGGCGGTTGCAGCGCGTCGAGGCGTCCACGCTTGACCGCCGCCAGCAGCGCCGCGCACTCGACGAGCTCGTCGCGGGTGGTCGGGTACATGATCCCTCGCGGCACCCCGTCGCGCTGGTGATTGGCCCGTCCCACGCGTTGCAGGAAGGTGGCGATGCTGTGGGGCGAGCCGAGCTGGCACACCAGCTCCACCGGCCCGACGTCAATGCCCAGCTCGAGCGACGCTGTTGCGACCAGTGCCCGCAGCTCGCCGCCGCGCAGACGGCGCTCGACCCGCTGGCGGCGCTCGCGCGAGAGCGACCCGTGGTGGGCGGCCACCTCATCGTCGCCGAGCCGTTCGCCGAGCTCGTGCGCGACTCGTTCCGAGAGTGCCCTCGTGTTGACGAACACCAAGGTCGTGCGGTGGCCGGCGACGTGTGCGGCGATGCGATCGAGGATCTCGCTCAACTGATCGGCGGACAGAGCCGCCTCGAGCTCGCCGTCGGGGAGCTCCAGCGAAAGCTCGAGCGCGCGGCGGTGCCCGCTGTCGACGACGCAGGGCAGCGGCTCGCCCGCACCGACGAGCAGTCGGGCGGCCGTCTCCACCGGCTTGACAGTGGCCGAGAGCCCTACCCTGACCGGCGAGCGTTCGGTGACCGCCGCCAAGCGCTCCAGCGAGAGAGCCAGATGCAGTCCCCGCTTGTCGCGGGCCAGTGCATGGATCTCGTCGACGATCACCGTCTCGACGCTCCGCAGCGTGGCTCGCGAACGCTGCGCGGTGAGGTAGAGGTAGAGCGATTCGGGAGTCGTCACCAGCAGGTTGGGCGGCCTGCGGAGCATGGTTTGACGCTGCGAGGCGGTGGAATCTCCGGTACGCACGCCAACCGTGACGGGCGCCGGCTCGTGACCGAGTTCGCGAGCCACTGCGGCGATCTCCTCGAGCGGCTGCTCGAGGTTGGTGTGCACGTCGACGGCAAGCGCCTTGAGCGGACTGAGGTACACGACCTTCGTCAGGCCCTCGATCGAACTGCCCGCCGCGTGCGCGCAGTACAGAGCGTCGATCGCCGCGAGGAAGCCGGCGAGGGTCTTCCCCGAGCCGGTGGGTGCGCAGATCAGGGTGTGCTGGCCCGCCACGATTGCGGGCCAGCCCCCCGTCTGCGCCTCCGTCGGGCCGTCTGGAAAGCGGCGCTCAAACCAGGTCCTCACCGCCGGGTGAAAGCACTCCAGCGCCTCAGACGAAGCGGGGGCGACCGGCGGCGCCGTGAGCGAGCTCATAGGCCCCAGTGCATCACATTCGGGAGACGCTGCGCAACGCAGCTCCAGGCTCTGTGCGCAAGTTCTCCAACCGCGGGTGGACCGACCCTTCGGCCCGAGGGCCGATGACACGCCGCCGGCAGCGGCGTACGGTTGCGTCGTGTCACTGCGTGTCGCCATCTTGATCGCCTGGGCCGCCTTTTGGGCCTACTGGCTTGTGGCCGCAGTCGCAGCGAAGCAAAGTGTGAACAGGGGCCGGTTCAGGCCTCCGGGTCTGGTCGTCGTGCTCGCGTTCGTCCTGCTGCGCGTGTTCGGAGCGCACACGCTGAACGTCCGTGATCTGAGCCTGCAGGTCGCAGGCTCAGTCCTGATCGGCCTCGGCCTGGGCGTGGCGGTGTGGGCCAGGGTCTACCTGGGTCGAAACTGGGGCATGCCCATGACTCAGAAGGAGGAGCCGCAGCTGGTCACCAGCGGCCCGTACCGCTTCGTGCGCCACCCCATCTATTCGGGCCTATTACTGGCCATCCTCGGCACGGCTCTGGCCACCAACATCTACTGGTTGATCGCGCTAGGCGTACTGGGGCTCTACTTCTTCTACAGCGCGAAGGTCGAGGAACGGATCATGACGAGCTCTTTCCCCGACGCGTACCGGAGCTACCGGGCGAGAACCAAGATGCTGATCCCGTTCCTTCTCTAGCGCGGGGCCAGCGCCCACTCCTGGCCGCTGTTTGTCACCTGAAGCTATCGGGTAACGATATCGTGGTACGAGGTAATGTCCGAGAGGAGGGCACAATGGTGAACCGCAAAGTGGATGTGATGGCCGGGGAACGCGCTCGCGCAATCGAGTCCCACCCGGGCGCGCCGACGCCGGTCGTGGATCCCACCGATCCGCAGGTTCCCTCGCCGCTCGTCGACCCCACCGACCCCCGGGCCGAGCAAGCGCCGACCCCGGTTGCGGGTCAAGCCGCCGGTCCAGCCGAGCAAGCGCCGACCCGGGTTGCGGGCCAAGCCGCCGATCCAACGTCGCCATAAGCACGGCCCAGCAGCGCGCCTAGTAAGCCAACGCGGCCAGACACGGCTGCACCCCCACGCCAGCCGGCGCGCGGGCCGCGGGAGCGCCGCT
Source organism: Solirubrobacteraceae bacterium (assembly GCA_039583645.1). Classification (GTDB taxonomy): domain Bacteria; phylum Actinomycetota; class Thermoleophilia; order Solirubrobacterales; family Solirubrobacteraceae; genus Palsa-465. The sequence continues at coordinate 39,469 of JAVKSP010000003.1, forward strand.
CGCACACAGCGCGCCGGACGACCCCGGACCCCGGTTCGGGAGCCGCGGTGATGGCCACGGGCATCGTCTCGATCGCCCTCGCATTCCACCATCAGACCGTGCTGTCGCGCGCCTTGCTGGCCATCACGGCGCTCGCCTGGGTCGCCCTGGCGCTGCTTTTCGCACGTCAGATCGCGCGAGACCGGGCGTGGCTACGAGGCGCGACCCGCTCCCCCGCCAGCCTGACCGCCGTCGCGGGCACCGCGGTGCTCGGCTCGGGACTCGAACCGCTTGGGTTTCACGGCCTCGCAGTCGCGCTGCTGCTTGCGGCTGCGGCGCTCGGCGCCGGGCTCGGCTGCACGCTCGTGCGAATGCCCGCCCTGCCTCGTTCGGGCAGCTCGTTCATGTTGACGGTCTCGCTCCAGTCCCTAGCGGGTCTGGCGGCCCTGGTCGCGTTCGTGCAGGGTGCGCCGTGGCTGGTCTACCCCTCCCTGGCGCTGTGTGCCCTGGCCCTCGCGCTGTACCTGATCGTGTTTATGCGCTTTGACCCGCAGGAGCTCGTGGCCGGGTCAGGCGATCAGTGGATCGCAGGCGGGGCACTGGCGATCTCGGCTCTCACGGTGGCTGAAATCAGCCGCGCTGTCTCACGCGATCTCGCGCTGCACTCTCTGGGCTCGCCGCTGGCCGAGCTTGGTGCGGCGGTCTGGATCATCGCCCTGATGTGGCTCCCGCTGCTGCTGATCGCGGAGGTGGCCGTGCCCCGGCACGGTCGTAACTGGCGGCGCTGGTCCACGCTCTTCCCGGTCGGGATGTACGCCGCCTCCGGATTCGAGGTGGCCCGCACTGCCGGGCTCAGCTTTGCGGGCTCCTTTGCGAGCGGCTGGACCTGGGTCGCGGTCGCACTTTGGGCGCTGCTGGCCGCAGCCGTAAGCCGGCAGGCGATCAGGTGGGCGAAGGGACGGTCGGCTTCGCGCTGAGATCGGCCTCGGTCGCGGCCAGATCCATCATCGCGTGCTGTTCCTCGAACGCCAGCGGCCGCCAGCGCTGCCGGTCCTTCTCCCACACGTAGACGTTTACATCGACGGCGCTCCTGACCTCTCGCAACACCGTCAGCGCGTCGCGGATGCTCGCTCCGTCGAGCAGAGTCCGCCGCGTCATCACGTCGACGATCCTGAACCGCCGAGGCTCGACTGGCTCCGGCGCCCGCGACTCGTCGACCGGCGCGCGCTCGCGCGGCACGAATACGGGCTCAGCGCTCGCGGGCCGTTCTTGGGCTTTCTCCAGCGGCACCATCTGAGCCCCAGTGCCCTTGGTTTCGGTATGCAGAACCCAGGTAGTACCCATAGCCCGAGCATAGAGCGGCACGGAGCCCGCTCCCGACCTAGAGTTCGAGCCGTGGCTGCAGCCCCGCCCCCCAGCTAAGGAGAATCGATGGGTTTTGACCAGTACCACGAACCAGCCAACGAGCTGCCCCAGACCACGCGCACCTTTGCCCGTCTGTGCGCCTCGCTGACCGAGGAGGCTGAAGCGATTGGCTGGTACGAGCAGCGCATCGCGCTAGAGACCGACCCCGATGCGGTCGCTGTCATGCGCGACGCCCAGGGCGAGGAGTTCAAGCACTTCAGCATGGACCTAGAGCTGCTGTTGCGGCGTACGCCGCCCTGGCGGGAAGTCGCTCAGGGCGTTCTCTTTCAGAGCGGCGACGTGGTCGAGCACGGCGAGGAGGCAGAGGCAGAGACCTTCGAAGGCGGGGACTCCGGGACCGCCGGATACGAAGACGGATCGCTCGGCATTCGCGGACTCAAAGGAGCGTCACGATGAATCACCTGCTCCGCTCACACGCGCCGATCAGCGATGCCGGGTGGACGCTGCTCGACCAGGAGGCGACCGAGCGGCTCACGCCCGCGCTCGCCGCGCGCAAGCTGGTCGATTTCTCTGGACCGCACGGCTGGGATCACTCCGCGACCAACCTGGGGCGAACCAGCCCGCTCTCGAACCCCCCCTGCGACGGAGTGACGGGGGCGCAGCGCCGCGTGCTTCCGCTGGTCGAAGTGCGGGCCGATTTCGAGCTCTCGCGCGACGAGCTGCGCGACGCCGACCGCGGCGCCGACGACGCCGATCTGGGAGCACTGGACCGAGCGGCCCGCCAGATCGCAATCGCCGAGAACGTGGCCGTGTTCCACGGCTGGCAGGACACGATCACCGGGATCGCCGAGAACTCGCCCTACCAAGCCGCCTCCCTGGGTGAGAGCACGGAGCTTTACCCGCGGCAGGTGGCTGGTGCGGTCGAGCGGCTGCTCTGCAATGGGATCGCCGGGCCGTACGGTTTGGCCCTGGGGCGCGAGCAATACCGGCGCGTCGTCGAGACTGCCGAGCATGGCGGCTATCCCCTGATCGAGCACCTGCGCAAGATCCTGGAGGGACCCATGGTCTGGGCGCCGGGAGTGAAGGGCGCTGTGGTGGTCAGCCTGCGAGGCGGCGACTTCCAGTTCCACTCGGGGCAGGATCTCTCGATCGGCTACGACTCACACGACAACGAGGTCGTCCGGCTTTACCTGGAGGAGAGCTTCAGCTTCCACGTGGCCACGCCGGAGGCCGCCATCGCGCTCGGGCCTTAGCACCCCATCGGCGCACCCCCAGCGAAGCTCACTCGGCGATGCCGAGAGCGGCGCGCAGCGCGCCGAGGTCGGCCGCACCGAAGACAACGCGGTTGCGAGTGGCGACGAAGACGAGCTCGAGGTTGACTCCAGCCTCGGCGATCTTGCGCGTCATATCCGCCAGCACGCCCGGACGGTCGGGAACCTCGACCACCACCACCTCGCGCTCGCGGCTGACGGCCAGATGCGAGATCGCAAGCGCGTGCTTGGCCGCTTCGGCGTACGGAACGATGATGTGAAGCTCGGCCGTCTGCCCCGCCCCGAGGCAGGTCGCAGCCGCGATGTTGACTCCCGCGTCGCTGATCGCAGCCGCCACCTCCGCCAGCGCACCGGGACTGTTCTCGATGTCTATGACCAGGTCGTACGGCATGCTTCGTGGCGCAGCGCTCAGCGTACTGCCACCCGCCAGGCGTGTGTTCTGGACCGCTTGGGTAGCTGAAACGGCAGATGCCAAAGTCGATCTGGAACGGGACGATCACCTTCGGCATGGTCAATGTCCCAATCAAGCTGTACTCGGCGACCGAGTCCAAGGCCGTCCACTTCCGCGAGGTGCATGCCAAGGACGGGGCGAAGATCGAGCACCGCCGCATCTGTCCCAAGGAGGGCAAGGAGGTGCCCTACAAGCAGGTCATCAAGGGGTACGAAGTAGCCGAGGACGAATACGTCGTCCTCGACCGAGACGAGATCAAGGCCGCGGCCGGCGACCGCGGCAAGGTGATCCACCTGCGCGAGTTCGTCTGCGCCGAAGAGATCGACCCGGTCTTTTATGAGAAGTCCTACTACGTCGGCTCCCGCGACGACCCTGAAAGCTTCAGGCTGTTGCATGAAGCACTGCGCAGGACGGCGCGCGCCGGCATTGGTCGCTTCAGCTTCCACGATCGCGAATATCTCGTCGCGTTGCGAGCCGGAGACAAGGTGCTCGTCTTGCACACGCTGCGCTTCCACGACGAACTCGTCCGCGGCGATCAGCTGGAGGTCGGCAAGCCCCGCGCCCCCTCGCCCAAGGAGGTCAAGATGGCGGGCCAGCTCGTGGAGACACTGGCCCAGCGATTCAAGCCCTCGGACCACGAAGACACATACCGCGACGCGGTGCTCGAGCTGATCAAGCGCAAGGCCAAGGGCGAAGAGATCGACTTGGCGGCGCAGGAGGAGCCTGGGCACGGCGAAGATCTGGCGGCAGCGCTGGAAGCCAGCTTGGCGGGAGCGAAGAGGTAGCGGTGCCACGCCCGCTCTGGAGCGGATCGCTCAGTTTCGGCCTCGTCAACGTGCCGGTGCAACTGGTTAGTGCCGCGCGCGATCTCGACTATCACTTCCACCAGCTGCACGAGAAGGACAAGGTGCCGATCGAACAGCGCCGTTTCTGCTCGAAGGAGGACGAGGAGGTGGCCTGGGAGGAGGTCGCCCACGCCTTTGACCTCGACGGCAGGCAGGTGGTCGTAACCGACGACGAGCTCGCGTCCGTGCAGCCCCGCAAGACGCGCACGATCGACATAGAGGCCTTCGTGGAGCTCGCCGAGGTCGACCCGATCTACTTCCACCACCCCTACTTCCTGCTGCCCGCGGGTGAGAGCGAGGGCACGCTGCGCGCTTACCGCTTGCTGGTGGAAGTGATGGGCCGCCAGGAGCGTGTTGCGCTCGGTCGTTTCGTGATGCGCACCAAGGAGTACCTGGTCGCGGTGCGCGCCCGCGAAGGCGCACTTTCGCTCACCACGATGCTCTTCCACGACGAGATCAGGCCCACCAAGGCCATTTCCAGCGGTGGCAAGAAGCCCGCCAAGAAGCAGCTCGACGGCGCGGTTGCGATCATCGAGGAGCTTGCGACGGAGTGGGATCCCGAGCGCTACGCAGACTGCTACCGCGAGCGGCTGAAGCGAGTCATCGACTCCAAGCGCAAGCGCAAGGCCATCCACGCCCCCAAGCGCGAGCGGGAACCGGGCCCCGTGCCGGACCTCATGGCCGCGCTCGAAGAGACGCTCGAGCGGCTGCGCAGGGGCGAAGATCCACGTGCCGAGCAGGCCAACGTCGGCAAGCGATGACTTCTCGGGTCGCGCAGGGTCTACGTACCAGGCACGCAACGAACGAGGGAGCCGCTCATGGGAAAAATCGCCGTACACGAGTTCATTTCGCTCGACGGGGTCTTTGAAGACCCGAAGTGGACGTTCGAGTTCGGCTTCGACCCCAAGATGGGGCAGGCACTCGCCGCGATCATGAGCGCGTGCGAGGGGTTGCTGCTCGGGCGCCGGACCTTTGAGCTGTTCGCGCCCGCTTGGTCGAGCCGGACCGCGGAGGACGATCCCGGCGCGCCGTTCTTCAACGAGTCGACGAAATACGTGGTGGCCGCGTCTGAGCCGGGCGTGCAGTGGAGCAATTCAACCGTGCTGGGCGCCTACGACCCCGACGCGATCCGCGATCTGAAGAGCCGGCTGAAGGGCGACCTCTACGTCAGCGGCAGCGGCACGCTCGTGCGCGCGATGCTGGCCGACGGGCTAGTGGACGAACTTCATCTGATGGTGTTTCCGGTGGCGCTGGGCGCGGGCACGAGGCTCTTCAGCGAGGGAACGCCGAAGACGAAGCTGGCACTGGCAGGCGCCGAGTCCTACGACAGCGGCGTCGTGCACCTCCGCTACCGGCCGACCACGTAGGTCACACTCGACCTAGTCGCGACTACCCAAACTCGTCGGCTGCCGCCTGGAACAGCGCCATTTGCTGCCCCAAGGCTTCTCCCGTATACGCCGGCACGATCCCCAGTGAGTCGATGATCGATGCGGCCCGCACGGTCATCCGCTCGAACTCGTCGCTGAAGCGGACCTCGGCCAGCTTCGTGCGGTCGCCGCGAAGGATGATGAACCCGTCCATGTCGCCACCATGGGGCGCCAGCAGGAAGGCCTCAAAACTCTCGATCTGTCCTTCTTGCTGCAGCCGCCCGTAGTACTCCATCGACTCCTGGAACACCTGTAGCGCCTGCTTCTCGCGACCCCGCACAACCGGGCCCCAGCCCACGAACAGTGCCTCTCCGGCCATCTCGGACTCCTCTCTGGTTGCCTCATCGCCAGCCTATCGGTGAACCTAGGCGTCGAGGGGGATTTCGGCCACCCGAGCTCCATCGCCCGCGCGGACCTCGAGCGCGCCCGCCGGCAACTCTGCGCCCCCGGGGAGCAGACCCAGCACATGTCCCCCGAACCCGGCGCCGACCAGGCGGGCGCCGAGCGCTCCCGCGCGGCGCAGGCGCTGCACCGCGGCCTCGACGGCGGGAGTTGAGAGTTCGTACAGATCCCGCGAGCTGGCGTGCGAGGCGTCAAGCAACCGCCCCAGCGCCGGCCAGTCGCGCTTCTCCAGCGCCTCGACTGCGCGGAGCACGCGCTCATTCTCGTCGATGACGTGACGGGCGCGGTCCGACAGCGGCGCGGGCAGTCGCGCGACATCGCCCAATCTCGCCTCGCGCAGGCTTGCGACCCCAAGCAACGCACGCGCCTGCTCACACTCGCCCCGCCGTTGGTTGTAGCCGCCGGCGGCGTTCGCGTGCTGCTCGCCTGAGTCGAGCAACACCAGCCGGTTCTCCTCGAGCTCCAGCGGCACGAGCTGCAGCGAGAGCGCCCGAAAGTCGATTACGAGGGCGTGCGCGCGTCGCCCGAAGAGCGCCGTGAGCTGGTCCAGGAGGCCGGTGTGCGCTCCCACCCATGCGTTTTCGACGCGCGAGCACAGGCGCGCGAGCTCCATTCGGTCGATCGAGGGCGAGCCCGCGAGCGCCGCCAGCGACAACGCCAGGGCCACCGTGAACGCCGCCGATGACCCCAGTCCGGCGCCGCGTGGCACCGTCCCGCTGATCTCGAGCCGCGCTCCCGGCAGCGCCAGGCCGTGGCGCGACAGCTCGGCCACCACGCCGCGTACGAAGGCACGCCACCCCGGCGCCGGCTCGATCGCCTGAAGCGCGAAGCGATCGGTCTCTCCGAGGTCGGACGCGAAGGCCTCCACCCGGCCGTCGCGCGACGCGGTCGCCCGCACGGTCACGCCGTCGGCGATCGCGAACGGCAGCGCCAGCCCGCCGTTGTAGTCGGTGTGCTCACCGATCAGGTTGACGCGCCCGGGCGCGAACGCGGTCACGGTCGTCTGCTTGATGTCCATCACGGCGCTTAACAAAGCACCATCGAGCGGGGTTTCGCACCTGCCGCGGGTAGCGACCGGACCGGACCGCTTGTGCTCGACGGGTCCCAGGCTATGATCGCGCCCGGGAGCATGGTGGCGAGCGGACAGGATCGGGGCACGCCTGCCCTCACGGCGCGGCACGGCGACCACTTCTGCTGCGCATTCGATTCACCGGCGCAGCAAGAGGAGCTGGTGATCGACTTCGTGCGGGCTGGGCTGGAGCAGGACGATCGCGTGTGGTATTTCGCCACCACGAGCGAGCCTCAGCAGGTGCTCGACCTCCTGGAGGGAGCCGGCGTCAACGTAGATCAACTGCTGGACCGAGGGCAACTGTCGGTTTTCACCGCAGAGGGGTCCTATCTGGAGGAGCTGCCTTTCAGGCCAGAGCGGATGCTCGAGTCGATGCAGCGAGCGGTCGACGACGCGCTCGCGGCCGGCTGCAACGGCGTTCACTTTCTCGGCGAGATGGACTGGGCCAACTGTGTGCCGGGCGCCGAGCGGCTCGAGGAATGGGAGCGGCTGATCGAGGAGTTCTACGCGACGCAACCCGCCGCCGGCCTGTGTCAGTTCAGCCGTGGTGCCTTCGAACCACGGCGACTGGAGCGTTTGATCGAACTGCACTCGAAGATCGCGCAGCTGCCCCTGGTGAGCGCGAACGGACTTCTACGCGTGATGGACGCGGGGGTCGACGCGCAGGGCGCACCCTGGCTGCGCATCACCGGCGAGGGAGATCTCTCGAGCATGGCCGTGCTCAAACAGGCCTTGGCCGGGGCCGGCGGAACCGCCACCAGCGTCCATATCGACGCCTCCCGGCTCGAGTTCATGGACCTGGCCGGCGCCCGCCATCTGCTTGCCGCCGCGGCGGAGGTGCACCCCAACGGACGAATCGTGCTGCATCAGCCGCGCCGAGCGATCAGGCGCCTGTTCGAGATCCTCTCGGAGCACGGAGGAGCCGTCGAGCTGGTGGCGTGAGGTGCTCCGGTCGCGGGTAGACGACAGACCCAGTGCCAGCAACAGCCAGTTCCGAGACGCTGGCCGCCGAGCGGTCGCGTCCATTTCGCTGGCTCGTGCGGGTTGGCTTCTTCTCGCGTGGGGTCACCTACGGAATCATCGGCGCCCTGGCCCTGGCGCTGGCCTTGGGTGCGGGGAGGGCGGGGACGGCGGCGAACCAACAGGGCGCCCTCGCCCTGATCGCGCGCAACTGGCTGGGCACCGTGACGTTGGTGGTCATCGCCGCCGGTCTACTGGCGTATGCGGTGTGGAAGCTGACGCAGGGGATCGTGGGCCGTGGGCCCGAGGGCGGAGGAAGTCCCAAAGCTTGGGATCGCCTCGCGAACATCAGCGGCGGTGTCGCCTACCTGCTCTTCTTTGCGGTGGCGGTTCGCGCGCTTGTGGGCAGCGGCGGTTCCAGCGGCAAGCCGGAGCATGCGGCGGCGGGAGTGCTCGGGTGGCCCGGCGGCCCGGTGATCGTGGGCGTCGGCGGCTCGGCGCTGCTCGCGGTCAGTCTCTATCAGCTTTACGAGGGCGTCACCGGCGCGTTCACGCAGGAGACCAGGACCGCGCGGATGGGGGCCGAGGAGCGGCGCACCTTCCTGCTGCTGGGACGGATTGGGATCACAGCGAGAGCGCTCGTCTTCGCCCTGATCGGCTACTTCCTGTTGCGCGCGGCGATCGATTACAGCCCCAAGACGGCGGTGGGGGTCGACGGTGCGCTGGCGCGCGTGCACCACGGGCCACTGGGCCCGTGGCTGCTCGGCCTCGTCGCGTTCGGCCTGCTCGTTTTCGCCGCGTTCTCGTTCGTGGAAGGGCGCTACCGCCGGCTGTAGCGCGCTGTGTGAGTCGAGCCGCGGCCACCGGATTGATCGCGCTGACGCTCGCCGGCGCAAGTGGGTGTGGTGGGACCGCCACGACAGCGGGTCCGGTTCAGACCCAGCCGTCCCCGAGGGCCGCCCTCAAAGCAGGGCCGCCGGCACATATCGCGGTTGTCGTGCTCGAGAACCTCGAGTACGACCAGGTCATCGGCAACCGCGCTGCGCCCTACATCAACCTCCTTGCCAGGCGGTATGCGCTCGCGACACGCGCCTTTGCCATCACCCATCCCTCGCTGCCCAACTACCTGGCGCTGACCGGCGGCTCGACCTTTGGCATCGCCAGCGACTGCACCGGCTGCTCGGTTCCGGGCTCGGGCCTGGCGGGGCAGCTCGATGCCAAGGGAGTCTCCTGGAAGGCCTACATGGAGGATCTTCCGCGCCCATGCTTCGCCGCAGGCGACGCCGGCCAATACGCGAAGAAGCACGATCCGTTCGCCTACTACCGCGCGCTGGTCAAGCGCCCGGCCAGCTGTGACCGGATCGTCCCACTCACCCAACTCGCCCGCGACGAACGCGGGCATGGTCTGCCCCGGTTTATCTGGATCACGCCGAACCTGTGCCACGACGCCCACGACTGCCCCATTTCGGCCGCCGACCACTTCTTGACCGGACTGCTGCCGCCGCTGCTCGCTCGACTGGGCAGAAACGGAGTCCTGTTTTTGACCTTCGACGAAGGTACGAGCGACGACGCCTGCTGCAGGCTCGCCGCGGGCGGCCACGTGGTCACGATCGCCGCGGGACCAGGGGCGCGCGAGCACAAGCGTTTCAACACCCCCGTCGACCACTACTCGGTGCTGCAGACGATCGAGGATCTGTTCGGCCTGAGTCGCCTGCGCGGTGCGAGCTGCGCCTGCACCCCATCGCTCGCGCCGATGCTGAAAGCCCGCTAGCGCGCGCCGTCCGACGGCGAGCCGGCGGCCCGCTGCTCGCGCAGCGCGGCGCCGAGGATCCCGTTGACGAACCCTGGCGCATCCTTGCCGCAAAACCGCTTCGCGGTTTCGACCGCTTCATCGATCGCGCCTTCGGCCGGCATCGGCTGCTCACCGGGAACGTCCTGCGGATACAGCAGCTCAGCCAGCGCGACCCTGAGGATCGCCCGCTCGAGCGGCGCGATCCGCTCAAGCGACCAGCCGCTGGCATGACGAGCGATCAGCTGATCGAGCTCTGCCTGCCGGTCGCCAGCCAGCCCGGCGAGGGCGCGCGTGAAGCGGTGCGTCTCGCGCGGGAGAACCTGCTCGATTGGGCGGCCCAGCAGGTCGGCCTGATAGAGCGCCCAGACCGCGGCCCGGCGCTGCTCCGATCGCCGCATCGCTGGCGCTAGGCGCGCGAGACGTACTCGCCGCTGCGGGTGTCCACGCGCACCACATCGCCGACGTTGATGAACAGCGGCACCTGAACGCGGGCTCCGGTCTCGAGCACGGCCGGCTTGGAGCCGCCCCCCGAGGCGGTATCGCCGCGCAGCCCAGGCTCTGTCTTTGTCACCTCGAGGTCGATGGCGCTCGGCAGCTGTACGTCGGCCGGTCGCTCGTCGATGTAGAGCAGGTCGACTTCGTCGGACTCCCTCATGAACGGCAGCGCGCCGGCCAGGGCCGACTCCGGCACCGTCAGCTGCTCGTAGCTCTCGGCGTCCATGAAGTGCGCGTCGTTGCCGTCGCGGTAGAGAAACTGCATCCGCCGCACCTCGGTCCTGACCGCACGAAACTTCTCCCCCGCGCGGAAGGTGCGGTCGATCACCGCGCCGTCGCTGGCGCGGCGAAGCTTGGTGCGCACGAACGCGCCGCCCTTGCCGGGCTTGACGTGCTGGAACTCGAGAATCTTGAAGATGGTCCCGTCGACCTCGATGTGATTCCCGTTGCGGAACTGATTTGTGCTGATCGACATTTGCAGGTTGGTCGTGGTCTGGCTCTAGAACTAGCAGACGAGGTGAGCAGACGCCTTAGTGCTCTACGCACATCACGACGATCGTGCCGTCGTCTTCGAGCGGCTCGCGCCAACAATCGGTCACCGCTTGCTGGATAGCCATTGCCGTTGAGGCGGCGGTCTCGCTGCCCGCCGCTTCGAGCGCGTGCTTGATCCCATCGAGGCCGAATGTCCCTCCGCCCTCTACGCGGCGCTCGATGATGCCGTCGGTGACGAGCAACAGGCGCTCCCCCGGCAGGAGCTGGCACCGGGCGACCCGATAAGAGTGCTCTTTGCCCACGCCGAGGGGAGGATGCTCGGGTGCCTCCAGCTGACGAAGGTCGCCGTCCGTGCCGATCACATAGGCCCACCGGTGGCCGCAACTCACCCAGGTGAGCGTCGAGGTGGCGGCGCGCCAACGCGCCAGCCACGCAGACACGAAAAAATCTTCGTTATCCAGTCGGCGCACGGTCTCGTGCATCAGCTTGACCGCGTCGGTCAAGTCCTGGCCGCTCCGGCGGGCGGCCCGCAAGGCGCCGAGCGCCGCCGCCCCGAGGCCGGCGGCGGTCGGGCCGGTGCCTGCAGCATCGGCAATCGCGAGCCAGGCCCCATCGCGGTTCTCGACGAAGTCAAACCAGTCGCCGCCCACGTCATAGGTCGGCAGCAGCACGCCCGCCAGTTGCGCGCCCGCGATGCGCGCGATGCGGGGCGGGAAGAGGTGCTGTTGCACCTCCGCGGCGGGGGTGGTGCGCTTGTGCCGGCGCGCCGCCTCGACCAGGTCGGTGTAGTCGTTCGCGAGCTCCAGAGCAGCCGCGCCCTGCTTGGCAATGTCGGTGAGCGGTGCCATGGGGCTGCCGATACAAAGCAACAGCCCCGTCACCCGGCCTCGCAGCCACAGCGGCTCACACGTGCACCCTGGCAGCTCTTTCTGGAGCTGCTGATGAAACTCGGGCAGGCCCTCGGGCACGATCTCGGGGCCCAGCGCCGGGGGGGCTTCGAGCTGCTCGGGGAACTCCTCCGAGCCGGCGAGTCGGAGCAGGTGCGAGCCGTCGATGTCGACGACGTACAGCGCCGCGGCGACGCCGGCCATGCGCCGGACCTCCGCGACCAGCTGATCCGCGACAAGGTGCGGCGGGATCTCGTCCAGGACCCGTGTCACCTCGAGCGGAAGCGGGGACTCCCTGCCGAGTTGCCCGGGGGTCGTGAAAGGCAGCGTGGCCACTCGCCCTGTGATCGTGGCGGCCGCCGGAGAGGACAGGCCCTGCGCGTCGAACTCCTCGAGAGCCCGCTCGAGGGCCTGGCGGGTGGGAAAGTGACGGTAAAGCGTCGACCGTCCGACCCTCGCCGCCGCGGCGAGCTCGGTCATGGTGACGTGGCGGTCGCCAATCATCATGGCGGCGGCCCGCAGGATGCGCTGGCGGCTGAACAGGGCATCACTGCGGCTCGGCAGCGCGCTCTCGCCCGCGAACTCGTCCTCCCTCGCGGCGCCTGCGCTTGTCACTTAGGTGAAGTCACCGTGCGCCGTCCTACTCAGCGTCGCTGCGTCCCTGGCGGAACTCTTCCACTCGCTGCGGCTCGTCCGCCGCCCGGCGCCCTTCTTCGTAGGCGCTCGTCCGGTCACTCTCGCCCTCGGCGCCCGCCGAACCCCCCTCGGGAACCGCCGAGGTGCCGGCGAACTCATCGCGCTCGTGATCGTCGACCAGCTCATGGTCGGCCATGCCGCGTTCGTGCAGTGCAGCCTGCTCTTCCCGCAGCTTGGCCTCCGCGCGCTCGCGCCGCGCCTGCTGTTCGGCGATGCGCGCCCGCTGTTCTGCTTCCTCCGCGCGCCTCGAGCGGACCCCGGCCTCCTCGCGTTGCTCGGTGATTGCGGCCTCACGCCGCTGACCGAGCTCGCGCTCACGCCTTTTCACCCGAACCCGGTCTCGCGTCCGCGGATGAGCGAACACGAGCGCGAGCAGGATCAGGACGGCGACTACGACGATCACGATGATCAACCAAACAGGCATTTCATTTCCCTCCTTGTTGACTCAATCTAAGCCCCGAGCTTCCGTGCGCGTGCTTCTTCCTGCGCTGCGCGTGTGCGCAGGACTTCGGCCTTGCGCTGGTGGTGGTACGCCTTTGCGGCGCGCCTGCGCTTGCGGAACTGCAGCGCCGCCAGCACTAGCAGGACGACGATCACGGCGATGATCACGACGACGAGCACGGAGCTCATCGGCGTCCCTCGTCGTCGCTTTCCTCGCCCGGCCACGCCCCGGTGAGGCGAGCGAAGCCATGGCGGCTGGCATGGTCAACGAAGCCCTTCATCAGCTTGAAGATGGCTCCCTCGAGCACGAGCGCGGCGGCGAGCTTGCGATGATCCTCCACGCGTTGCTTGGGGTCTGGCGGGTCTTGATCGTCGATCGCGCTCCACACGAGGCCAAACAGCTTCTTGGCGATGATCCCGGCGAGTAACCCCGTCAGCACGCTGATCGGCAAAAAGAGGGACTTCATGCCTTGCTTCCCTTCGCCATTCGTGGCGTGACCAGCAGCTCGTCCTCCGCCGGCTCGCCGGCCTCGAGCTGGCGGCCACGCTCGAGCTCAGCATTCACTTCGGCCCCGAACAACACCGCGACGTTCGAGATCCACAGCCAGATCAGGAACGCGATGATGCCGCCGAGGCTGCCGTACGTCTTGTTGTAGTGGCTGAAGTTCGCCACATAGAACGCGAATGCCAGTGAGGCGACGATCCAGACCAGCACGCCGATGATGCCGCCGGGTGTGAGCCAGCGAAAACCGGCATGGCGGACGTTCGGCGAGGCCCAGTAAAGAATCGAGAACATGAACGCGACCACCAGCAGCAACACCGGCCACTTGGCGATGTCCCAGATCGTGATCGCACTCGAGCCAATGCCGAGCACCTTGCCCACCTGGGTGGCGAGCCCGCCGGTCAGAACCACCGCGACCGCGCTCACCGCCAGCAGCACCACGAGTACGAGTGTGATTGCCAACTGGACCGGCCGCTTGAACCAAAAAGGGCGGCCCTCCTCCACGCCGTAGATCGCGTTCGAGGCGCGCATAAAGCCGCCTACGTAGCCAGACGCGGACCACAGCGCGAGCGCGATGCCGACGACGAACAGGATGCCGGCCGCGCCCCTGCTCTGCTGCAGATTCTGGATCGCGTGCGAGAAGATGTGCTGGGCCGGCCCCGGCGCCACCTTGCTCAGGTTCTGGACCAGCGGCTGAGTGGCCGACGGTCCGATCAATCCGAGGATCGAGACGAGGGCCAGCAGAGCCGGGAAGATCGCCTGGATCCCGTAGTAGGTCAGGGCGGCGGCCCAGTCGGTCAGGTTATCCGCGCTGAAGCCCTTTGCCGACCGTCGCAGCACTCCGAACCATACACCGCCGCCGAGTTTCAGCGGCCCTTCCGGCGCCCGCTCTGCGCCGCGTTCGCTCGGCCCATTGTTGTTCCCCGTTTGTGCCATGCCCCTACCTCGCTCTACGCCGGCCGATCAGGTAGCCGAAAAAGAACGCGGCGCCTGCCGTCAGTGGCACAGGGTTCTCCTTCGCCTTCGTGGTCATCTGCTGGGCGCCCGCACTCGCGCTGTCGGGAGCGCTGGCCTTGACCTTCGCCGTGAGTTCTTGCTTTTTCTGCAGCGCGGTCGCCTTGGCCGCTGCCGCACGCTGCTTGGCCTGCGCCTTTACGTCGGTCTTCTCCGCAAGAGCCTGCACTGTGTCGCCCAGCTCCGCGCGCGTCTCTTCGATCTCGCCCCGCAACTCCTCGGGCGACTTCGCCTCTTCTGCGGTCTGTCGGTTGGCCCCGTCCGCCGCGGTCATCGCCGACCCTCCCGTGCGCGCTCCTTTGTCACCTCAACGTCCTCCTTTACGCTCTCGACCGCCCGCTCCGGCACCGGCGGCACGGCCCGCTGAACATTGCGCTTGCCCGTCAGCGCAAGCACACCGGCAATGGCGCCGTAAGCGACGGCCACGATCAGCGCCGCGAGCCAGCCCACCACGGCGGCCTTGACCAGCGCCAGGATCACGCACGCCGTCAGCGCCCCGAGCGCAAAGACGGCGAACAGCCCGGCGCCGCTGAACAGACCCGCCCCGATGCCGGCCCGCTTGCCCTTCTCCGTCACCTCGGCCTTGGCGAGGTCGAGCTCTTGACGGACCAGCGTCGAGAGCTGGTCCGATAAACGGCGCAGCAGTTCGGCCGAGGAGCGGTCGCTCAGATCCGACTGCATGGCGCTCGAGCCGGAGTGCGTATGGACGCCGCGAGTCTCTGCCATCTCACCCTCCTTAGCGGAATTACAAACCTCGTCAGTGATCCGGTTCGTCCCACAACCGGGACGTGCGGTCGCGCTACCCCCGTCGTTCGGGATCAATCACGCGGTGTCTGACCGAAATTGGGACATCATCTGTCCCGCCGCTCGCGGCGCCGCTGCCCGCCGCTCTCGGCGCGGCGCAGGCCCGCTACTCCGCGATGATCAAGCGCTTAGGCACCGAGGTGAGGATGTCGCAGCCGTCCTCGGTCACCACCACCAGGTCCTCGATCCGCACCCCGAACTGCCCTGGTAGATAGACGCCGGGCTCAACGGTCACCACGCTGCCGGCGTGCAGCTCGGCCGCAGATTGCTGGCTGAGCCTGGGACTCTCATGGATCTCCAAGCCCACGCCGTGGCCGAGCCCATGGCCGAACTGCTCGCCGCGTCCCTCCGCGGCGATGACCTCGCGCGCAGCGGCATCCACGTCTCGCCCCGAGCGTCCGGCGCGCACGGCCGCGACACCGGCCAGCTGCGCCTCGAGCACGAGCTCGTAGGTGTCCCGCGCCTCCTGCCCCGGGTCGCCCGCGGCGATCGTACGGGTGCAGTCCGAGCAGTAGCCGTCAAGCTGCGCGCCCCAGTCGATCACCACGAGGTCGCCGTTGCGGATCTCCACATCGCGCGGGACCGCGTGTGGCCGGGCTCCGTGGGGGCCGGTGGCAACGATCGTGTCAAAGCCGGGCCGGCGCGCGCCGCGCTGCACCATGTCGTGCTCGAGCGCGATCGCGACTTCGCGCTCGGTGCGTCCCGCCAACCCCTCGCGCAGCAGGCGCTCAAAGGAAGCGTCGGCGAGCGCCGCCGCGGCCTTGATCGACGCGATCTCCTCGGCGTCCTTCACCTCGCGCAGGGACTCCACGATGCCGGCGGTGGGCATCAGCTCGATGCCGGCGGCGAGCTGCTCGCGCAGCGCCGCGTGCTGAGCGACCGTCAGGTGCTCGCCCTCGAAGCCGACTCTGAGGCTGGCCCCGCCGAGCGCGCCGCCCACCCCTGTGAGCAGATCGACCGAAGGCGCCAGCAGGCGGTCGAATGAGGGGTCGACCTCGTCCGCTGACTGCTCGCGATAGCGAAAGTCGGTCAGGAAGGCGCGCACGTCCGGCCCCACCAGCGCGAGTCCGTTGGAGCCCGTATAGCCGGTCAGGTAGTGGACGTTGACGAGGTCCGAGATGAGCACGCAGTCGAGCCCCGCTTTGGCCGCCTGATCGGCCACCCGCGCCGCGCGGTCCGTGTAACCGCTCACTGAAGCTCCTCGCGCAGCCGTGCGAGCGCGTCGCGGTAGCCGGCCGGTCCCTTGCCCGCGACGCGGGCTAGGCAGACGTCGTCGAGCACCGAGTGCCCCCGCCACTCCTCGCGCGCGCCGATGTCCGACAGATGGACCTCCACGGCGGGCAGGCCGGCAAGCTCGAGCGCGTCGTGGATCGCATAGGAGTAGTGCGTCCAGGCACCCGGGTTCAGGACCACCGCATCGGCCAGCCCCTCGAGCCGGTGCAGGTGCTCGACGAACTCGCCTTCGTGGTTGGTGTGAAAGAAGCGGGTGGTCAGTCCCAATTCCGCGCCCTGCTCGGATATCTGGCGCTCGAGCTCGGTCAGCGACAGCCGGCCGTAGTGGGCGGGATCACGGCGGTGCAGCTGATCGAGATTGACGCCGTGCATGATCTCGATCCGGTTTGGCGTGGCGGCGCTGTCGGTCACGGCGCCGCGAACTCTCGCACGGCGGCGCGCAATTCGTCCAGCTCGATCCGGCAGCCGACGCGCGGCTCGCCGGGGCGGTCGAGCAGCACGAAGGGCACCGGGCCGCTGTCAACCCGCTTCTTGTCGGCGGCGGTGGCGGCGACGACCGCGTCGGGGTCGGCGCCGCCGAGTCGGGTTGGCAGCCCCTGCGCCTCAAGCAGCGCCTGCACCTCCGTGCGCAGCTCGGGCTGGCCGGAGAGCCGCAACGCCGCCAGCAGCCCGAGTCCCACCGCCTCGCCGTGGCGATAGCGGCGGTAGCCCGTGGCCGTCTCGATCGCGTGGGCGACCGTGTGGCCGAGATTGAGGACCTGTCTGCACCCCGCGTCGCGCTCGTCGCGGGCGACGATGCGCAGCTTCGTGCGCACGCACGCGGCGACGATCGCGGGATCGGTGGGATCGGCGCCCGCGCGCACCCGCTCCCACAGCTCCCCGCCCGCCAGCAGCGCGGTCTTCACCACCTCGGCGTAACCGGCGGCGCGCTCTGCCTGCGGCAGGGTTCGCAGCACATCGGGGTCGGCGATCACGGCCGCCGGCTGGTGATAGGCGCCGACGTAGTTCTTGCCCTCGGGCAGATCGACGCCGGTCTTGCCGCCGTAGGCTGAGTCGACCTGGGCCAGGAGCGTGGTCGGCACCTGGACGTAGCGCACGCCGCGCTGGTAGGTGGCCGCGCAGAACCCCGCCAGATCTCCCACCACGCCGCCGCCTAACGCGACCACGACGTCGCCGCGCGTGATGCGCGCGTGCGCGAGCGCTCGCCACACCGCCTCGGCCTCCGCGACCGTCTTCGAGCCTTCCCCCGGCGCCACCACCAGGCGCCCAATGCAGGGCCAGCTCACATCGCCGCACACCGCGGCGACGTGCTCGTCGGTGATCAAAAAGCGCCGGCCCTCCAGGCTCTCCGGCCAGAAGCTGAAGAGCCCCGGCCCGATGTAGGCCGGATACTCGCCCGACGCGCTCGCCGCCCATATCACCCTGGCCCCCGGCGGCAGACCGGCACACGCCTCGAGCACGGCCGGTAGCGCGGTCGAGCGCTCGGCCGGCACGATCACATCCGCGAGCTCGGCGTAGAGCGGTTCGCGCTCGGCGTAGAGCGCCTCAAACCGATTGCGCTCGGAAGCCAGCGGGCGGCCCGCGCCGTGGGAGCGGTTCCAGGCCAGGTCCGCGTCGACGTCCATCCACACGACCCGGCGCTCGCCTTCGCGCAGCGCGCGCCGTACTCGATCGGACCCGATCGCCCCGCCTCCGAGCGAGACCACGCTGGCCTCCGGTCGCGCCAGCAGCTCGAGCGTCAACTCCTCCTCCCGGCCCCGGAAGGCCACCTCGCCCTCCTCCGCGAATACGCGCTCGATCGACTTGCCGAAGGCGCGCTCGAGCGCCGCGTCGACTTCGACAGGCTCCGTCTTGAGCGCCGCCGCGGCGCTGCGGGCCGCGGTCGACTTGCCCGACCCCATGAAGCCAATCAGGACGACGCCGGTCACGCCTGCGGGACCGCGGCGCCCGCAGGCGCCCGCCACCCAATCCGCTCCTTGTAGGCCTCCAGCGCCCCGCGCACATCGTCGATGTGGTCGCCACCGAACTTGCGCCTGTAGGCGTCGGCCAGCGCGAAAGCGACCATGGCCTCCCCCACCACCCCTGCCGCCGGCACGGTGCAGGAGTCGGTCCGCTCGCGCAGCGCCTCGGCCGGCTCGAGCGTCGCGAT
>JAVKSP010000004.1:0-57558 GCA_039583645.1 Solirubrobacteraceae bacterium
GTCAACCTCCACGGCGACCACTTCCACCCCGAGTGGAACTACACCATCAAACCTCAACTATTTGATTGACGATTCCTTAGCACGATCGCCACGCACACGACGGTGATCGCCAGCCCGCCCGCTACACCAATCCTTCTCATCAGCCCCACCCCTGCGCTCGCTCTCATCGCCGTTGTGGCGGTGGTTGCAGCTTAGCTCGCCGACGCCTCGTTAGGCGGGCAACCTAATGATCAGCAGAGGCTCCCGTGGTGATCAAAAATAGGAAGCCGCTTAACCAAGCCGGCAACCTCGGTCATTGCCCGAACCCGGCCTTGGTTCGGAGATCCAGGGACTATTGGCGCGTGACGCCCAGGCCGACCGGGCAGCTCACGCCGGTGCCGCCGAGGCCGCAGTAACCCTGCGGGTTGGTGTATGGGTCAGTTCTACGGGGTGCGCTTTTCGCGCCGATTCCTGTAGCCGCGTGATGGGTGGGAACGACCATGGTCATCTCCCCGCTAACTCTGGGCGGTTGGTCGCCGGCCGGTCGGTGGGTGAGAATGGGGCGGTGAAGCCGGAGACGCGGTACGCGCTGAGCGGCGACGTCCACATCGCCTATCAGGTGACGGGCGACGGGCCCTTCGACCTCGTGTTCGTCCCAGGGTTCGTCACCCACATGGAGCTGCAGTGGACGCTGCCCGGCTTCGGTGATTTTCTCGACGATTTGGGAGCATTCGCGCGGCTCATCCGCTTTGATAAGCGGGGCACC
Organism: Solirubrobacteraceae bacterium; assembly: GCA_039583645.1. Taxonomy (GTDB): domain Bacteria; phylum Actinomycetota; class Thermoleophilia; order Solirubrobacterales; family Solirubrobacteraceae; genus Palsa-465. Next base: position 746 of record JAVKSP010000004.1, read on the forward strand.
GGGATGTCGGACCCAGTCAGCGGAGCTCCGAGTCTTGAGACCCGCATGGATGATGTTCGCGCTGTGATGGATGCAGTCGGCTCCACGCGTGCGGCGGTCTACGGCCTATCTGAGGGAGCCGCGATGAGCATTCTCTTCGCCGCGACCTACCCGGAGAGGACTGCGGCGCTGGCCGTCCGCAGTTGCACTCCGCGCACCCTTTGGGCGCCGGATTTTCCCTGGGGCCGGAGCGAAGGGGCATACCAGCGCGAGGTCAACCAAGCGTTGCAAGTCTATGCGCCGCGCGCTCAAGCACGTGAGGCTGTGCGAGCCCTCGGTATGCAGGGAGACGACGAGGTCGAGGCGTTTATCGACTTCGTCCGCTACGGCGCGAGTCCAGGAATGCTCGAGGCGCTTTACGGCATGAACAAGGAGATCGATATCCGCCCAGTCCTCCCGACCGTGCGGGTACCGACGCTTGTCATGCACGGCAGCGAGGACCGGTACGTGCCGGTCGAAGTCGGCGAATACACCGCACAACGTCTCCGCTCAGCGCGATTCGTGGCGCTTCCTGGCGTAGGTCACCTGGCGCTCAGGGCCGGAGGAACGCACGTTCAGGCAGAGCTCCAGCGGTTCCTGAACGAGGTCTGGGAAACCGGCAGCTGGGAGGAGGCCGAACCCGACCGCATGCTGGCCACGGTTCTGTTCACCGACATCATCGAATCGACCACTAGAGCAGTCGAACTCGGCGATCGGCGCTGGCGGGAAGTGCTCGAGCGCCACAACGCGCTCGTACGCCGCGAGCTGCTCCGCTTCCGCGGCCGCGAAGTGGACACCACGGGCGACGGCTTCCTTGCGACCTTCGACGGACCCGCTCGAGCGATTCGCTGCGCGTGCGCGATCGTCGAGGCCGTGCACGAGTTCGGCCTCTCGATACGATCCGGCCTCCACACCGGCGAGTGTGAGGTGGCAGACGGAAAGATCGCCGGCATCGCCGTCCATACCGGCGCGCGAGTGGCTGCCCAAGCCGCCGCGGACGAGGTCCTCGTATCCAGCACGGTCAAAGACCTGGTCGCCGGCTCCGGCATCGCCTTCGATGAGCGCGGCGTCTACGACCTCAAAGGAGTCCCAGGCGAATGGCGCCTGTTCGCCGTCAAGCGCAGCGGGTAGGCCGACAGCCGTCCACCTCCGTCAGGGAGATCAGCGGTGACCGCTAGCGAGACGCACTACTGGGCCCGACGCTGCGACTGTCCGCTGTTGACGCGGCGACGTTCAGGCCTACCGGGCAGCTCACCCCGGTACCGCCGAGCCCGCAGTAACCCTGAGGGTTCTTGTGCAGGTACTGCTGGTGGTAGTCCTCGGCGTAGTAGAAGGGGCCGGCCGGCGCGATCTCGGTCGTGATCTCCCCGTAGCCGGCGGCGCGCAGTCGCGCGCTGTATGCGTCGCGTGATGCTTCCGTCGCGGTGCGCTGGTCCTCGCTCTTCCACAAGATCAGTGAGCGGTACTGGGTGCCCATGTCGTTGCCCTGGCGCATGCCCTGGGTGGGGTCATGGTTTTCCCAGAAGAGACGGAGGATCTCCTCATAGCTCGTCTGCGTGGCGTCGAACGCCACCAGCACGACCTCGGCGTGGCCCGTGCGACCGCTGCAGACCTCCTTGTAGGTGGGATTGGGGGTGAACCCTCCGGCGTAGCCGACGGCGGTGGTGTAGATCCCAGGGGCCTGCCAGAAGACGCGTTCGGCTCCCCAAAAGCAGCCCATACCCACGATCGCCTGCTCGACGCCTTCGGGAAACGGCGGCTTCAGGGTCGTACCAAGCACGGCGTGGATCCCCGGGACGTCCATCTCCTGGTCCCGGCCGGCCAGCGCGCTCGCCGCGTCGACCAGCTCGGTCTTGTCTTTGAAGCCGAAGACCATGCTTGAAGGTTAGCCACCGGTTACGGGTACGAAGAGGGGGGAGGCGCGGCACCACGAGCGTCGTCGATCTGGGCGAGCAATTCCTGCGGAGTGGTTCCGCCGAGCACGCGCAGCCGGGGGAGCATGTACGGATCCTGATGTGGCGTGGCCCAGCCGGGCACCACGGTCTCCGAACCGGTGAATCCGGCGGATTTGAGCGACTGGACCACGGTCGCGTTGTAATAGCCCGAGGGATAGGCGAACCAGTTGACGGGCACCCCGTAGCGCCTGCGCAGGATCTGCCGAGCGGTCTCGACCTGGTAATGCAGCGCCGAGGGCCCGAGGGCGATCAGATCGGCGTGGCTGATGCCCTGGGTGTCGAGCTCCCAGCCGGCGGCGATCAGCGCGCGCACCTGGGATTCGCTGAGACCGCCTTGCGAGGGCGGCAGGCCAGTCAGCTGGATGTTCTCGACCCCCACCCAGCCCAGTCGCTTCAGCACGGGCAGCGCGTTGGTGTATTGAGAGGCGTAGCCGTTATCGAACGTGAGCACGATCGGCTTGCCGGGGGGGAGGGGCACGCCACGCGTCCAGTATGCCTCGAGCTGATCCATCGTCACCGCGTGCCAGCCCGCCGCCTTGAGCGCCTCCATCTGCGCTGCGAACTCCGGCTCGGGCACGTAGAGACCGGGGTACGGCGCTGTGGGGATGGGCGGGTTGATCACGTGGTACATGAGTACCGGCACCGGCGTCGTTCCCGGCTTGCCGGTGGCCTTGCCTGTAACTGTCGAGCGGGAGGCGTGGGGCGCGGCACAGACGGCGTGACAGGAGCCACGCCCGGAGTGCTTGGCGGCGTGGGCGGTCGCCCCGCAGGCCGCGATCGAGGCGGCGGCAAGTCCCACGCAGAGCGGCCTCAGAGCGGCGCTTCTCATCTGCCGTTGAGCGTATAGATTGAAACGGCGGTGATTGACGGCGCGGTCCAGAGGGTGCGATCGAACGGGGCGGAGCTGGCCGTCGTCGAGGCTGGGAACCCCTCGCGGCCAACGCTTATCTTCATCCATGGCTACCCGGACACCAAGGAGCTGTGGGGCGATCTGTTTGCGATCTTGGCGCAGCGCTATCGCCTAATTGCCTACGACGTTCGTGGCTCCGGCGAGTCGAGCGCTCCGCGGGGGTCCAGGGCGTATGACTTCGAGCGCCTGGCAGACGACCTCGATGCGGTCATCGAGGCGGTCGCGGGCGACGGGCCGGTGCACCTGGTGGGCCACGACTGGGGCGCGATCCAGGGGTGGGAGTTCGCCATGCTGGAGCGCTTCCGCGGCAAGCTGGCGTCGTTCACGGCGGTCGCGGGCCCGTCGCTCGACCAGGTGGCGTTGGCCGGCCGCGAGCTGCTGCGGAATCCAACGCCGGCGCGCCTGGCGCAACTTGCCCGGCGGGTGCGGCGCTCGTGGTACGTGGCCGGCCTGTGGATCCCGGGAGCGCCCACGCTCGTGTGGCGGCTGCTGGCACGGAAACGCTGGGCGTGGTGGCTACGTTACGGCGAGCGCGTCCCGCCCAGCGAGGGTCATCCGCGGCCGACGTTGGCCGCCGACGGGCGACGCGGTTCGAATCTCTACCGCCGCAACATCCCCCGCCGTCTGCTGCGACCGCGGACAGAGCGGACCGCGCACACCCCGGTCCAGCTGGTGATCGCCACCCGGGATCACTTCATCCCCTTGGACTACTACGACCGCGCCCCCGATTTCGCGCCCGTGCTGAGGCGGCGGCTCGTGGGAACCACTCACTGGGTTCCCCGGACCGAGCCGGCACTGCTGGCTCGCTGGGTCGACAGGTTCGTGTCAGACGTCGAGTCGGGCAAGCCCGGCTCCTCCGCTGTGCCCTGGGTTCGGGGTGGCGGTCTCGAGCAGCTGCGCGGACGGCTCGCGCTCGTGACCGGCGCGGCCAGCGGCATCGGCCGCGCCACGGCGGCGGCACTCGCTGAGCGAGGCGCTGGCGTGCTGCTCGTGGACCGCGACGCGGCGGCCCTGGCGCGCGCGGGCGAGGCAATCCAGGCTACGGGGACGGTTGTCTGTGACGTCTCCGACGAGCGTGCGATGGAGCGGATGTGCGACCACGTGCTCGCTCGCTACGGCGTGCCGGACGTGGTCGTCAACAACGCCGGTGTGGCGGCTGCCGGCCCATTTCTGGACACCTCGGTCCGGGAGTGGCGGCGCGTGCTGGGCGTGAACCTGATGGGGGTCGTCCACGGCTGCCAGCAGTTCGGCCACGCGCTGGTGGAGCGCGGCGAGGGCGGGCATATCGTCAACACTGCCTCCGCCGCAGCCTTCCAGCCGACCAGGGATCTCGCCGCCTACTCGGCCTCGAAGGCCGCGGTCCTGATGGCGTCCGAATGCCTGCGCGCGGAGCTCGCGCCGCACGGGATCGGGGTCACCGCCGTGTGTCCGGGTTTCGTGCACACCAACATCACCCGCAGCGCGCACTACGTAGGCCGCCTCGAAGCGGACGCGCCGGCGCTTGCAGAACGCGTTACGCGGCTGTACGAGCGCCGGAACTTCACGCCCGAACGCGTGGCCGAGGAGATTCTCGAGGCGATCGCGCGCGATCGGCCGGTGGCGGTCGTAACGCCGGAGGCGCGCTTATTGCGCGCGGTGTCGCGTTTTGCTCCCGGACTGCGCCGGCGACTCGCGATGCTCGACACCTTGCCGGCTTGAACCGCAGCTAAGAAGGACTCTTGAGCCAGGGGGCGAAACGCACCCACATGCTCTTCACGCGCGCCCCCCGCATCGAACACAGACCCGCCAATCCCGCCCCAGGACAGGAGCACTTGAAGCCCGGCTGGGTCGCCATCCTGCGCTGGCTTCAGACGCACAAAGTCGAATTCGTGCTGGTGGGACCGGTGGCCGAGTCCATTCGAGGCAACGTGCGCGCCGACGGCCCAGTCGCGATCGTTCCCGCTCCGTACCGCCGCAACCTTGACCGGCTGGCGCGCGCGCTGAGTGCCGAGCAGGCCCGCCTTCGGGTCGATGCCGGCGCCGCCAGCGGCGCGGACGCCTCACCGGCGAAACTCGATCACGAGAAGCTCGCACAGAACGCACGCTGGACCGTGCGCTGCGGGGCCCATGACATCGACATCGAGGGTGGCCTGAGCAATAACGGCGGCGGCGGGATGCCCAGCTACCAGGAGCTTCTATACGAAGCCGGACGGTTCGAGCTAGAGCCCGAGCTGAGCATTGAGGTCGCGTCGCCCGAGGACATCGAGCACTTCGCCCATCTGCGCCGCACCGGCAGCCCGCCGGAGATCAAGATCATCCGCCAGCACAAGGAAGCGCAGCAGGAGCAGGCGGAAGACTCGCGCGCCGAGCAGCAGAGCGGCTGATTCTGCGGCCAGCGCGCCGGCTTTCGAGCGGTAGAATCGCGTGCGTTCAAGGTCGGTGGTCAGGGAAGTCGGTGAAAATCCGGCGCGGACCCGCCACTGTGATCGGGGACGCGAGCCGTAGATATGCCACTGGCCCGCCCGGCGGGTTGGGAAGGCGCGGCACGTAGGCCCGTCAGCCAGGAGACCTCCCGCCGACTGTGATGCCGATATTCCCTCGTGGAAAGGGGTGGGCAGTCATGCTTCGTAGATCGACCATCTCCACCGCAGTCGCGACGGTGGTGGGAACGGTGGCGCTCGGCGTTGTACCCACGGCGCTGTCTGCCGCATCCGGGACGAAGGTCTCAATCCGAATCGAGGGCTCCAAGCGCACGCTGCTGGCCAAAACGACTGTGCGCGCGCCCGCTAAGGGTTGGATCACCAAGGATGGCGCGCCGAAAGGCAAGTGTCCGGCCGACAGCGCTGCAGGTGCGCTGAACGTCGCCACACACGGCGCGTGGAGTGGCAGCTGGGAGGGGAAGTACGACGACTATTTCATCACGAAGATCCTGGGCGAAACCGAGAACGGAGCGAAGGCCTATTGGGAGATCTTCGTCAACAACGTGGCTGCGAGCACGGGCGCCTGCGAAATCAAGCTCCACACCGGGGACCGGCTGCTGTTCGCGGCGGTGTCGGCGAGCAAGAAGCACGAGTATCCACTCGTGATCAAGGCTCCCAAGACCGCGACGGTGGGCGCGCCGCTGCGGGTCATCGTCGATTACGTCAACGGCAAGGGCAAGGCGCAGCCACTCGCCCACGCGACCGTCACCGCTGGCAAGGCCACCGCGACGACGGACGCGAAGGGCGTCGCCAGACTAAGCCCCAAGCATGCGGGCACGCTGACGCTTGGCGCGCACAAGAGGGGCTACGTTCGCGCGGCAGTCCGCACGGTGAAGGTCAAATCGCAAGCGACGCGTGCCGCCCGGTCGCCGCTGTCGTACCTGCTCGGTGCCCAGAACCGCGACGGCGGCTATGGCGCGGCCCGCAGTCAGCCGTCGAGCGCGCTGTACTCGGGATGGGCGGCGCTGGCGCTCTCCGCCGACGGACGCAAGCCGGCCCGCGTCGCCCGCCAAGGCCACAGCCTGCTTGGCTACGTCAAGGCCACTGTCGGCCACGATCCTGGCTCGCTTGAGCGCGACATGCTCGTGGCCGGCGCCGCCGGTGTTTCGGCGACCGACTTCGGCGGCCACAATTTGGTCGCCGAGCTGAAACGCGACATCCGGCGCAACGACTCCGTCGCCGGTCGCGTCAACCTCACGACGTGGGCGGTGCTCGCGCTCCGCGCTGCGGGCGTCACCCCAAAGGCGCGGATGGTGCGCTGGCTTGTGCGCCAGCAGGACAGTAATGGCGGCTTCAGCTATGCAAAGCGCGGCGACCTCGCCGACGTCGACGACACCGGCGCCGCGCTCGAGGCGATCGCCCGGACCCACCCATCCGCCCGGCACCGCGCGGTTGCGTACATTCGCGCCGCTCAGAACCGGGACGGCGGTTTCCCAGTCGAGCCGGGCGGTAGCTCCAACGCCCAGTCCACCGCCTGGGCAGTGCAGGGACTGATCGCCGCCGGGGTCAACCCGGCGCGTGTCCGCACGCACGGCTCGCGGTCGCCGCTTGGGTACCTGCGCTCGCTGATCACTCGCAGCGGCGCGATTGACTACTCCCATCGTCTCTCGCTGACGCCCGTGTGGGTTACGGCCGAGGCCATCATCGCACTCGACCGCAAGCCTTTTCCGCTGCATCCGCCGGCAAAGCGGTGACCACGCGGGCGGAGTTCCGCATGTCTGTCCTCGTGGCGTCGGCGTGTGCGGTGCTCTGTGACCTCGGGGGGCTCTCGGCCGGCCCGGCTAGCGCCGCCGGGCTGTCGGCTTGCACTCCCCACCGCGGGACGATCGTGGCGGTCGACTTCGCGCACTGGGGCGGGCCGATCGTGCGTGGGTGCGGAATCGGACAGCGGAACGGATACGCGCTTTTGCACGCTGCTGGCTTCAGAACCGCCGGTGACGCCCATGACGGTGCCGCGTTCATATGTCGAATCGGCAACCAGGCGTTTCGCGGCGGCACCATGTATCCGACGCCGAGTGAGGATTCCTGCACAAGGACGCCGTCCACGTCGGCCTATTGGTCCTTCTGGGTGGCGCCTACCGGCCAGAACACGTGGACCTACAGCCCCATCGGGCCAATGGGCGATGTGCCAAAGCCGGGCGAGGTGGAGCTGTGGATGTTCGGCGCCACCAACGTCGCTGGCACCCACGGCTCGGGCGTGCCGAAGTTCCCTCCCAGCAAGCTGCGCGCCGCCAAGCCCGCTCGGAGGAAGCGCACCACCCCTAGCCCGAGCACCACGCCGGCTCCGAGCAGCACGTCGCCGCAGACGACGAGCACGGCCACGAAGCACCCGGGCTCGGCTCAGGCGCGCGCTAGGGGCGCACACCGCTCCACCGCAAAGTCCCGGGCTGCGACAGCGCATCGGCAGCCGGGTCGGCCGGCTCGGTCGCAGCCAGGAGCGCACGGGCCGCGTCAGCAGGGGTCGGCCGGTCCAGTGCCGGTGGTGTCGGCACAGCCGACGGACGCGCGCACCTCCCCGGGATCCGCGGTGCCGCTCGTGGTCGGCTTGTGCCTGGCGCTCGCCCTCTCCGCTGGGGCAGCCTGGACGATGTGGCGCCGTCGCCGGCAGGAGTGAGCGGCCGATATGCGTCATGCCAGGCTGACTGTTCGCGGCCACGCCCCGGGGACACAAGACAGCCGGCGGGTGCCCCGCGCGCTACATCCGGTGGCTTGGTGGATCTGGGCGCTCGGGCTCGTGATCGCGGTCAGCCGCACCACCAATCCGCTGCTGTTGATCTTGGCGCTCTCGGTGCTCGGATTCGTGGTCGCCAATCGGCGGACGGATGCGCCGTGGGCGCGTGCGTTCAAGTACTACCTCACGCTCGCCCTGATCGTCATCGCGGTGCGGATCGTGTTCCAGTCGGTGTTCGGGTCGGGGATCCAGCCGGGCGACCACGTCCTGTTTCGCTTACCGCAAATCCGGATGCCCAGGTGGTACCAGGGCGTTCAGATCGGCGGGCCAGTGTCGCTGGAGGCGACGCTGGCGGCCACCATTGACGGTCTTCGGTTGGGAACGATGATCTGCTGTATCGGTGCCGCCAACGCGCTCGCCAATCCCAAACGGGCGTTGCGGGTGCTGCCGGGGGCTCTGTATGAGCTAGGGATGGCGGTTGTCGTCTCGATCAGCCTGGCGCCCCAGCTGATCGAGAGCGTCCAGCGCGTCGCCCGGGCGCGCCAGCTGCGGGCGAGTCAGCGGCGCGGCTTCAGCGCGTTGCGAAGCATCGTGATCCCAGTGCTGGCGGATGCGCTGGAGCGCTCGCTGCTGCTGGCGGCGGCGATGGACTCACGTGGGTACGGACGCACGGGCGAGGCCACCCGCACCGCCCGGCGGCTGACCGCAACCCTCATGCTGGCCGGGATGGCCGGCGTATGCGTCGGCTGCTACGGGCTTCTCAGCGGCAGCGCCCCGCGGCTCCTCGGAACCCCGGTGATCCTCCTCGGCGTCGTCCTGTGTACCGCCGGCCTCGCGCTCGGTGGCCGCCGCGTGCGGCGCACCCATTACCGGCCCGATCCCTGGCGTGCACCGGAGTGGATCGTCGCCGGGTGCGGGTTGATCAGCGCCGTCACGCTGTATCTCAGCACCGGCTACAGCGCGGCGGGTCTCAACCCTTCCTTCTCGCCGCTGCGGTTTCCGGGGCTGCCTTTTTTGCCGGCCGTGGCAATCCTGATTGCGGCCGCGGCCGCGTTCGCGGCGCCGCCGCCGCGGCGTCGCATGTCCGCATCGGGGCTCGACGGGCCCGAGCCGATCCCGGGTCGAATGGCGCGTCCCGAGGTATCGGCGTGATCGACTTCGATCGCGTCACGATCACCTACGATGGCGCCGAGCGACCGGTGTTGCGGGAGGTCTCGCTACACGTCGCTGAGGGGGAGCTGTGCCTCGTGGTCGGGCGCACCGGCGTCGGGAAGTCGAGCCTGCTTGGCGCAATCAACGGGCTCGTGCCGCACTTCACTGGCGGCACTCTCGCCGGCCGCGTGAAGGTGGCCGGTCGTGACACGGCCACGTGCCCCCCGCGCGAGTTGGCTGATGTCGTCGGCGTCGTCGGACAGGACCCGCTCGCGGCATTCGTCACTGACACCGTCGAGGAGGAACTCGTATACGGAATGGAGCAGTTGGCGATCGCACCCGAAGTAATGCGCAAGCGCGTCGAGGAGACGCTGGATCTGCTGGGCCTGGCCGCGTTGCGCGACCGACCCCTGCACGAGATCTCCGGCGGCCAGCAGCAGCGGGTCGCGATCGGCACGGTGCTGACCGCCCACCCTCGCGTGCTGGTGCTCGACGAGCCGACCTCCGCGCTGGATCCGACCGCCGCCGAGGAGGTCCTCGCAGCAATCACCCGGCTCGTACACGACCTCGGGCTGACCGTGGTGCTCGCCGAGCACCGCCTCGAGCGCGTGGTGCAGTACGCCGACACGGTGATTCACCTCCCGGGCGACGGGAGTGCGGCCGCCGGCGCGCCGTCGGAGGTGATGCTGACCGCCACGGTTGCGCCGCCGGTGGTAGAGCTCGGCCGGCTGGTCCGCTGGCGCCCGCTGCCGTTGTCGGTCCGGGATGCCCGCCGTCGGGCCGGGCCGCTGCGCGCCCGGTTGCCGGTCCACCCGCCTTCCGCGCCGGAGAACGGCGCGGCCCCGGGCGAAACGACGCTGCAAGCGCGACGGATCATCGTCCGCTACGGCGACTTGATAGCCGTGCGGGGCGTCGACCTTACGCTGAGCGCCGGCGAGATCTGCGCCGTGATGGGCCGCAACGGGTCCGGTAAGTCCTCCTTGCTGTGGGCGATCCAGGGCGCCGGCCGCCGCCAGGGCGGGGTCGTGGAACTGGCGGGTCGCGACCCCAAGCACCTACCGCCGCGCGAGGCGAGGGAGCTCATCGCCTTGGTGCCGCAGACACCGAGCGATCTGCTGTACCTGAACACGGTCGGGGCCGAGCTGGCCCAGGCCGACCGCGAATCGGCGGGATCGAAATCGCCCGCGACGCGGGAGTTGCTCGACCAGCTGGCGCCCGAAATCCCCGACGACGCGCACCCGCGCGAGCTGTCAGAGGGCCAGCGGCTGAGCCTCGTCCTGGCGATCCAGCTGCGCGCTGCGCCGCGCGTAATGCTGCTTGATGAGCCTACCCGCGGGCTGGACTACGGCGCCAAGCGGACGCTGCGCGGGATCGTCCGCCGGCTCGCAGCCGAGCAGCGGTCGGTCGTAATCGCCACCCACGACGTCGAGTTCGTCGCCTCCACCTGCGACCGAGTGGTGGTGATGGGGGACGGCGAGGTCGTCTCCGACGGCCCGACGCCGGAGATCGTCGTCGCCTCGCCGGCCTTCGCGCCGCAGGTCGCCAAGATCGTCACGCCTCTGCCCTACCTCACGGTTGCGCAGGTGGCCGAGGCGCTGGACCCCTCGTGCGCGCTCCCCGAGGTGATCGGCGGGTGAGCGCCCTTCCAGTCACCCGTCCCGGATCTCGACGCAGCGCGATCCGGATGCGCTGGCGCTCGATCGTCGCGGCGACGCTCGCGACGCTGATTGGTCTCGTCTGTTTCCTCTGGCCGTTCGTGCTGGCGCCTGGCCACTTCGGCAGCAGCTACGTACCACCGCTGATGTTCGGCCTGCTGCTGGTCCTCGTCCTCGCGGTCGTTTTCGCGGAGCTTGCCGACGGCGGCATCGACGCTAAGGCGATTGCGATGCTGGGCGTCCTGTCTGCGATCAACGCCGGCCTGCGCCCGCTCGGCGCCGGCACCGCCGGCATCGAGACCGTGTTCTTCGTGCTCGTCTTCGCCGGCCGCGTGTTCGGACCCGGCTTCGGGTTCGCGCTCGGCTGCATCTCGCTGTTTGCCTCGGCGATCATCACCGGTGGCGTGGGGCCCTGGATGCCCTACCAGATGTTCGGTTGCGCCTGGGTCGGGCTGTTTGCCGGACTGCTGCCCCCCTGCCGCGGCAAGCTCGAGATCGCGATGCTGGCCGCCTACGGCGTGTTCGCCGGCTACCTCTTCGGGTTCCTCCTCAACCTCCAGTTCTGGCCCTTTGCCGTCGACCCTGGCAGCTCGATCTCCTACCTCCCCGGTGCCTCGTTCACCGTCCAATGGCACCGCTACCTCCTATTCGACACGACGACGTCACTCGGCTGGGACACCGGCCGCGCCGTCACCGATCTGATCTGCATCGTGCTGCTCGGCCCGGGCGTGCTGCCGACCCTGCGCCGCGCGGCAAAGCGAGCGAACTTTGAAGCTGCGGCCACGTTCGAGCCGCACAGGTAAGGCGCGCCTCTAGCTCAGTGGCGGCGGCGTTTTATGCCTGATCCTTCCGCCGAGATTGGCCGGGTTCCCACAGAACCTCGTCCACCTGTTGATTGGCGCCGCGACTGAGGATGAACAAAAGGTCGGAAAGCCGGTTCAGGTAGCGCACGGCCTCCGGATTGATGAGATCGCCGCAGGCGACCGCCAGCCGCTCGGCGCGCCGGCACACCGTCCGGCACACGTGCAGCTGGGCTGCTGCAGCCGTCCCGCCGGGGAGTACGAACGACTTCAGCGGCTTGAGCGTTGCGTTGACTTCGTCGCAGCGCTCTTCCAGCCAGCCGACCTGCTCGCCGATCACCCGCAGCCGCTCGCGTCCCGAGGGGTCGTCGAGCGGAACCGAGATGTCGGCGCCGACATCAAAGAGGTCGTTCTGGATGCGCCCGAGCCACTTCGCGTACTGGCGGGGCACTCCTTCGATCGAGAGCGCCACGCCGACGTGTGCGTTCAGCTCGTCCACCGTCCCGTAGGCCTCGATGCGGGCGTCCGTCTTCGGGACGCGGCTCATATCGCCGAGGTGTGTCTCGCCGCTGTCGCCGAGACGGGTGTAGATGCGAGTGAGGTTCACTGTCATCGTGCTGCTCGCAGTCTACGAGTCGATCCGAGGGGGATACATCGCCGCGGCCATCACGGTCGCGGCCACGCTGATGTTGGCGGCATGCGGACTTCAGACGCCCCCCAGCCGGGGGCCGGTGAGCGTCAGGGTGACGAGCGACTTCGGCGCGCGCCTGGTGTGCGCGGCGACCGACGCGCACGGAGCCGGCATGACCGCGCTGCGACTCTCGGAACGGACCTGCCGAGGGTCCAACGGTCCCCAAAGTAACTCTCCGCGCGGCTGGTCTGTGTACGTCGACGGCGTTGTGGCAAGCGCTCGAACCGTGGTCAAGCCCGGTGAGCGGGTGTGGTGGGATCGGCACGCGCAGTTCGGCAAGACGGCGGCCGTAGTCGGCGCCTTCCCGGAGCCTTTTCTGCACGGCCTGGGAGGGAGGCGGCTCCCGACCGAGATCGCATGCGGCGCGAGCGTGACGGCCACCTGTCAACGCGTGGCTTCCACCCTCACGCGCCTCGGCGTCCCCGCCGCAAGCCAGGCGCTCGGAGGCGGCTCCGGGCAGGACTCGCTCACGCTCGCCGTCGGAACTTGGCATGAGCTTCGGAGCGAGATCGCGGCCCTCCTGCTGGCACGCGGTCCGGCTGCCAGCGGGGTCTTCGCCCGCTTTGGCGGCTCGGGCGGTTCGCTGACCCTGCTCGACGCGCGGGGCCACAGCGTGGCCGCGCTCGGCCGCGGGGCAGGCTTGGTCGCTGCCGTGACCGAGGGCCATCAGCCACCGACGTGGCTTGTCACGGGCACGGACGCGGCAGGTGTCGCGGCCGCGGCGCGGGCACTCAACGCAAGCCTGTTGAGCGATCGCTTCGCGCTCGCGGTCAGTGGCGGCCACTACCTGCCGCTGCCCAGGTAAATCGGTAGCCTCCGCCGGCCCATGCAGATAGGCGTCCCCAAGGAGACCGCCGAGGGCGAGCGCCGCGTGGCGCTCGTGCCCGAGGTGGCCGGCAAGCTGACCAGCCAGTCCGGCGAGGACGCTGCGGAGGCGGTCGAGGTGCTCGTCCAGCGCGGCGCGGGCGATGGAGCCTTGATTCCGGACAACCTCTACGAGGAAGCCGGATGTCAGCTGGTCGATGACGCCGCGGCGGCTTTTGGGTGTGACGTCGTGGTCAAGGTCGCACCTCCGACGAGCGACGAAATCGCGCTTCTGCGGGCGGAGTCCGTTCTGGTCTCATTCCTGCAGCCGTTGACCAATGCAGATGGGGTGCGGGCACTTGCGGGTTCCGGCGCTACGAGCTTCGCGCTGGAGTCGGTTCCACGCATCAGCCGGGCCCAGTCGATGGACGCGCTTTCGAGCCAGTCGAACGTCGCCGGCTATCGGGCGGCGCTGATTGGCGCCCAGGAGCTCGGGCGCTTCTATCCGATGCTGATGACGGCGGCCGGCACGATCCGGCCGGCAACCGTACTGGTGCTGGGGGCAGGCGTAGCCGGCCTGCAGGCGATCGCGACCGCGCGGCGGCTGGGCGCGGTGGTGCAGGGATTCGACGTGCGCGCCGCCGTCAAGGAGCAGGTCCAATCACTGGGCGCGACGTTCCTCGAGTTCGACCTCGGCGGCGACCTGGAGGGGGCGGGGGGATACGCCAAGGAGCTCACCGCCGAACAGCAGGCCCGGCAGCAGGAGCTCATGGCAGAGGCGATCGGCAAGGTCGACGTGGTCATCACCACCGCGCTCGTGCCGGGCCGCCGCGCCCCGATCCTGGTCACCGCGGCAGCCGTCGAGAAGATGAAGCCGGGCTCCGTGGTCGTCGATCTCGCCGGGGAGGCGGGCGGCAATTGCGAGCTCTCGGAACCGGGACAGTCGGTCTTGCACGAAGGGGTCAAAATCCTCGCGCCGCTGAACGTGCCAAGCACCATGGCCGAGCACGCCTCGCAGCTCTATGCGCGCAACATCCAGGCCCTGCTCGCGCTGATGATCGAGGGAGGACGGCTCGAGCTCGACTTCGAGGACGAAATCATCAAGGGCGCATGCATCACCCGCGACGGCGAGATCGTGAATACCGCCGCGCGGGAGGCCGCCGGAACGGGGAGCCCGGCGTGAACACCGTCATCGAGATCGCCATCCTGGTACTGGCGGCATTCGTCGGCTTCGAGGTGATCTCGAAGATCCCGAACACGCTGCACACGCCGCTGATGTCTGGCACCAACGCGATCCACGGGATCGTGCTGCTGGGCGCGCTGCTCGTGATCCCCTCGGCGAGCGGGGCGTTCGAGCAGGCCCTGCTGGTCTTGGCGATCATGTTCGGGACGATCAACATCATCGGCGGCTTCTTCGTCACCGACCGCATGCTCGACATGTTCAAGCGCAAGCCGGAGAAGCCTGCCGGCGAGGAGGAGGGATCGGCGGACCCAGATGCCGCGGGCGCACGGGAGGAGCAAAGCTGAGCCTGCCACTCGCCGCGGTCAGCCCGAACGTGATCAACGGGCTGTACATAGTCGCGTTCGCGCTCTTCATTCTCGGGCTGCGCGGACTCACCGGACCGCGCACGGCGGTGCGCGGCAACCTGACCGCGGCAGCAGGGATGGTGGTCGCATTCATCGCAACGCTGCTGCATCCCGGGATCTTTCACGGCTCGTCGACGCCCTGGCTGATCGCGCTGGGGCTCGTGCTCGGCACCGCGATTGGAATCCCCGCGGCGCGGCGGGTGCGCATGACCGCGATGCCCCAGATGGTTGCGCTGTTCAACGGCGTGGGCGGCGGCGCGGTCGCGCTGATCGCGTGGGTTGAATACCGCCACCACTACGGCGGCGACTTCCCGCTCAAGGCCGAAATCCCCTCGCTGCTCGCTGCGGTCATCGGCTCGATCTCGTTCTGGGGCTCGAACATCGCCTTCGCCAAGCTGCAGGAGATCCTGCCGGGGCGCCCGATCAAACTGCCGGGCCAAGCGCTGATCAACGGCGCGCTGCTGATCGTGTGCCTCGGGAGCGTGATCGCACTGGCGGCGGGCACCCATTCGCAGTTGCTGTTCATTCTCGGCATCCTGCTTGCGGCCGCTGTGCTCGGCAACATGGTGGTCCTGCCGATCGGCGGCGCGGACATGCCCGTGGTGATCTCGCTTTTGAACGCCTTCACCGGGGTCTCCGCGGCAGTGACCGGGATCGCGCTCAACAACACCGCCCTGATCGTCGCCGGCATGCTGGTGGGCGCCTCGGGTTCGATCCTCACGATGCTGATGGCCAGGGCGATGAACCGCTCGATCCCGGCGATCGTCGCCGGCGGCTTCGGCGGCGCGGTCGCGGCACCATCGGCGGCGGGTGAGACAGGCGGCACGGTGCGGTCGACCTCGGCCCAGGACGTCGCGATCCAGCTTTCCTACGCGCGTCAGGTGGTGATCGCTCCGGGCTACGGAATGGCGGTCGCCCAGGCCCAGCACGCCGTGCGCGAGCTCGAGCGGGCACTCGAGAGCCGCGGCGTCGAGGTCAAGTTTGCGATCCACCCCGTGGCGGGCCGCATGCCCGGCCACATGAACGTGCTGCTCGCGGAGGCCGACGTGCCCTACGACCTGCTGCGCGAGATGGATGAAATCAATCCGGAGTTTCCGCGGACCGACGTGACGCTTGTGATCGGCGCCAACGACGTCACAAACCCGGCGGCCAAGAACGAGCCCGGCTCGCCGATCTACGGCATGCCGATCCTCGAGGTCAACAGATCCGGCCAGGTCGTGGTGCTCAAGCGCTCGATGGCATCGGGCTTCGCCGGCATCGACAATCCTCTCTTCTACGAGGACAACACCTCGATGTTGTTTGGCGACGCCAAGCAGTCGGTGGGCGAAATCACCGCTGAGGTGCAGGCGCTATGACGCACGCCTTCGACGCCGCCCGGCCCGAGACAGCACCGAGCGCGGGACTCCGGATAGAGTCGCAACCTACCCAGAGCAAGAGGAGCGCCGATGGATCCAGACCGCCTGACCGCTATCCCGTTGTTCTCGCACCTGTCTGCGGTAGAGGCTCGACGGCTTGCGACGTTCGCCACCGAGACCAGCGCCGCCGAGGGCCAGATCCTGATGAAGCAGGGCGACTACTCGGTCGAGTTGATCGCGATCGAGGAAGGGACCGCAGACGTGGTCAGGGATGGCAAGAAGGTCGCGTCGCTCAAGCAGGGCGACGTGATCGGCGAGATGGGGTTGATCGACCGCAAGCCGCGTAACGCGGACGTGATCGCAACCTCGCCGATGCGACTGGTGAAGCTGACCCACTGGGAGATCCGGCGGATGTCAGAGGACACCCTGGAGCGCATCCATCAGGTCATCGATGAGCGGCGCAAGGAAGGGGTCGCCGACCCAGCGCAGTAACGGGCTGGCGCGCTTTAGCCCGCACCGGCCCGCGATCTCCGTGAGTGATCGTCTAGGAGCTCGGCCGGGCCTGTTGCTCGCGCGGCTTGGCATCCTTCTCCGGCGGTACCTCCTCCGCCTCCTTGGATGTCACCCGCTCGGCGTCGCTGTGCTTGATCGGGCCAGGGTCCTGGTCGCGTTGTGGCTGGCGCTCTTCGCTCATGCGCTCTAGGCGCTACCCCGAGCGGGCGCCGGGAACCCTCAATCTAGTTCGATCAGCTCGAACCTCAGCCGGCCGTGGGCCGCGCTCGCGATGCCCATCGTGTGCGTCGAGGCGCGCCGTCTGTCGGTTGGGCTCCCCGGGTTGAAGATTTGAAAGCCGTCCGCGGCAACCTCATGCAGCGGCAGATGCGAATGGCCGAAGATCACTGCGTCGGCACCCTGAAACAGGCCCCGCAATCGCTCGAGGCGGCCAGCTCGCCGACCCGCGTCGTGGATGACGCCCAGTCGCACGCCGCCGAGATCGAGCTCGATCCGAGCTGGGAGTGCGGCCCGGATCGCGAGATCGTCCACATTGCCGCGGACTGCGGCGAGTTTGCCGTATTCGCGCAGCTGCTCGAGCACGCTCAGCGCGGTGAAATCACCCGCATGGATGATCAGGTCGGCGCTCCGCAAACGCGCTATGCACGTCCGTGGCAGCGACCTGCGGCCCCGCGGGAGGTGCGTGTCGGCAAGGATTGCGGCCCTCACGGAACGCAGTCTTCCAGCGGGGGCCGGATACCCTCGGTTCGATGATGTCGCGTGCGCAGGCGGTGGAGACGCTGGCCGCGGAGCGGTTCGACCTCGCGGTGATCGGAGGCGGCATCACCGGCGCTGGGGTGGCGCTCGACGCTGCCACCCGCGGTTACAGCGTCGCTCTGATCGAGAAGGCCGATTTCGCGTCCGGGACGAGCAGCCGCTCGTCGAAGCTGATCCACGGTGGATTGCGATATCTGAGGCAGTTTGACCTCGGACTGGTGCGCGAGGCCCTGCTCGAGCGCCAGCTGATGGTCAAGCTCGCCCCGCACCTGGTCACGCCTGTGAAGCTCGTCGTGGCCTCATTCGACGGCGCCCGTCCGGATCGGCTGTTCGGGATCGGACTCAACATGTACGACGTGATGGCCGCGCCGTCGCTGCGGGGCCGCCGAAGCGCGCGACGCGCTGCCGCCGGCAGAGGCCGCGGGGCGGGGGTAGCCAGTGGTGCTCAGGACGGCGAGTCCGACTGGAGCCCCTCCCGGCACCGGCTGATCGGCCCCGAAGAGGTCACCGCCCTGCTGCCGGCGCTAACCGCGCGTGAGCCGAGCGGCGGCTATCTGTTCTATGACTGCCAGACCGACGACGTTCGTCTCGTGCTCACCGTGCTGGAGGAGGCCGAGCGCTTCGGGGCGATCTGCGCAAACCGGATCGAGGCGATGGAGCTGACCCCGGACGGGGTGGCGGCACGGGATGCCTGGACGGGGGAGGGTTTCGCGATCGACGCCGACAACGTCATCAATGCGACCGGAGTCTGGGCCGACCGGATCCGGTACGAGGAGCTTCATGCTGAGGCTGATGTGCCGGTGATCCATCCCAGTCGGGGTACCCACATCACGCTGTCGCGCGACGATCTGCCGCTGGACGCAGGGGCGGTCGTGCCTGCCGGCAGCGGGCGCTTCATCTTCGCCTTGCCCTGGCTGGGGCGCAGCCTGATCGGCACGACGGACAACGACTACGACGGCGACATTGATCACGTGCGGCCGGCACTGTCCGATGTGGAGTACCTGCTCGAGGCGACCAACGGGTTCTTCGGCACGTCGCTGGGGCTCGACGCCGTCACCGGGGCCTACGCGGGAGTTCGCCCGCTGATCTCGTCGGGGGACAGTCGCAAGTCGGTCGACATCTCGCGCAAGGCCGAGCTGTATGAGACCTCGAGCGGGCTGATCACGATCACCGGGGGCAAGCTCACGACGTGGAGGCGGATGGCCAAGCTGGCGGTGGATCGGCTGGTGGAACGCGACGGCCGCACCGCGCCCTGCCGCACGCACGCGATCCCGCTGGGCGAACCGACGGAGGCGGCGGGCTTGCCGCGCGTCGAGGGAGTTGCGGCGGACGCCTACGAGGCGCTCGCGCGGCGCTACGGCCATGCCGCCGAGCACGTGTTGCAAATCGCCTCGGAGCGGCGCGAACTGAGCGAACCGATCCTGCGGCCTTTCCCCGACCTGCTGGCGGAGGCGGTCTACGCCGCTCGCTGCCAGCAGGCCCGCACCGTGGCCGACGTGCTGTTGCGCCGTACCCGGCTCGGTCTGCTCGCCGCGCGCATGCTGGTGGACGAGGGCGCAAACGTACCCCCGCGGGTGGCGGAGGCGATGGGGCGCGAACTCGGTTGGAACACGGCAGCTGTCGCCGAGGAGGTTGCGAGGTTCCGGGAGGAGGCCGACGCCGAGGGGCTGGAGATCGCGGCGTGATCGCCCCTCACAGGACGTGGGAGGTCCGTGGCTCGAGGCTCGACCTGGGCGGTCGGCCGTGGCTGATGGGGATCGTCAACGCCTCACCGGACTCGTTCTCCGACGGCGGGGAGCAGCGGAGCGTGGAACAGCGGGTTGCTTTGGCGCGCGCGTTGGTAGCAGACGGCGCACGGATCATCGACGTGGGCGGAGAATCCGGGGTCACCAACAGACCGGCGGTGGCTCCAAGCGAGGAGATCGCGCGGGTGGTCCCGGTGATCGAGGCGATCGCGGCAGAGCTCGACGTGCTCGTATCCGTCGACACCTACAAGCCGGCCGTCGCACGGGCCGCGTTCGACGCGGGCGCGGCGATTGTCAACGACACCAGCGGCCTGCGCGATCCCGAGCTGGCCGAAGTTTGCGCGCAGACTGGCGCGGGCTTGATCGTCATGCACACTCGCGCGGCGCCCAAGCAGAAGCTGCTCGACCGCTCGCTCGACGGGCGGATCGTCGCTGACGTCGAGGAGTTCCTGCGCGCCCGGATCGAACTCGCGTGTGCCCGCGGAGTCGCGTTGGGCCAGCTGATGCTCGACCCGGGGCCCGATTTCTCTAAGACTCCCGCGCAGACGGTGGACGTCCTGCGTGCACTGCCGGCGCTGCACCAGCTTGAGCGCCCACTGCTGCTTGCCGCCTCGCGCAAGGACTTCATCGGCGCGATTACCAAACGCCAGCCTCGTGCTCGCCTCGGGGGCACACTCGCCGCCGTCGCGTTCGGAGCGGCGGCTGGGGTTCACGTGCTTCGGGTCCATGATGTAGCCGAGGTCGCCGCCTTCCTTGCGGTCCGCGCCGCGCTCGAGGGCGAGGCGACCGTCGATCCCGCGCTGCGGCTTTCGGACGCGCTGCGCTGGGAGCAGGGTGGCGCCTGACCAGCCGGGCGGCACGCTAGATTCAGCCCCGCCATGTCCGTCCTCGACCGGGAAGCCCTTGAGCAGAGTCCGCTGGCGGATCTGCACACGATCGCCTCGGAGCTGTCCATCGACAGCTATCGCCTTTTGCGCCGCGAGCAGCTCGTCGACGCGATCCTTGCGCGCCAAGGGGGCGCCGAGGGCCAGGACGGAGCGAAGCGCAAGGCTGAGCCAAAACCGCGACGGCGCCGCGGACGCCGGGGTGGCGGCGGCCGGCAACAGGCCTCCGACGAGACCACGGACGCCGCTGCGCCGGTCGAGGCGACGGAAGAAGCTGCGCCGGCCGAGGCCGAGGTCACGGATGCCGCTGTGTCGGCCGAGCCCGAGCACAGCGAGCCGCGGGCGCCGGCCGAGCCCGAGCAGCCCGAGCCGGCTGCCGCGCCGACATCTGACCGCGCTCGCTTCGAATCGCTCCCGTCGAGATTCCCCGACGAGCCGTTCAGGTTCGAGTCCGACGATCCGCTGCTCACCGCGGTCGAGTCGCTGACTCCGATCGGAAAGGGGTCGCGGGTCACGATCACAGGGCCTGCGCGCGCGGGCAAGTCCGACGCGCTGCGACGTCTGGCCGGGGCGCTGGCAGCACGCGACGATCTGGAGCTGCTTGTCGTGCTGGCGGGGGTCCGGCCCGAGGAGATAGGCGAATGGCAAGAGGGGCCGGCGCCGCCACTGGAGGCGCTTTCGTTCGCTTCGCCAACGTCCGCCCAGGACCGCGCCGTCTACGGAGCAATCGATCGGGCGCGCTCGATCGCGATCAGCGGAGGACACGCCGTGGTGTTACTGGACACGCTGGACGGCCTGCACGAGCAAGCGGCCCGCCGGGCGCTCTCCGCGGCGCGGCGGCTCGTTGAAGGAGGCTCTGTCACGGTCATCGCGACCGCTTCTGAGCCCTGTGGCGGCGAGACCACCGTGATCAAGCTCGACCCGCTTGCGACTGTGATCGGTCGCGCCCCTGCGGTCGACCTGCTCTCGAGTGGCACGCTGCGCGCCGAGCTCCTGGTCGGCGATGAGGCAGCCGCGGCCATCGCCCGGGCGCACGCGGAGGCCACGGACCGGCTCGCCACCGATTAGTCAGTAGGCCGTAGAGCGCGAGCGGGGGCGAGGGCGGGCCTTGTAGCGCGGCTGCTGACCGCGCTGCCAGAGGATGCGATCGAGCTCGGCCGCGGGCTGCCGGATGTGAGCCGACAGCAGCTCCACCGCGTGTACGGCGCAGGCGCGGATCTCGACCTCCTCCATCGACCCGTGCTCGATCAGCTCGCCGTGCTCGATGCGTGCGACCAGGCCCGGCTCGAACACCAGCACGCCGTCCAGCCTGAGCACGTGGGGGACGAGGTTGTCGGCGAACACGGTGAGGCGCTCCAGGTCGTCGAAATCGCCAACTCGCGCGAGCGCCAGATCGGCAGCGGCGATCTGTGCCCGCTTGAGGAACGGCACATGCAGGTCGCGGTAGACAGAGACGTCCTCGAAGCAGCTCCACCCGGCAAGCTCGGTCACCAGCTGGGCCGCGGACGTGCGCGCACGGTCCACCACCATGGCGAAATGCCCGCCGTACGCGTCCGCCACGTGCTCGCCGAGGTCCCGCAGGGAGGCCGCGAACAGGCCCATCAGCTCGTGTCGGGGGTCTTGCCCGAGCGCGGCCGCGACGTCGGCGGCGGAAATAGCAGCCAGCGCTTCGGCGCTCCAGGGCCCGTGCTCTTTGAAGCGTCTCGTCAATCCGCTGGCGATCGTGAAATAGCCTGAGCGGCCTCGGCGCTTGCGCAAGGTCGGAAACCAGCCCGAGCCGAAGTTGATCGCATCGAGCGTGAGCCAGAAGGCAGCCAGCTCCTCGCGCGTGCCGCTCACGAGGTGGGCTCTCGGATCGGGAGCAACAGCAGCGGGTGCCATGGGGAGCGACCCGCCATAGCGCGCGATCACATCGCGCACGACCGAGACATGGCCAGACTGCTCGGCCACAGCGGCGCAGGCTTCACGAAGCTGGTCCAACAGGTCGTTCATGCCAGTGAAATGAGGACGATGCCTACGACCACTGCGATCGCGCCTGCGAGTCGCTCGCGCGTGACCCGCTCGCGGCCGGTGAGCGCCAGCCAGACCGTGGCGATCACCACGCTTGACTCGCGCACAGCCGCCACCGATGGGGCCGGGGCCAGCTTGAGCGCGGCGAGGACGAGTGCGTATGCGCCGAAGAAACCAATGCCGGCAACGACGGTGCGCGCGCCCAGCGCCGCGCGCAACGCGGGCCCACCGCGGACCCGCCACGTGCCGAGCGCGTAGGCGGCTGCGACGACCGCGAAGACAACCTCTAGGTACGCGGTCGGCGCGGCATGCGCGATTCCATGCTTATCCACCAGTGTGTAGCCGGCAATGCACGCCCCGACAGCAATTACCAGCAGCAGGTCGGTCGATTGCCCAGCGGGCCGCAGCCCCCGCACCAGCACCACACCCGCGGCCACCGCGACCACTCCCACCACCGACTGGGCCGAGAAGCTCGAGCCGAGCGCAAGCACGCTTATCACCAACACGAGCACCGGGGCCGAGCCGCGGGCAATCGGATACACGAAGCTCATGGCAGCTCGCGCGTAACCTGAGGCGAGAAAGACCAGGTACAGCAGCTCGAGCGCGCTCGAGGCCGCCATGTAGGGCCAGGCTGCCGGCGCGATCCTCCACGTCAGCGCCGCCACGGGCGCGAACACGACCACGCCCACCAGCACGGCAACCGCAGTCGCGCTGTGCGTGTCATCCGCGCCCGAAAGCAGGAGGTTCCAGTTCGCGTGGATCAGCGCCGCGGCTAGCGCGAGTGCAAGGGCGGAAAAGGGCATGATCTGGTGTTCGGCCCGACCCCTTCGCGCGGGACGGGTGGCGTGATCATGGCCGACTCAGCGCCCCGGTGACGACAACCACGGCCGCTACCGTTGACGGTCAATGCCCGAAGCGCCGACGGACCTCGATGCACTGCTCGCTGGGCTGAACGACCCGCAGCGCGAGGCGGTCACGTTCGGCGAAGGACCGCTGCTGATTCTGGCTGGAGCGGGGTCGGGCAAGACGCGGGTCTTGACGCACCGCATCGCCTATCTGCTGGCGACCCGCGCGGCGTATCCGAACGAGATCCTCGCGATCACGTTCACGAACAAGGCCGCGGGGGAGATGCGCGATCGCGTCGAGCTGCTCGTCGGTGGTCGCATCCGCACCATGTGGGTGATGACGTTCCACGCGGCGTGTGCGCGCATGCTGCGTGCGCACGCCGACCGGCTGGGCTACACGCGCCGCTTCACGATCTACGACCAGGCCGACTCGCGGCGTCTGGTCAAACGCTGCCTGGACGACCTCGGCATCGACCCCAAGCGCTTCACCCCGGCCTCCATCCAGGCCCAGATCTCGGACGCCAAGAGCAAGCTGATCGGCGCGGACGGCTACGGGCAGATGGTGGGGTCGTTCTTCGAGCGCACGGTGGCCGAGGTCTATCGCCAATACGAGCACGAGCTCCACCGCATGAACGCGATGGACTTCGACGACCTCCTCTTTCGGGCGGTCGACGTGTTGACGATGTTCCAGGAGGTCCGCGACCGCTACACCGCCTCCTTCCGTCACGTCCTGGTGGACGAGTACCAGGACACCAACCACGCCCAATACCGGTGGCTCAAGCTGCTCACGTCCGAGCGGCGCAACGTGATGGTGGTCGGCGACGATGCTCAGAGCGTGTATTCGTTCAGAGGGGCCGACATCCGAAACATCCTCGAGTTCACCGACGACTATCCCGACGCGCACGTCGTCACGCTCGACCAGAACTACCGCTCCACGCAGCGGATCCTGAACGCGGCGAACGCGGTCATTCGCAACAACCGCGACCAGAAGCCCAAGCACCTGTGGACCGAGCTGGGGGAAGGCGACCTGATCAAGATCCGCGAGCTCGACGACGAACACGCTGAGGCGCGCTTTGTGGTCGGCGAGGTGGAGCGCCTCCTGGACGAGGGCAACTCGCCCGCGGAGATCGCGGTCTTCTACCGCACCAACGCGCAGTCACGCGTGCTCGAGGACACGCTCGTGCGCGCGGCGATCCCCTACCAGGTGGTCGGTGGGCTGAAGTTCTACGAGCGCGCGGAGATCAAGGACGCGATGGCATATCTGGTCGCGCTCGTGAACCCTCAGGATGCGGGCGCTTTCACGCGTATCGTCAACTCGCCCAAGCGGGGCATCGGGTCGACCTCGGTCTCGCGGCTGCTGGCGTATGCGAACACGACCGGGATGTCGATCTGGGACGTCGCCTCGCAACCCGAGCAGGTAGCGGGCCTTGGGCCCCCAGCGATCAAGGCGCTGCAGCGCTTCATGACCACCATGGCGGGACTGCGGGAACGAGCGGACAGCGGCACGGAGATCGCGATCCTGCTCCACGCCGTGCTGCGCGATACCGGCTACCTGGAAGCGCTTGAGGCCGAGCGCACGTTCGAGGCCCAAGGCCGGATCGAGAACCTCCAGGAACTCGTCAACGTCGCTGCGGAGTTCGACGCGGCCCGCTCGTCTGAGAGCAACGGCGACGGCGACCGCGGCCTCGACGAGTTCCTGCAGCAGCTGCAGCTCCTTTCCGACGCCGACGAGCGCTCGGACGACCGTGCCCTGCTGACGCTGATGACGCTCCACAACGCGAAGGGGCTCGAATACCCCATCGTCTTCATCATCGGCTGTGAGGAAGGGGTCTTCCCGCATCCGCGAGCGCTCGAGGAGGGAGGCCTCGAAGAAGAACGGCGCCTGTGCTACGTGGGCATCACCCGCGCCGAGCGAGACCTCTACCTGACCTCGGCGCGCAGCCGCGGCCTCTTCGGGAGGCGCGCCTACGGCATCCGCAGTCGTTTCATCTCGGAGATCCCGATCGAGTTGACCGACCAGGAGGAGCATCCGCCGCGACCGCGCGCGATCTCCTGGTCCAGCGCCGCCAAGGGGGGGTGGGCGGCAGACGACGGGAGGACCGCCGTCGACTACCGACTCGGCGACGATGTCGTCCATCCGTCCTTCGGTGATGGCGTGGTCACGGGGATTGAACCGGGAGGAATCGTCGTGATCAGATTCGCCTCGGACCGCACGGAGCGAAAGCTCCTCGCCGAGCTGGCGCCGATCTCAAAGCGCTAAGCGCCGGCGGGAGTCCGCGCCTGCGCGGTCAAGCGGCCGCCGGGGTGCTCCCATCGTTTACCTTCCCCGCCCATGACCGCCACGATCGTCGACGGCCGAGCCGCTGCTGCCCGCATCCGGGAGGAGGTAGCCCGAGGCGTAGAGCGGCTGGAGCGAGAGACGGGTACGCGGCCGGGACTGGCAACGATTCTCGTGGGCGACGACGCCGCCTCGGAGATCTATGTGCGCAACAAGCGCCGCGTCTCGGCCGAAGTGGGAATCGTCGACCATCACCGCCATCTGAGCGCGGACGCAGGCCAGCAGGAAGTAGCCCGCGTGATCGAGGAGTGCAACCGCGATCCTGCGATCAGCGGCATCTTGCTGCAGCTCCCGGTTCCGCAGGGCCTCGACGGCTCGTCGCTGACCGCGCTGATCGCACCGGAGAAGGACGTCGACGGCCTCACGCCGATCAGCGCGGGGCACCTGATGCAGAACACCGCGGGGCTGCGGCCCTGCACGCCGCTCGGGATCCTCGAACTGCTCGACCAGCACGGGGTGGCGCTGGAAGGCGCCGGGGCAGTCGTGGTCGGCCGCTCCAATCTCGTCGGCCGGCCAGTGGCTGCCATGCTGCTGCACCGCAACGCCACCGTCACGATGTGCCACTCCCGCACACACGACCTGCCCGCGGTCTGCAACCGCGCCGACGTACTGATCGCTGCCGTCGGGGTGCCCTGCATGATCGGGCGGGAACACGTCAGGCCGGGCGCCGCGGTGATCGACGTTGGCATCAACCGCACCAGCGACGGCCTGGTCGGCGACGTCGATTTCGAGCGTGTGCTCGAGCGCGCCGGTCTGCTCACGCCGGTGCCCGGCGGCGTGGGACCGATGACGCCCGCAATGCTGCTGCGAAACACACTCGAGGCCGCTCGTGTGCAGCTCGGCGAGCGTGCAGCCGACTAGCATCGCTGCAGTGAGTCAGACGTGGATCCTCACCGGGTCGCCCGAGAACTACGACGCGACGCTCGCCCATGACTTCGCCGTGGTCGGCATCAAGGAACGCAATCGCAACCGCGCGCTCCAGATCGAGCCGGGCGACAGGGTTGTCTTCTACCTCACGCGCGAAATGGCGTTCGCCGCGAGCGTCGTGGTGGAAGGCGAGATGTACGAGGATCGAGCAAAGATCTGGCCTGGGAAACCGGGCAAGGTGGACCCGTATCCCTGGCGTTTTCCGACCTCGCCCGAGGTCGTGCTCCCCAAGTCCGAGTGGATCCCGGCCGAATCGCTGGTGGATGAGCTCGAGCACATCCGCAAGTGGCCGCGCGAGCACTGGAAGCTCGCCTTCCAAGGTCAGATTCGCCCGGTTTCCGAGCACGACGCGCGCACACTGGTCGAGCGCATGAGCGCAGCCGCCCCGGCGTGAGCGGCGCCGGGTTCAGGGCGGTCGAGCTCACGCGGCTGCGTGCCGGCGAGGTAATAGCCGGCATTGGCGGTGTCCTGCTGCTGGTGTTCATGTTCGCGCTGGAGTGGTACGGGCTCGGCCCGAAGCTCGCCGGGGGGCACGCCGGGCTCCCCGGCGCGACCGCGTGGACCGGCTGGGAAGAGCTTCCCGTGCTCCGCTGGCTGCTGCTGGTGACGGCGCTGAGCGCGATCCTGCTGGCGTACTTTCAGGCCAGGCGTCCGGCGCCCGCGCTGCCGGTTGTACTGAGCGTGCTCGTGACGCTGCTGGGCGCGCTCAGCACGATTTCCCTGATCGTGCGCGTGCTGATCGCTCCGCCGACGCTGCCGGCCAGCGGCGCGCTCGACCGTTTCAGCGGCGCCTACCTGGGAATTTTCGCCGCGCTCGCGATCACCTGCGGGGGGTTTGTCTCGATGCGCCAGGAGGGCGGCACCGATCCCGCCGCCCTCGAGATTGAGACGCTCAGTCTGTAAGACGCGTCCGCCGAGCGGGTGTTGGGGTACCCCCGCCTAGAATCCGGCCTCGATGGTCGATCGTGATCAGGTGGTGCATGTCGCGCGGCTCGCAAGGCTCGAGCTGACCGACGCCGAGCTCGACCGCATGGCGGCGGAGCTCTCGCATGTGCTCGACCACATCGAGAAGATCCGTGAGCTCGACCTCGAGAACGTGCCGCCGACCTCGCACGTCGTCGACCTTCCGGCGCCGCTGCGCCCCGATGAGCCGCGCCCCTGTCTCGAGCGCGACATCGTGCTGGCGGGCGCCCCCGAGCCGGTCGACGGCGGCTTCGGCGTCCCGAGCCCCGGCGCCGCCCCCGCATGACCGGGGAGCTGCTCGAGCTGAGCGCCGCCCAGGCGGTCGAGGCGGTGCACGCCAAGCAAATCGACCCCGCCGAGCTCTTCGAGACCTACCGTGAGCGCGCCGCGGCGGACGAGCTAAACGCCTTCACCTGGGTCGCCGAGGGCCCGCCGCCCGCACCCCCGGCCGGCGATGCTCCGCTCGGCGGCGTGCCGGTCGCAGTCAAGGATCTCTTCTGCACCGAGGGCGTTCCCAGCCAGGCGGGTTCTCGCATCCTTGAGGGCTACCGTCCCCCATACAGCGCGACCGTGGTGCAGCGCCTCGCGGACTCGGGCGCACCGCTGCTCGGCAAGACCAACCAGGACGAGTTCGCCATGGGTTCCTCGACTGAGAACTCCGGCTTCGGCCCCGCACTCAACCCATGGGATCGCTCGCGGGCGCCGGGTGGCTCGTCCGGGGGCAGCGCTGCCGCGGTCGCAGCCGGACTCGCACCATGGGCGATCGGGACCGACACGGGAGGCTCGATTCGCCAGCCTGCGGCACTGTGCGGAGTCGTGGGCATGAAGCCCACCTACGGGGCCTGCTCCCGCTACGGGATGATCGCGTTCGCGTCCTCGCTGGATCAGGCCGGGCCGCTGACGCGCGACGTCACCGATGCCGCGCTCCTGCTGGCGCACATGGTCGGCCGCGATCCGTGCGACTCGACCTCGCTTGAGCTTCCCGAGCCGATCGAGCGGCCGCGGGCCGAGCACCTGCGCGGCATCCGCCTTGGAATTCCGGAGGAGCTGACCGGGCTGGAGGGTGGCATCGAGCCGGGGGTCCGTGAGGGCTTTGAGCGCACGCTCGCGCTGGCGCAAGAGCTGGGCGCTTCGATCGAGCCCTGTCGCCTGCCCCACGCGCCGCACGCGCTCTCGGCCTACTACCTGATCGCGCCGGCCGAGGCGTCGGCGAACCTGGCGCGATATGACGGCGTGCGCTACGGCCTGCGCGTGGATGGCGCGCTCGATCTGGCCACCATGTACGAGCGGACCCGCGGTGGCGGCTTTGGGCGCGAGGTCAAGCGCAGGATCATGCTCGGCACCTACGCGCTCTCGAGCGGTTACTACGAGGCCTACTACGGGACTGCGCAGAAGGTGCGCACCAAGATCGCCCACGACTTTGCCGCCGCGTTCGAGCGCTTCGATTTCATTGCCACCCCCACGAGCCCCTGGGTGGCCTTCGAGCTCGGATCGAAGACCGATGACCCGTTGCAGATGTACATGAACGACTTCTGCACGGTGCCGATGCCGCTTGCCGGAATCCCGGCGATCTCGATCCCCTGCGGGCTGAGTGAGGGGCTGCCGGTCGGCTTTCAGCTGGCCGGCCCCGCGTTCTCCGAGAACCGGCTGCTCGATGCAGCATTCGCGCTCGAGCAGGCGATCGATTTTGACGGGAGCAGCGCTCGTGCCTGAGTACGAGGCCGTGATCGGGCTCGAGATCCATGTGCAGCTCGCGACGCGAACGAAGATGTTCTGCGCCTGCGAGGTCACGTTCGGGGACCCGCCCAACACGCACACCTGCCCGGTCTGTCTGGGGCTCCCCGGCGCGCTGCCCGTCACCAACGAACGCGCCGTCAGCTTCGCGACCATGATCGGCCTTGCCTTTGGGTCCGAGGTCGCCCGGCGCTCGGTCTTTCACCGCAAGAACTACTTCTATCCGGACAGTCCCAAGGGCTACCAGATCTCGCAATACGACGAACCGCTCTGTCGCGGCGGTCAGCTCGGCGACGTGCGCATCCATCGCGTGCACCTGGAGGAGGACGCGGCGAAGCTCGAGCACCTGTCCGAGAGCGGCCGCATTCACGGCTCGGCCCGTTCCGTGGTCGACTTCAACCGCTGCGGTACGCCGCTGGTCGAGATCGTGACCGAACCCGACCTGCGCTCCCCCGAGCAGGCGCGCGAGTGGCTGACGCTGCTGCGCACCACGCTGAAGTCGCTCGGCGTCTCCGACGTGGACATGTCGCAGGGCTCGCTGCGGGTGGACGCCAACGTCTCGATCCGGCCGGCCGGCCAGGAGGCGCTGGGGACCAAGACGGAGCTCAAGAACATGAACTCCTTTCGCTTCCTCGAGCGTGGACTGCGCGCTGAACTGGGGCGCCAGCGGGAGCTCCTCGATGGCGGCGGCGTGGTCGAGCTCCAGACGCTTCACTACGACCCCGTCAGCGACCGCTTGACGCCGCTTCGCTCCAAGGAGGAGGCGCAGGATTACCGCTATTTCCCCGAGCCTGACCTGATGCCGCTCGAGGTATCGGACGAGCTCTTGGGCGAGGCACGCGCGGCCCTGCCTGAGCTGCCGGCCGAGCGCGCTCTGCGCTTTGAGCGCGAGCTCGGATTGAGTCCCGGTAAGGCTCGCGAGCTCGCGTTCCGGGCCGAGCAGGCCGCCTATTTCGAACGGGCGGTGGCGGTCGCCGCCGACGGCGTCCCCGCGACCGAGCTCGCGAACTGGATCCCGCTGCTGGTGGAGCGGATTGAGTCAGAAACCGACCCGGCTGCCTCGAGGGTCACGCCCAAGAGCCTGGCCGCGCTCGCGGCGATGGTCGCGCGCAAAGAGATCAGTCGCGACGCCGCCCGCGAAGTGCTCACGATGCTTGCCGCCGAGGGCGGCGATCCGCAGGCGATCGCAGAACGCGAGCAACTTGGCGCGCTCGCGGCCGACGGCCAGCTGGCCGCACTCGTGGAGCAGGCGATCGCACGCGATCCCCGCGCCGCCGAGCAGGTTCGCGCCAGCAACGTGAAGGCGATCGGGCCGCTTGTCGGGTACGTCATGCGTGAGACGAAAGGACGGGCTGACGGCGGCGAGGTCAGGCGCTTGATCCTGGAGCGCCTGGGGGTGTCATAACGAGTTAGGAGGCCTCCAATGTCTCGTCTCATCCGCATGGACCAAACCGGCCATACCACGCTCGCGGAGTGGCGGGCGGATGATCCCGTGGCGGCCGCGGCGGCCGCGGCAGCCTTCAGAGCCGAGCTGGAGCGCGGCTACTACGCCGTGGTCGCAGATGGCCACGCCCACGCCGAGCACGTGCGGGAGCTACCTCTGGAGGCACCGGTGGTGATCCTGCGGCGCCCGATCGCGGGCGGCTCGTGAGTGCGCTGCCCGAGCTCGGAGGGGTCTGGTGGCGCCCGCTGGCGAGTGAGTCATCGCTCAGGCGCACGGGCCTGCTGTGGACGGCGGTCACGGCCGCGCACGTGCTTCCGTTTCTGGCGGTGGCGGCGCTGTTGCTCGGGCTGAAGCCGCTGCTGGCCCCCGTCGCGATGATCGCGGTCCTGCATGCCTGGGCCATTCCCGAGCTCTACGCGGCGCGGGGGGCGAAGGTGCTGCGCGAGCCGCGGCGGCGCACACGGGCCGGTACCCCCGAACGCACCGCCATCGGCCTGCTCGGCGACCTGCTGAACGATGGTCCTCGCACACTGCTCGCCCGCACTGGTCTGGTGCTCGAGCAAGGCCACCTCGGCGTATGGGTGGTCGGACAGGCGGGCGCGGTGCTGGTCCGTCCGGGCGGGCATCGCGTCCACTGCTACTGCGTCAAGGCCACCGACGGTGAGCTGCCGGCGGGAGACAGGATCGCGCATCTGCTGTTGGCGCTGAGGGCCGACGAGGCAGGGTTCGTGACCGTCGCGAACCTCGCCTTCTCCGGCGCGCGCTGGCGGCTGCGCAGAAGGCTTCGCGAAGCCGAGCGCGACGCCCTGGCGGAGGCGGCAAAGGTTGCGCGGGCAAGACATCGCAACGCGACTGCGAACGCCCCCGCGAGCGCTACGCTGTGAGCATGGACTCCCGGCTCCAATACGCCGAAGACCGACCGCTCGAACGAGCGCCCAAACGGCCACCGGTTCTGCGTCGCATCGCCGCAGCGCTGATCTTGGTCGCAGTGGCGGCGATCGTCATCCACTTTGTGATCGGACTGTTGATGACGGTCTTCTACATTGCCTTGATCGCGGGCGTGGTGATAGCGGCCATCTGGGCGCTTAAAACAATCGTCTGGTAAGTACACCGTGCAGGATCTCGGCTATGTCGGGATCGCGGTGCTCTTCGGCATGGCGGGGGGCTTCGTGGGTAGACGCAAGGGCTCGTCGTTCCTGCTGTGGTTCGTAATTTCCGCGGCGGTGCCCGTGTTCGGGCTGCTCGCCGCGGCGTTTTACCGCTCCGAGGATCGCGAGCTGCGCCGGCAATGTCCGCACTGTGGCCAGGTCGTGATGCTGCACGACGCGCTGTGCATGAATTGCGGTAACGAGCTCTTCTTTCCCGAGCATGCCCTCGCCTCGAAGGCGCAGATGCGCCATCGCGCGGCCGACCGCCTGGCCTGACCCTCGCCCGCAAACAGCGGCCGCCGCTACACTCGGCCGCTCTCCCGGCGCACGGGGTTCGCCCACCCGCCTCGATTCCGATCCAGTAACACGCTATGCGCGCAGTCGACGCTCTCATGGAGTGCCTGAAGGCCGAAGGGGTCGAGGTCGTCTTCGGCCTGCCGGGGGGCGCCAACCTTCCGACCTACGACGCCTTCTACGACGCCGGCATCCGTCACATCCTGGTCCGCCATGAGGCTGGCGGAGGTCACGCGGCGGAGGGTTACGCCAAAGCCACCGGCAGGGTGGGCGTGGCGCTGGCGACCAGCGGCCCGGGAGCGACCAACCTGGTCACGCCGATCTGCGACGCGATGATGGACTCGGTGCCGGTGGTGTTCCTCACCGGCCAGGTTCGTACCGAGCTGCTGGGCACAGACGGATTCCAGGAGGCGGACACGATCGGCATCACGATGCCGATCGTCAAGCACAGCTTTCTGATTCAGCACCCGCTTGAAATCCCGCGCTCCATCCACGAGGCGTTTCACATCGCGCGCACCGGGCGTCCCGGGCCAGTCGTGGTCGACATCCCGCAGGACCTGAGCCGCGGCGACATCCCCTACGAGCCGACCACCGAGGTACGACTTCCCGGCTACCAGCCGACCACGGAGGGCAACCAGAAGCAGATTCGCCTTGCCGCCAAAGCGCTCGCGAACGCGCGGCGGCCCGTGCTCTATGTCGGCGGCGGGGTGATCAGCTCGGACGCATCTGCCGAGCTGGTGGAGCTCGCTACATCCGACCGCTTCCCGGTGACCTCAACGGTCATGGGCCTGGGCGCGTTTCCCGCTCCGCATGAGCAGTGGCTGGGCATGCTCGGCATGCACGGCACGCGCGCCGCTAACTACGCCATGGACGAGGCGGACCTGATCTGTGCCATAGGCGCCCGCTTCGACGATCGCATCACCGGCAAACTCGATGAGTTTGCGCCCCGGGCGAAGTTCATCCACATCGACGTCGACCCGGCGGAGATCTCGAAGAACGTGCCCGCCCACATCCCGATCGTCGGCGACGCGGGCAACATCATGCCACGGCTGAGCGCGGAGTACCGGGCGCTCTCGCCGCAGCCGGGCAGGCTCGAGGAGTGGTGGTCGCGCATCCGTGCCTGGCAGCAGCGGCATCCGCTGCGCTACGACGACTCGCTTGACCACGAGATCAAGCCGCAGTACATGATCGAGGCGCTGTATGAAGCGACCGCGGGAGATGCCATCGTCGCGAGCGACGTGGGCCAGCACCAGATGTGGGCAGCTCAGTATTTCCACTTCGCCCGGCCCCGACAGTGGATCAACTCCGGCGGCCTGGGCACGATGGGTTTCGGATTGCCGGCGGCAATGGGCGCCAAGGTCGGCTGTCCCGATCGAACGGTGGTGTGCATCGCCGGCGACGGCTCCGTGCAGATGAACTCTCAGGAGCTCGCGACCTGCGTGCAGGAGGGGATCGGGATCAAGGTGTTCGTGATGAACAACGGCTACCTGGGGATGGTCCGCCAGTGGCAGGAGCTCTTCTGGGACCGGCGCTACAGCCATGTCGAGATGGGGCGGTGGCCCGACTTCGTCAAGCTCGCAGAGGCCTACGGAGCGACGGGCCTGAGGTTTGAGGACAAGCGCACGCTCGTCTCGGACATGAAGCAGGCGCTCGCCATGGAGGGGCCGGTGCTTGTCGACGTGCGCGTCACGCGCGAGGAAAACACGTTCCCGATGATCCCGGCAGGTCAGCCCGCCCGGAACATGGTTGGGTAGATGGGCGAGCCCGCCACCAAGGAGCTGCTCTCGCTCGACGAGCTCGAGGCGGCGGGGCAGCTGCGCACCGGCCGCAAGCACATCCTCTCGATCCTGGTCGAGAACAAGCCAGGCGTGCTGACCCGCATCACCGGGCTGTTCGCACGGCGGGGGTTCAACATCGACACGCTGGCGGTGGGCCCCACCGACGACGAGCGCTTCTCGCGCATCACGCTCACGCTAGACGGCGCCAAGCACTCGATCGATCAGGTGACCAAGCAGCTGCACAAGCTCGTCAACGTGCTCAAGATCCGCGACCTCGAGCCGGAGGAGACGCTCGCACGTGAATTGGCGTTGTTCAAGATCTCCGCTGACGGCGCGAGCCGCGCCGAGATCATGCAGATCTGCGAGGTCTTCCGCGCCAAGGTGGTCGACCTGGGCCGGCGCTCGCTGGTGATCGAGATCACCGGCACGTACGACAAGATCGAAGCCTTTGAGCGGCTGGTGCGCCCCTTCGGTCTGGTGGAGATGGCCCGCACGGGGGAGATTGCGATCGCCCGCGGTCGGGGCGAGACCTAAAGCAATTCCGCCAGCAGCTCGAGATCGCTCGAGCTCGGCTGCCAGCGCACCGCGGCGGCGTTGGCGCGGACCTGGTCGGGCTTGGTCGCGCCCGCGATCACCGAGGAGACCACGCCGCGCGCCAGCAGCGCGCCGATGGCGACCTCGACCATCGTGATTGACCGCTGCCCGGCGTATTGCTCGAGCGCTTCGAGCAGGGCGAACTCCTCGTCGCTGGCGATCTGCTCGCGGGAGGCGAGCCTGGTTCCCTCAGGCGCTGGCTGACCGCGGCGGTATTTGCCGGTCAGCAACCCGCGGCCGAGGGGGAAATAGGGGACGAATCCCAGGCCCAGCCGCTCGCAGACCGGCAGCACATCCCGTTCAGCATCACGCACGAGCAGGCTGTATTCGTTCTGGACCGCGGTGAAGCGGGCGAGCCCGCGTTCGCGCGCCGTCGCGTCTGCCTCCTCGATCTGCTCGGCGCTGAAATTCGAGGCGCCGATCGCGCGAACGGTGTCGGCACGCACGAGCTCGGCCAGCGCCTCAAGCGTCTCCGCGATCGGTGTCACTCCGTCCGGCTGGTGGTACCAGTAGACGTCGATCGTGTCGGTGCGCAGACGGCGCAACGAGTTCTGGACGGCCTGGGCGATGTAGTCCGGCGAGCCGCGCGGGCCCTTGCCATCGCCCATGTCCATGCCGAACTTGGTCGCCAGCACCACCCGATCACGCCGACCCTCGAACACCTGCCCGAGGAACTCCTCGCTCTGGCCGCGGCCGTAGATGTCTGCGGTGTCGAAGAACGTGACGCCGCAGTCGAGCGCTTCGTCCACCACCCGGCGCGTCGCCTCGAGATCGATGCGCCGTCCGAAGTTGTTGCAGCCCAGGCCGACGGCCGAGACCTCGAGGCCGGAGTGGCCGAGTCGCCTCCTCTGCAGGTCAATCACGACGTCCGAGGGTACATTCGTAGAGGTGGAACTGACGACCGGCAGGACAGGCCCGGGGTGGCTCGACGCTGCGGCCGGCGCTCGGCTCGAGCGCCGGGTCGAGGCGGCTCTGCGCCGCGCCCGCACCAGCGCTGCGGTCACGCTCGCGAGCGCGACCGCGCCGCTGGCCGCGACTGTCGACCCATCCGCGGTGGTGGCCGCCTCGCGGCTCGGAGGCGAGCCGTGGTTCTGTCTCGAGGAGCCACAGCGCGGGCGCTTCGCGCTCGCCGCGCTGGGCTCGGTTGAATCTCTGGAGGCGGAGGGTCCCGGAAGGTTCGCGGCATTGGGCCGGCGCTGGCGGGCGCTGGCCGGCGGCGCGGCGGCGGACGATCCTGACGGTCCGCCCGGATCGGGACTCGTCGCGGTCGGCGGATTGGCGTTCGCTGGCGACGGCGGGCGTTCACCTGCGTGGTCGGGCTTCGCTCCGGCTTCGCTGACCGTGCCGGAGGTGGCGATCTGCCGCCGGGACGGCGATGTGCGGCTGACCGTCACGGTCGCCGTGCAACCGGACGACACGGTCGCGGACGCGCTGGCCCGCGCCCACGGGTCACTGGCGCGACTGTGGGCTCCCCCGGACCTGCCGCTGCTCGATCCGGCGCCCGCGGGCGCATATCAGGTGCTGAGCGCGCTGCCTCCGAGCCACTATGAGCAAGCTGTCGCGCGGGCCGTGGAATGGATCCGAGCGGGGCGGCTGGAGAAGGTGGTGCTGGCCCGCGAGGTCGAGGTGCACGCCCCCGTCGAGCACAATCCGGCGGCGGTCTTGGCCGTACTGCGCGAGGCGTTCGGGTCGTGTTACGTGTTCGCGGTCGGCCGCGGCGACGCCACATTTGTCGCGGCGAGCCCGGAGCTGCTTGTTCGCCGAGAAGGCCAGCGAGCGAGCACGGTGGCACTGGCGGGGTCCGCGCGGCGCAGCGCAGATCCGGCCGTCGACGACCACCTCGGCGAGCAACTCCTGCGCAGCGACAAGGACCGCGAGGAGAATGCGATCGTCGCCCGCCGGATCGCGCGTCTGCTCGCTCCGCGGTCGGTATGGGTCACGGCCGCGCCCGAACCGATGCTGGTGCGGGTCGAGAACATCCAGCACCTTGCCCGCCCGATCCGCGCCCAGCTCGCAGAGCCGATCAGCGTGCTCGGACTGGCGGGACTACTTCACCCGACCCCGGCCGTTGGCGGCGAGCCGCGCGGCACAGCGCTCCAACTCATCCCCGCGCTCGAGGGCATGGACCGCGGCTGGTACGCCGGCCCAGTCGGCTGGACCGACGCCACGGGTGACGGCGAGTTCTGCGTGGCGTTGCGGTGCGCGTTGTTGCGCGGGCGCATCGCCCGCTGTTACGCTGGCTCTGGGATCGTCGCGGACTCAGACCCGGCGGCAGAGCTCGCCGAGACCGAAGTCAAACTCGAGGCGCTCCTACCGGTGCTCGCGGGCTAGGGCGACCGCGACGGGGCCGGGGGGTAAATCGCCCCGGAATGGAGAGCGACCCATGAGGTCATATCACGTGCGCCTGCCCTCGCCGGCGCTGATAGTTGCCTGCCTGGCGCTGTTCGCTGCGCTCGGAGGCGGCGCTTACGCGGCCACGTCGAGTTCAAGCAGCAGCATTCACTGGAAAAACGCCGCGCTCAAGAACGGCTGGACCCCATATGCCTCCGGCTATGCGCCAGCGGGCTATGCCAAGGATTCCTCGGGCGTAGTCCACCTGCGCGGGGGCATCAAAGGCGGTACTTCGGGCTCCATCGCGTTCACCCTGCCCAAGGCGGATAGACCGCACCACGCGCTGTATCTGCCGATCTACACGCTGGACGGGTCGGAGGGAAGCCTGTACATCTCCAAAGGGGGCCACGTCGAGCCGTTCGGCAGCGAAGTGAGCGGCTACACGAGCCTCGACGGCGTCAGCTTCGCCGCGGGCGAGTAGCTGAAGGGCGGGCGGCGCTCACAGCGCCGCCCGCACCGCCTCCGCGACGCGCCTGTGTAGCGCCAGGTTCTGCTCGCGGTCTGTGCGCACCTCGATGATCGTGGTCGAACTCGATCCGACCGACTCTGCGATCGCGCCCCGCAGCCCGGCGGTCGTCGCGGGACGCACATACTCGCACCCGTAAACCGCGGCCACCCGCGAAAAATCAAGCCCGTGGGGAGTCGCGACGTGCTCCTCGAAGGCATCACGCTGCCCCGCGACGGGCAGGAAATGGAAGATCCCTCCGCCGTCGTTGTTGAGCAGGACGATCGTCAGCGATAAGCCCAACCGTGACGCCGCGAGCAGCCCCCCGATGTCATGCACGAGCGCTACGTCGCCGGTCAGCAGCACCACTGGGCCGGCTGAAGCCATGGCCGCGCCGAACGCGGACGAGATCGTTCCGTCGATCCCGTTCGCGCCCCGGTTGGAGAGCACGCGGGGGGCCTCGGGGCGCGCGGGCAGGAAGGTCTCGACATCGCGGATCGGCATCGAGGAGGCCACCCAAAGCGTGGTCTCGGCGTCCAGCCACTCGCCCAGCCCTGCCGCGACAAGCGGCTCGGAGAGCTCGTCGCCGAGCGCAGGCGAAATGGCCGCGGCCGCCGTGTCGTCGGCGGCCCGCCACGACTCGAGCCACCCTGGCGCCACGCTCAGCCCCTCGGGTTGCGGCAGCAGGCTGCGAAGCCGCATGCCCACGACGGCGTCGGGGTCCTGCCAGCGGCCGTGGGGGTCAAACGCGATCTGGGGGACATCGGTCAGAGATGCCAGCCAGGCCCGTAAGGGCTTGGATGTGGGCACATCGCCGAGGCGAAAGACAAACTCCGGGCGGTGCTGTTCCGTGAACTCGCGATCGCGCAACAGCAAGTCGTAGTGGGCGATCGCGGCCGCGCCGCGCCGCGCACCCGAGAGCGGGTCGGCGAGCAGCGGGATCCCTGTCCCGGCCGCATACGAGACCAGCCCCTCCGCGTCCGGTGTGCCGGCTCCCGCGACTACGAGCAGCCGCCCGGAGGGGTGCGGACCCGGACCCGGACCCGACGAAGGCGGCGGCCCCACGGGCTCACGCACGACGTACGGGAGTGCATCGGCGCGGGCGCTCGGGTCCGCGGGCAGCGCCTCCTCCAAGACCAGCGGCTCGCGCAGGGGGAAATTCAAATGCACCGGGCCCGGATATCCCTCGAGCGCCGTCCAGTAGGCGCGGCAGGCCAGCGCGCGCATCCACCGCAGCCGCTCGACGGAGGCATCGTGGACGCCAACCTCGAAGAACCACTTGACCGCGCTCCCGTACAGCTTGAGCTGGTCGATCGTCTGGCCCGCGCCGACCTCGCGCAGCTCCGAGGGGCGGTCCGCTGTGAGCACCACCAAAGGCACCCCCGCCTGAAAAGCCTCGATCACCGCCGGCGTCAAGTTGGCCGCCGCGGTCCCTGAGGTGCAGGTGACGGCCACCGGTCGCCCGGACGCCTTGGCCGCGCCAAGGGCGAAGAAGCCGGCGGCTCGTTCGTCGATATGCGAGAAGCACTCGATCCGCGGTTCGCGCACGAGCGAGAGCGCCAGCGGCGCCGAACGCGACCCCGGAGAGGTGCAGGCGTAGCGCATTCCGCATCGCGCGAGCTCATCGCAGAACGCGCGCAGGAGCAGGTATGTCTCGACGGCGGTCATGATCTGTGGCCGTGGCCCGCACGCTGCTCTTGCTCCACGGCTTCACCCACACCGGGCGAAGCTGGGACGGCGTGGTCGCAGCGCTGGGCGAACGCTACCGGCCGATCGCCCCTGACATCCGCGGCCACGGCGGCGCCTCACAGGTCCAGCCGGTCACGCTTGACAGCGTCATCCGCGACCTGGATCGCCTCGCCGCCGATCCAGTCACGCTTGCCGGCTACTCGATGGGGGGGCGGATCGCGCTCCACTATGCCCTCGCTCGGCCCGGGCGAGTGCAGCGGCTCGTTTTGATCGGCGCCAGTCCAGGAATCGCCGACCCGGCGCAGCGAGCAGCGCGCAGGCGGACGGACGAACAGCTCGCCGCCGACATCGAGCGCATGACGATCGAGCAATTTGCCCGCAGCTGGGCGCAGACGCCGGTGCTCGCCGGCCAGCCTGCGGAGGTGGCCGCCAAAGCGCACGCTGACCGGCTGCGCAACACCCCCGCCGGGTTGGCACGGGCGCTCAGAGGTCTGGGCGCCGGCGCGTTGCCCTCACTGTGGGAGCGACTCGCCAGCCTCTCGATGCCGGTGGCGCTCATCGCCGGAGAGCGCGACCAGAAGTTCCGGGCGATCGCCGAACAGATGACACGCACGATCGGCGAGGCGCGCGTCGCACTCATCCCCGAGGCCGGTCATGCCGTCCACCTCGAGATGCCCTCGGCCGTCGCCGAGTTGCTCTAGCCATACCACTCCAGCAGCCCATCGCCAAGCCCCGGACCCTCCGGAGCGCTCATGAACCCATCGCGCGGCGCCAGCGAAGCCGCGGCGCGCTCAAACAGGGACAGCGACGCCAGGCCGCAGGCGAGATCGGGGCGGACCACCGCGGCGGCATGCAAAGCCGCCGCGATCCCCAGCGGCCCGTCCAGGGTCGAGGCCAAATAGACCCGGTATCCCGTGGCACGGGCCCTGGCAGCGGCCGCAAGCAGGCCCGCGATCCCTCCACAGCGCGCCAGCTTGAGGCACACCGCGTCGCAGAACCGCCGCTCGAGCGCGCCCGGCAGGCCCGCCGACTCGTCGAGCGCCACCGGGACCGAAGCCACGGCGGCAACCTGCCCGATCGCCTCCAGCCCATGCACCGGCTCCTCGCAGAGCTCGATCTCCACGCGCGACAGCTCGCGCAGAGCGCCGAGCGCCTCGTCGACCGACCAGGCCCCGTTGGCGTCGATGCGGATCGCCACCGAGGAGCCCAGCGCCTCGCGCAGCGCCAGGAGCCGCTGCAGGTCATCGCCGAGCCCGACTTTCACCTTCACGCAGCGAAATCCCTCCAGCTCCGCAGATCCGGCGAGCGTCGCGTTGACGGCCACCCCGGTCGCCGACTCGGCTCCGAGCAGCTTCCACACCGGGACTCCCAGCCGCCGGCCCTGAAGATCTAACCGCGCCAGGTCGATCGCCGAGCGCGCCTCCGGCACCTCAATCTCATCGGGGTCACCGCCCGCCCACCGCTTGAGTGCCGCGCACACGTCGTCAACCGAAGCGCTGCCATAGCCCGGCAGCGGCGCCGCCTCGCCGAAGCCACGATTCCCGGCCCCATCCTCGAGTCGCACGAGCACGAGCTCGCGCTCGGAAACCGATCCCCAGGCTGCCTCGAACGGGGCCTGCAGCGGCGCGCGCACCCGCTCGCAAGAGACCCTCACGAGACCACTAGCTGAACAGCACCCCGACCGACAGCAGCAGGCAACAGGCCAGCTGCAGCATGCCGGTCTGCGCGAGCGCGCGGTTCAGCGAGGGCCCGTCGCTGCGGTTTCGCACCACGCGCACGATCTCCGCGCCGACCGGCAGCGTCAGCCAGGGCAGCATCACCAGAGGGCTGAGCGGGCCGAACACCCAGGTGATCACAAGCAGCACGTAGGCCGCGTAGATCGTCAGCGCGAACAGCGTGCGGGCGCGCGCTCGCCCCAGCCGCACGGCGAGCGTGCGCTTGCGTGCGCGGCGGTCGGTCTCGACGTCGCGGATGTTGTTGACCATCAGGATCGCGGCGGCGATCAGCCCCACCGGGACCGCGAGCGCGAACGCCTCCCAGTCGAGATGCTGGACCTGCACGAAGAACGAACCCGCCACCGCCACGACGCCGAAGAACAGGAATACGAACAGCTCGCCCAGGCCCTCGTAGCCGTAGGGGCGCGGTCCGCCCGTGTACAGCACTCCGGCCAGGATCGACGCCGCACCCACCAGCAGCAGCTGCCATCCGGCAACAGCGATCAGGTAGATGCCGGCGAGCACTGCGACACCAAATGAGACGTAGGTCGCGAGCAGCACCTGTCGCGGCGGCACCAGCCCGCCGGCGGTGATCCTGACCGGCCCGAGCCGGTCCTCGGCGTCGGCTCCGCGGCGCGCGTCCGAGTAATCGTTTGACAAATTCGTGCCGACCTGGATGAAGATCGCGCCGACCAGCGCCGCGACGAAGCGCAGGGGGTGAAAGACGTGCAGGTATCCGGCGAGCGCGGTGCCGACCAGCACCGGGCTGATTGCCGCCGGTAGCGTGCGCAGCCGCGCCGCCATCAGCCAGATACGGGCCGAGCTCGAGCCTCGGCGGGCCAGCGGATCGGGTTGCCGCCGGGGACGGGAGATGGTGCTCGACATTTCCGCTGGTCCCCTCGCGAGCGCCCCTAGGGCCGGCGCGGGAACTTGGAGAAGTCGGGCCTGCGCTTCTCCACGTAGGCGTTGCGGCCCTCCTGTGCCTCCTCGGACATGTAAAAGAGCAGGTTGGCGTCGTGAGCGAGCTGCTGGATCCCGGCGAGCCCGTCCTCGTCGGCGTTGAAGCTGGCCTTCAACATGCGCAGCGCAAACGGCGACATGCGCAGCATCTCGCGACACCATTGCACCGTCTCGGACTCCAGCCGCTCGAGCGGAACGACGGTGTTGACCAGTCCCATCTCGAGCGCTTCTTGAGCGCTGTACTGGCGGCACAGAAACCAGATCTCCTTGGCCTTCTTGGGTCCCACTAGGCGTGAGAGCACGCTCGCGCCGAAGCCGCCGTCGAACGAGCCCACCCGCGGCCCGGCTTGGCCGAAGCGCGCGTTGTCGGCCGCGATCGTGAGGTCGCACACCACGTGCAGCACGTGGCCGCCGCCCACCGCGTAGCCCGCCACCATCGCCACGACCGGCTTCGGCAGCCGCCGGATCTGCACGTGCAGGTCGGTCACGTGGAAGCGCCCCACACCGGTCTGCCTGCCCGCCTCGCCGGGATCGGCGCCGCTCACATAGCCCCCGCCACGACCACTGCGTACGCGCTGGTCGCCGCCCGAGCAGAACGCATCTGGCCCCTCGCCGGTCAACACGATCACGCCCACTTCCTCATCCTCGCGCGCCTTCTCGAAGGCGTCGATCAGCTCCACCACTGTCTCGGGGCGAAAGGCGTTGTGGACCTCGGGGCGGTTGATCGTGATCTTGGCGATGCCGGCGTCCTCGCCCGCGGACTTCTCGTAGCGAATATCGGCGTACTCGGCGGCTGACTGCCAGGTGGTCGGCAAAGCGGCTCCTCCTTCGAACTGTGGTCGCAGACTACCGTTCCAACTGATGCTCCCCTGGCTGACCCGCGCCGCCGCGATGCGGCCGCAACGCACCGCGGTGCTGACCCCGAGCGAGCGTCTCACCTACGCGGAGCTCGAGCAGCGGGCCCGTCGCGTGGCGGGTGCACTGGCCGAACGCGGCACACAGCCCGGCGACCACGTCGCTCTG
Organism: Solirubrobacteraceae bacterium; assembly: GCA_039583645.1. Lineage (GTDB taxonomy): Bacteria > Actinomycetota > Thermoleophilia > Solirubrobacterales > Solirubrobacteraceae > Palsa-465. The sequence goes on from JAVKSP010000004.1 coordinate 42,999, forward strand.
GCCCTGCCGGCGGGCGCGGATTTCTGCGTCGCCGTACACGCCTGCCTGCTCCTGGGCGCGGTCGCGGTCCCCATCGACCCTCGGCTCGCAGCCACAGAGCGAGACGCCCGCGCCGCGAGTGCGCAGATCGTGCTCGACGAGCTCGAGGACGGCGCTTCGCTGCAACACACCCACCAGCCTCAACAAGACGAGGTCGCCGCGCTGATGCACACCTCGGGCACCACCTCCGAGCCCAAGCAGGTGCCGCTGACCTTCGGCAACTGGCTTTCAAGCGCGCTCGGCTCGGCGGTCGCCCTCGGTCTCGACCCGCTTGAGCGCTGGCTCTGTCCGCTGCCCCTGGCTCACGTCGGTGGGCTCTCGATCCTGCTCCGCAGCGCGATCTACGCCACGACGGCGATCGTGCACGAGCGCTTCGAGCCCGACGCGGTGGTGGCGGCGCTGATGGACACGAGCGAGCCGCCGACGATGATCTCGGTGGTCCCGACGATGCTCGAGCGGCTGCTCGACACAGGCCTGCGCGAGCCGCCCGCCTTGCGCTGGGCGCTGCTGGGAGGAGGACCGATTCCCAGCCCGCTGCTCGAGCGGGCCCGCAGCGCCGGCGTGCCGACTGCGCCGACCTACGGCATGACCGAGGCGTGCTCGCAGATCGCGACCTTCGGTTGGCCTCTGCCGGGCACCGAGCTCGAGATATCAGCGCAGGGCGAGGTGCTGGTGCGAGGCGCGACCGTGTCGCCGTCAGCCCTCGCGGTCGATGGCTGGCTTCATACCGGCGACCTCGGCGCGCTCGCCGATGGGGGCCGCCTGACGCTCTCCGGGCGGCTCAAGGACGTGATCGTCTCCGGCGGTGAGAACGTGGCTCCGGTCGAGGTCGAGGAGGTGCTGCTGATCCATCCCGCGGTGGCCGACGCGGCTGTCCACGGACGCCCCGACCCGGAGTGGGGGGAGGCCGTGATCGCGACCGTCGTCGTGCGCGACGGCGCCTCCGTTGACGCCTCCGCGCTGCGCAGCCACTGCGCCGAGCGCCTGGCGCGCTTCAAGATCCCCAAAGCCTTCGAGTTCGCCGAGCGCCTGCCGCGCACCGCCTCGGGAAAATTGTTGCGGCGGGCGCTCGACTGAGGTCACATCAGCCGACGTGACATCAAACGGCGATATGATGGGGGCGTGGGCACGGTTGACGGGGCCAGGCAAGACTCGCCCAACCAGCTGACGATCGAGCAGCTGGCGGCCGCGTCAGGGATGTCGGTGCGCAACATCCGCGCCCACCAGGCGCGCGGCTTGCTCGCGCCGCCCGAGGTCCGGCTGCGCGTCGGCTACTACGGCCCCGAGCACCTGGCACAGCTACGGCTGATCCGCGAGCTCCAGGACGACGGCTTCAACCTCGGCGGCATCAAGCGCCTGCTCAACGACGCCGAGGGGACGTCCCAGCGGCTCGCCCAGTTCCGCCAGGAGCTGGCCGAGCGCCATCGCGAGCCCGCCGAGACGCTGACCCGCTCGCAGCTCGGGCGGCGCTTTCAGGTCCCCGCCGAGGAGGCGCCGAAGGTGCTGGAGCGCGCCGAGCGCCTGGGGCTGTTGCGCCAGGTCGCCCCGGACACGTTCGAGGCGCCGAGTCCCTCGTTGCTGGCGGTGGCCGAGGAGGTGGTCGCTCGCGGGATCTCGCTGGACGCAGCGCTCGACGTCTTCGAGGAGATCGAGAACCATTGCGACGCTGTGGCGCGCGCCTTCGTGTGGGTCTTCATGCAGGAGGTCTGGCGTCCGTTCCAGCATGCGGGGATGCCGCCTGAGCAATGGCCCGAGATCGACCGCGCGATCGAGCGCCTGAACCCGTTGGCCTCGGACGCGCTGCTGGCGATCTTCGCGCGCCGCATGAGCGCACAGATCGAGGCGGCGTTTGGCGAGCCAGGCGACCGCCCGGCGCCCAGGGACGGGTAGCGATCGTGGACGCGCAAGAGCTTCGCGCCGAACAGCTCGCCAGATGGGAGCGAGCCGCGGCGGGGTGGGGCAGGCAGGCAAGCCGGCTCCGGGACACGAGCGCGGCCGTATCTGAGTGGATGGTCGACCACCTTGCGCTCGAGCCCGGCCAGACGGTGCTGGAGCTGGCGGCCGGCCCCGGCGATACCGGCTTTGCCGCCGCCAGACGGATCGCGCCCGGAACGCTGATCTCAAGCGACGCGACCGAGGCGATGCTGGCGCTGGCGCGCGCCCGATCGCAGGAGCAGGAAATCGAGAACGTCGAGTTCAAACAGCTCCAGCTCGAGTGGATCGACCTGCCGGCGGCGAGCGTCGACGCGGTGCTGTGCCGCTGGGGCGTGATGCTGCTGCTCGACCCAGGGGCGGCCGCCGGCGAGATCCGTCGCGTGTTGCGGCCCTCTGGACGCGTCGCGCTGGCCGTATGGGACGGCCCGGAGCGCAACCCGTGGGCCACGATCCCGGGCCGCGCGCTGGTCGAGCTGGGCCAGGCCGAGCCGCCGGACCCGAACCAGCCGGGGATGTTCTCGCTCGCCTCCCCCGACAAGCTCCAGGGCCTGCTCGAGTCGGCCGGCTTCCTCGACGTGGTGGTCGAGGGCATCGAGATCGACCGCAGCTACGACGGTGTCGAGGAGTTCCTCGCCGAGACGCTCGACTTCTCGCGCATCTTCGCCGACACGTGGGAGCGGCTCTCGGAAGCGGAGCGCTCCGAGCTCTCGCGGACCATCGCGGCGAGCCTCGCCCGCTTCCAAACGGAAGACGGCTCGCTGCTGGTGCCGGGGCGTACGCTCGCGGCGGCCGCGAGCGCCTGAAACCGTTTTTGCATTTTGGGAGCGGGCTTGCAGCGGTTGGTGCCGCCCCTCGAAGTCGGGAACACTGCCGCGCCATGCGACTGCGAACGGCCCTACTTCCGCTGGTGGCAGGATTGATGCTCGCCGCCCCCTCGGCCGCCAAGGCCGACTACATGCACACGGTGATGCCCGGCGAGACGCTGACCTCGATCGCGGCCACGGATGGTCTCTCGATTGATCAGGTCGCCGCTGCAAATGGAATTTCACCCACCACCAGACTCGTCACCGGCTCGGTGCTCGCGATTCCCCCCCAGGGCGCCCCGGCGACTACCTCGACCACGACCACGAGCCCGAGTTCGACCAGCACCAGCTCGAGTGCCTGCGACCCCGACAACGATGGCGACACCGACTCGGGGTGCTCCACGAGCACAAGCACGAGCACCAGCACAAGCCCGGCCCCATCGGCCGGCGGCTCCTATGTGGTCCAGCCCGGCGACACGCTCTCGGGGATCGCGGCACGCGCAGGGACGACGGTCGCCGAGCTCGCGGCACTCAATGGGCTGAACTCGAGCCACTTCCTGCTCTCGGGCACCGTGCTCAGGCTGCCGGGCACCAGCTCAGTGGCTCCGAGCTCGGTGGCGACTTCGCAGCCGCTGGGTCCCTCGGCGGTGGGCAACCTCAAGGACCCCCCGTATCCGACCCCGCAGCGGGTGAGAGCGAGCCAGGTCGGCTCGATCGCGTCGGCCAACGGCGTCCCGCCCTCGCTGGCGGCCGCCATCGGCTGGCAGGAGAGTGGCTTCAACAACGACGAGGTCTCCCCAGTCGGCGCGCGCGGCGTTATGCAGATCCTGCCCGGAACCTGGAACTGGATCGGCAACGTGCTGAACCGCGGTGGCGTGCCGCTGGCCCCGGCCTCGGCGCTGGACAACGTGCGCGGCGGCGTGATCATGCTGCACGCGCTGCTCAATGCCACCGGCGGCAACCAGGCCGAGGCGGCCGCGGGCTACTACCAGGGCCTCGCCTCGGTGCAGCAGCACGGCATGTACTCCACGACCAAGCAGTACGTCCGCGACGTGATGTCCTTGGAAGGCCAGTTCGGCGGCGGATAGGCGAGAGGATCGATCCTGACCCGGGCCGCGCATGCGCGGCCCGGCCGGTCGGAACATGTTCCGACCGGGGCCGGCGCACATGTGCGCCGGCCGCCCATGTTCATGGCCTTGTAGCCTGCTGCGTTCATGTTCTATGACGGGGACGCAGACCTCGCGCTGCTCGAGGACAAGACCGTTGCGATCATCGGCTACGGCTCCCAGGGCCACGCCCATGCGCTGAACCTGAGGGACTCCGGGGCGAGGGTCGTGGTCGGCCTGCGGGCCGGCTCCAGCAGCGCCGAACGGGCGCGCGGACAGGGCCTCGAGGTGCTCGAGCCGGCCGAAGCCGCGAGCCGCGGCGACCTGGTGATGCTGCTCGTGCCCGACGAGCTCCACCGCGAGGTGTGGGAGGGCGGGGTCCGCGACGGCATCGCCGGAGGCGACCTGCTGCTGTTCGGTCACGGCTTCTCGATCCATTACGGCGAGATCACGCCGCCGCCGGACGTCGACGTCGCGCTGGTCGCGCCCAAGGGGCCAGGGCACCTGGTGCGCCGCCAGTACCTCGAGGGCTCGGGGGTGCCGGGCCTCGTCGCGGTCCACCAGGACGCCACCGGTCACGCGCTGGCGCTCACGCTCGCCTATGCCAAGGGCATCGGCTGCACGCGCGCCGGCGTGATCGAGACCAGCTTCAAGGACGAGACCGAGACGGATCTCTTCGGCGAGCAGGCGGTGCTCTGCGGCGGCGTCACCGAGCTAGTCAGGGCCGGTTACGAGACGCTGGTCGACGCCGGCTACGACCCACGGCTGGCCTACTTCGAATGCCTGCACGAGTTGAAGCTGATTGTCGATCTGATGTACGAGAAGGGGATCGCGGGCATGCGCTACTCGATCTCGAACACCGCCGAGTACGGCGACATGACGCGGGGCAGCCGCGTGATCGGCGAGCCTTCGCGGGCGGCGATGAAAAAGCTGCTTGGGGAGATCCAGTCCGGCGACTTCGCCCGCGAGTGGATCGCCGAGAACCGGGCCGGGCAGGAGAACTTCACGCGCATGCGCCAGGAGCAGTCGGGCCACCAGGTCGAGGTGGTGGGCAAGCAGCTGCGCGCGAACATGGACTGGATCGACACTGAGTTTGAGGAGTAGCGGGACTCAGGCCGGCAGAACGTCGCAGAACACGAACCCCTCGCGCGTCTGCAGCTCGCCAACCTCAACCGATATCGGCTGGTCAAAGATGGGTCCGGCGTACACAAATGTGTGGAACTCGCCGTTCTCGCCGCAGGGGTCAATCCCCGCGGGGAGTTCGTCGAGGAGCCGCTTGTCGTAGGGACGCCCGGCGAAGGCGGGATCGAGCTGGCGCGGATCTACGCACACAAGCAGCGCTTGGAAGCCGGCTTGCAGAAATGTCCGAGCCAGCGCTGACGTGTCACGGCCCCACAGCGGGAACAGCGCGCGCTTGCCGACCTGCGCGAGGCGTTTCTCGCGGTACGTGCGGATGTCCTCCAGGAACAGATCGCCGAAGGCGACCTCCTCGGCGGCGGCCACCTCACTCGAGGCCAGCGCCTGTCCCATGCGCTGCTCGTAGACCTCGTTGCTGCACGCGGGCGGAATCTCGACCTCGAGCACGGGCAGGGCGGCGGCCCGCGCCTGGGCCGCGAGCAGCTCCCGTCTGACCCCGTGCATGCTGATCCGGTCATAGACGCCGGTGACTGTCGTCAGCAGCGCCGCCGGCTCGGTCGCAAACTCGCGGCGCAGCGTCCACAGTGACAACGCGGAGTCCTTGCCCCCGCTCCAGGACAGCACGACGGCCACCTGCGGCAAGCTACCGGTCGGCCGACGTGAGCTAACTTCGTGAGCCGCATGACCCAGACGCTCCTACAGATCCCCGACGAGCTCAAGCCCCAAGATGGACGCTTCGGGTCCGGACCGTCGCGGATTCCGGTGCAGCGGATTCTGCGACTGGCCCAGGAAGGCGCCGCCGCGATGGGGACCTCCCACCGGCAGCGGCCCGTCAAGCAGCTCGTAGGGGGGATCAGGGCCGGGCTCCAAGAGCTCTTCCAGCTGCCCGAGGGATACGAGGTCGTGCTCGGCAACGGCGGTACCACCGCCTTCTGGGACGCCGCCACCTTCGGCCTCGTGCGCGAGCGCGCGCTGCACCTCAGCTATGGCGAGTTCAGCTCCAAGTTCGCCGCCTGCACGCGCGCGGCCCCCTTCCTCGCCGAGCCGGTGGTGGTGGCGGCCGACCCTGGCGACGCGCCCGAACCGGTGTCAGATCCCGCCGCCGACGCGATCGCGTGGGCGCACAACGAGACCTCGACCGGAGTGATGGTGCCGGTGGTGCGCCCGACGGGTGCGGGCCCCGACCAGCTGGTGCTGATCGACGCGACCTCGGGCGCCGGCGGGCTGCCGGTCGCGCTCGAGCACGCCGACGCGTACTACTTCGCCCCCCAGAAGGGGTTCGCGTCTGAGGGCGGTTTGTGGCTGGCGCTCCTCAGCCCCGCAGCGGTGGCTCGAGTCGAGGAGCTGGCCGCCGGCGAACGCTGGATCCCGCCGTTTCTCTCGCTGCACACCGCGCTTGAGAACTCGCGCCAGGACCAGACCTACAACACCCCCGCGGTGGCCACGCTGCTGCTGCTCGCCTACCAGCTCGAGTGGATGCTCGCGGCGGGCGGGCTGGGGGCGATGGTCGCGCGCACCAGCGCGTCCGCCGCGCACCTGTACACATGGGCTTCCGCGCACAGCCTCGCCAGCCCCTTCGTCGCGGACCCCGCCAAGCGCTCGCTCGTGGTTGGCACGGTTGACTTCGCCACGTCGGTCGACGCGGCGACGCTCGCGGCGACGCTGCGCGCGAACGGGATCGTCGACGTCGAGCCCTACCGCAAGCTGGGCCGCAACCAGCTGCGGATCGCCATGTTCCCGGCGATCGATCCGGCCGAGATCGAGGCGCTGACCGCGTCGATCGACTGGGTGCTGGAGCGGCTTACGTGACCGCCAGGGTGCTGGTCGCCGAGAACGTCGGCGCGTCGGGGGTGCAGCTATTGCGAGAGCACTTCGAGGTCGACCTCGGCACCGATTGGACGCGCGAGCAGCTCGCGGAGCGGATCGGCGCCTACGACGGGATCTTAATCCGCTCGGCGACCAAGGTCGACGAGGGGCTGCTCGAGCGCGCGCAGCGGCTGCGCGCCGTGGGGCGGGCCGGAGTGGGGGTCGACAACGTGGACGTGGCGGCGGCGACCAAGCGCGGGATCGTGGTCGTCAACGCTCCCCAGTCCAACGTGATCACGGCCGCCGAGCACACCATGGCGCTGCTGCTCGCGCTGGCGCGCAACATCCCGCGCGCGCACGCGTCCTTGACCGGCGGGGCCTGGGAGCGCTCGCAGTTCTCCGGGGTGGAGCTGCACGGAAAGACTCTCGGGATCCTTGGCTTCGGGCGTATCGGCCAGCTTGTGGCTCAGCGGGCGCGAGCGTTCGGGATGCGCGTGATGGCATTTGACCCCTACGTCTCCGCCGAGCGCTACCGCGAGCTGGGCGCGGAACGGGCTGGGTCAAGCGACGAGGTCTACGCGGCCGCGGACTTCCTCACCCTGCACCTGCCGAAGACGCCCGAGACCGATGGCTTTCTAAACGCGGCGGCGCTGGCCAAGTGTCGCGACGGGGTGAGAGTGCTGAACGTGGCGCGCGGCTCGCTGGTCGTCGAGGAGGACCTGAAGGCGGCGCTCGACGCGGGCAAGGTGGGCGGCGCGGCGCTCGACGTCTTCAGCTCAGAGCCCGTCACTGAGCACCCGTTGTTCGCCTACCCGAACGTGATCGTGACCCCCCACCTCGGCGCCTCGACGGCCGAGGCGACCGACCGCGCCGGCTTCCAGGCGGCCGAGCAGGTCATCGCCGCGCTCACGGGGGGTGTGCCCACCAGCGCGGTCAACCTGCCCGCGATCCCCGCGGAGGACATGGAGCTGCTGGGCCCGTTCGTGCCGCTGTGCCGCGGGCTGGGCCGGATCGCGGTGGCGCTGGCGGACGGCTCCTCGATCGACCGGGTGGAGACAGAGTTCCTCGGCCGGATCGCCGAGCGCGACACGCGGCTGCTCGCGATCCAGGTGCTGCTGGGAGTGCTCAGCGGCCACACCGAGGAGGACGTGGGGGTCGTCAACGCCCCCGCCATCGCCGAGGAACGGGGGATCGAGCTGGCCGAGATCAAGCGCAGCACCGCGCGCGATTACACGGACCTGGTGCGCGTGACCGTGGCCGGCGGCTCCGATCGCGTGCGGACCGTCGGCACGCTGATCGGCCGCCGCCACCGACCGCACCTGCTCGAGGCTTGGGGCCAGCGCTTCGACGTCCAGCTCGAGGACCACATAACGCTCTTTCGCTACCGGGACGTGCCCGGGATGATCGGTCGCGTGGGGACCGTCTTCGGCGGCCACGGGATCAACATCGTCTCCGCCGCGGTGGGCCGTCAGCCCGAGGCCCCGGCGGTCTCTCGAGACGATGCGGACCTCGCCGCGATGGTCATCACCACCGATCTGCCGGTGCCCTCCGAGGTACTGGAGGAGATCGTCGCCGGCGAGGGGTTTGTCGCGGGACGCACGGTGAGCCTTTAGCCGGTTAGGCGCTTTGCCGTGGCTACATGCGCCAGCTGCGGTGCGGATAACCGCGACGGGGCAAAGTTCTGTGGAGAGTGTGGTTCGTCGCTTTTTTTTGGCGTGTCCCGTCTGCGGTGCGGCCACGAGCGTCTAGCACCACGACACGCGCACGCTGCTACGCTGCGGCGCACATGTCGACCGCGCTCGACCTGCGACTTCTTCTCCTCCCCCTGCGGGGGGAATAGCGCACCGCGGCTGTCTTCAGCCGCACACCACGACGAGGAGAAGGCAGTTCGAGATTTGAAAGGAGCGACATGAGCGACGTTGGAGACCCAAACCGGGTCCTGATCTTCGACACAACGCTGCGCGACGGCGAGCAGTCGCCGGGCATCTCGCTGGGCGTCCAGGAGAAGCTCGAGATCGCCCACCAGCTCGCGCGGCTCGGAGTGGACGTGATCGAGGCCGGCTTCCCGATCACCTCGACCGGTGACTTCGAGGCGGTGCGGGAGATCGCGCGGGAGGTCGAGGGCCCCGTGATCTGCGCGCTTGCGCGCACCTCCTTTAGCGACGTCGAGCGCGCCTGGGAGGCCGTCAGGGATGCCGCCCGTCCGCGCATCCACACGTTCATCGCCACCAGCGACCTGCACATCCGCCACAAGCTCCAGACCACGCGCGAGGACGTGCTGGGGCAGGCCCGGGCCGCGGTTGCCCACGCGCGGGAGTTGGTCGACGACGTGGAGTTCTCGCCCGAGGACGGATTTCGCTCCGAGCGCGAGTTCATGGCCGAGGTGATCGCGGCGGCGATCGAGGCGGGCGCCACCACGATCAACGTGCCCGACACGGTCGGGTATGCGACGCCGGAGGAGTACGGCGCGATGTTCACCGAGTTGTACGCGCTGGTGCCGGCGCTCGCGTCGGTGACGGTCTCGGTCCACTGCCACGACGATCTCGGTCTGGCGGTCGCCAACTCGCTCGCGGGGCTGCGCGCGGGCGCGCGCCAGGTCGAGTGCGCGGTCAACGGCATCGGGGAGCGCGCCGGCAACGCGTCGCTCGAGGAGATCGTGATGGTGCTGCACACGCGCGAGCCTCTGCTCGGCTTGTCTGCGGGCGTTGACACGAGGGAGATCGCGCGCACCAGCCGCCTGGTCTCGCGGCTGACCGGCTACGCCGTGCAACCCAACAAAGCGATCGTGGGTCGCAACGCGTTCGCCCACGAAGCTGGGATCCACCAGGACGGAGTGCTCAAGGAGCGCACGACCTACGAGATCATGGACGCCACCACAGTCGGGCTCGAGGCCAACTCGATCGTGCTCGGTAAGCACTCGGGCCGCCACGCGCTGCAGCAGGCGCTCCAGGAACTCGGCTTCGCCGTCTCGGGGGACGCGTTGAACGCGGCCTTCCGGCGCTTCAAGGAGATCGCCGACAAGAAGAAGCACGTCACAGCCTTGGACCTGGAGGCGCTGATGACCGACGAGCTGCGCGAGGAGGTCTCCGGGTTCCAACTCGAGTGGTTCGACGTCGAAGCTTCCTCGCGCCGCCCGCCGCACGCCACGGTCGGGGTGCGGCTCGGGTCGGGCGAGGTCGTCAAGGGATCGTTCACCGGCGACGGCCCGATCGACGCGATCTTCCGCGCGATCAACGCCGCCACCGGCTGCGAGGCGCGCTTGCGCGAGTTCCGCGTCGACGCGGTCACGGCGGGGCAGGACGCGCTCGGCGAGACCTCGGTCGTGCTCGAGCTTGGCGGCGCCGGCCACGAGCCCGTGGCGGGATCGGGCCAGGGCGTCTCGACGGACATCCTCGAGGCGGCTGGGCGGGCCTACGTGCGGGCACTTGCGAACGCATTACGGCGCCGGGAGGTGACCGCCGGCGGCCCGGCGCGTGAGCCCGTCAGCGTGTCGTGAGCTGGGCGGCCGTTTTCAGTCCCTGCGCGTAGCCGGCCGCGAGCACGCGCTTGCGCGGCTCGGGGTCCATGAAGTCTCCGCCCATGGCGGCAGAGGCCTCCGGGTTGGGAGCGATCGTGCGCACCACCGCACCGCGCCGGCTCAGCGTCAGTGCTTCGATCGAGACCGCCGAGCGGGCCAGCCTGCGGGCGACCGCCACCAGCGTGTGCGAGTCGGTTAGACCCGCGGTCGGATTCAGGCACAGCACGAAGGTGCCGCGACCCGCCGGGGCGACGTCCAGATTGGTCGCGCTCCAGACGCCGCCATCGACGTATTCGCGCTCGGCGATCGTGACCGGAGCGAAGATCCAGGGGACCGAGCATGAGGCCGCGACGGCCTCGGCGACTGTGGCTCGCGGCGCACCCGGGGCGCCGAAGATGACCCGCTCGCCTGTTTGGCGGTCAACGCACGCGACCCGCAGGCGGCCGTCGAAGCGCGCCCCGTAGCGCTCGACGTCGGCCTGCAGGCCGTCGAGCGTGCGATGGGGCGGCTTGATCCGGCTCAGGATCCCGGCTCGCAGCCGGGTGCCCCCCGGCTGCGCGAGCTTGAGCGCGAAGGGAGCGAACGGCGACCATGCGGCGAGCGTCCACTCGCCTGCGCGGCGCGCCGCCTCGAGCGCCGTCGCACCGAGTCCCGCCGGGGCGACCTCGTTGTCGGGGAGTGGGGGCTCGGGACTGGCGGGGGGCTTCTCGCTGGGGCGGCGCGGCGAGCGGCCGCTCGCCAGCCGGGCCGCGACGATCGAGCCCGCCGAGGTGCCGACGAAGTACTCGCACCCGCGCAGGTCAAGGCCGGTCATGTCCTCGATCCCAGCGAGCACCCCCATCATCCACTCGAGGCCAAGTAGCCCGCCGCCGCCGAGCACGAGCACGTCGGGGCGGGAGGGCATGGGCATGACGCCATGAGGCTAGCTGTGTGTTGAGGGGGGCGAATTTTTGGGAGGCGCGGGCTCAGGTGGGCGTGAGCGGCGGTGTCGGATCTGGGAAACGTCGGGGTTCAGGGTCGCGCGAGCTGGGTGGCGGACACGAGCTCTCCGGGGGACGCGAGCTCTCCGGGGGACGCGAGGCGTCCGGGGGACGCGAGCTCTCCGGGGGACGCGAGCTCTCCGGGGGACACGAGCTCTCCGGGGGACGCGAGCCGTCCGCAGCACCGCCTGCCAAAAGCACAAAATCGGAGCGCGGCGGTGCCCGTCGTGGCGTTCTACCTCCAGGTTCGGCAGTTCGCACGACTCGGCGAATCGAGTCTCCGTTCTTTGGCGAAATACAGGTGCCCGAAGACGAGCCTTGCGACCGCGTCGTGGCGTTGATCGCCAGCCGCCAGAACGGCCTCATCACCACCGCGCAGTTGCACGCGCTTGGGCTTCGAAGAGGTGCGATCGCGCATCGGGTACAGGTGGGGCGGCTACACCGCGTGCACAGAGGCGTGTACCTGGTGGGCCACCGCGCGGCTCCGGCTCTCGTTGCGGAAACGGCCGTGGTGCTTGCGTGTGGCGGCGGGGCTGTGCTCTCTCATCGGACCGCCGCCGTGATGTGGAAGCTTCTGCCCCCGGGCCGCGCCGGATCCGAGGTGGACGTCACCGTCACCGGCCAGCAGGGCCGCAAGCGGCGAGGGATCAGGACCCATCAGGTAACCCGTTTGGATCCGCGCGACGTGCGCATATGCGATCGCCTCCCCGTCACTGCGCCGGCGAGGACGGTGCTCGACCTCGGCGCAGACCTGCCGCCAAGCGAACTTGAGCAGGCGTTCGCCGAGGGTGTGGCATTGCGTCTGGTCACCGCGCAAAGCGTCGAGGCAGCGGTCGCGCGAGCACCGGGAAGGCCGGGGACCGCAGCGATCAAGGTCTTGCTGCGGGGCGAATCAGGACCAGCCTGGACGCGATCGAAGGCGGAACGCCGGATGCTTGCGCTGATTCGTGCCGCCGGGCTGCCAGAGCCCGAGGTCAACGCCCGCGTCGGTCGCTACACCGTGGACTTTCTCTGGCGCCGGGAGCGGCTGGTGCTGGAAGTGGACGGGAAGTTGTTCCACTCGAGCGGCGCGGCGTTCGAGCGGGATCGGCGCAAGGGGACCGACCTCGTAGCGATGGGCCTGCGCGTGATGCGCACAACGTGGTGGCAGATGGTCAACGGGGCGCTCGCGCTGGTGATCCAGATCGACCGCGGCCTCAGGACAGACAATCGTACGTGATAACGTACGAGCCATATGGGGAAAGTGACCGTTGGCCCCGCGATTGACGCCGAGCAGGCGGCATCGCTCGCCCGCGCCGGCGGCTCGGTCACGGTCGGCCACATGCGCCCAGCTGATCCCGTCCTCGGCCCTCGTATCCGCGCCCTGCGAGAGGCGATGTCGCTGTCGCTGCGCGACCTGGCAGAGCGCTCGGGCGTGAGTGCGCCGATGCTCTCACAGGTCGAGCGGGGGGAGACCAGCCCCACGCTTCAGGTGGCAAGCAGGATCGCGCGCGGGCTGGAGCTCCGCCTCTCGCAACTGTTGCGCCTCGACGAGGACGGTGCGGTGCTTGTGGTGCGCCGCTCCGAACGGCGCAAGGGACCGCAGCGGGCGCCCGGGCACCAGTACGAGATCCTCACTCCGCCGCTGCCGGGGCAGCGCGCGGAGGTGTCACGGCACGTCCTGGCGCCGGGCGCGGCCACAGGTGGGCCGGGTGATCCGCCGATCCATGAGCCCGGCAGCCGCGAGACTGCTGTGATCGAGAGCGGCAACGTGATCCTGCACTGCGACGGCGCCGAGCACAGGCTGGAGCCGGGCGACAGTGTCACCTTCGATGCCGATCTGCCGCATCGCTTCGAGAACCGCGGCGGCGACGATGCTGTGCTGCTCGCGATCGTGAGCGCGGGACTGCGCAGGAGCTGATGGGCGCGACGCTGTTCGACAAGATCTGGGCCGCCCACGAGGTCGCACCCGGGCTCATCTACGTCGACCTTCACCTCGTCCACGAGGTCACGAGCCCCCAGGCGTTCGAGGGGCTGCGGCTGGCCGGCCGCCCCGTCCGGCGCCCGGATCGCACGCTGGCGACCGCCGACCACAACGTCCCCACCGATCTCACGGCCGCTGCCGTGCGGATCAGGAACGAATTGTCACGCAAGCAGGTAGAGGCCCTGGAGCGGAACTGCCGCGAGTTCGACATCCCGATCTACTCGCTCGGCTCCGAGCACCAGGGAATCGTTCATGTGATCGGTCCAGAGCTCGGCATCACCCAGCCGGGGATGACGATCGTCTGCGGCGACTCGCACACCGCGACGCACGGAGCTTTCGGTGCGCTGGCGTTCGGGATCGGGACCAGCGAGGTCGAGCACGTGCTTGCGACCCAATGCCTGGTGCAAGCCAAGCCGCGATCGATGCGCATCCGCTACGAGGGGGAGCTCGGGTTTGGCGTCACGGCAAAGGACCTGATCCTTGCCACGATCGGGCAGATCGGCGTCGACGGAGCCGTCGGCCACGTGGTCGAGTACGCCGGACCCGCGATCGAGGGGCTTTCGATGGAGGGTCGTATGACGATCTGCAACATGACGATCGAAGGCGGTGGCAGGGCCGGCATGGTGGCGCCGGATGAGGTCACGCTCGCGTGGGTCGAGGGCAGGCCCGGGGCGCCGGCGTCGCTGCCCGAGCAGGAGTGGCTCTCGCTGCGTAGCGACCCGGACGCTCGGTTTGACCGCGAAGTCGTGATCGATGCCGGCGCGGTCAGCCCGATGGTGACCTGGGGGACAACTCCAGGGATGGTGGTACCGGTCTCCGGCGCCGTACCCGAACCGGCCACGACGCAGGATGAACGCGCCCTGAGGTACATGGACCTCATCCCGGGCACCCCGATGACCGAGATCAAGCTCGATCGCGTCTTCCTGGGGTCATGCACGAACTCGCGCATCGGTGATCTGCGCGCCGCGGCCCGGATGCTGAACGGCCGCCGGGTCGCCGACGGCGTCTACGCGATGGTGGTGCCGGGGTCCCAGCAGGTCAAAGCGCAGGCCGAGCGGGAGGGCCTCGACGAGATCTTCACGCGCGCCGGGTTCGACTGGCGCGGCGCCGGCTGCTCTATGTGTCTCGGAATGAACCCCGACGTGGCCGCTCCCGGCGAGCGCGTCGCATCGACGTCGAACCGCAACTTCGAAGGGCGCCAGGGGGGGGGTGCGCGTTCGCACCTCGTCTCGCCGGAGATGGCCGCTGCGGCGGCGATCGCGGGCCGCTTCGTG
>JAVKSP010000005.1:0-55354 GCA_039583645.1 Solirubrobacteraceae bacterium
CGCAAGGCCTGGGCCTGCGCGCGCGCGCCGCCCGCGTCGCTCCATTCGGGGCGCGAACGCTCGGCCGCGGCCGCCGCCAGCGACGCCGCCCAGACGGCGACCAGCGCTGCGACTGTTCCGCCCGGCGGCACGGCGTCGCCCGCGGCGACCAGTTCGCTCAGCGCCGAGGTGCCTTCGATCAGACGCGGTGCAAGATATTCGGACACAGGGAAGATTTTCGGCGAAGATCCGTCTAGTGGGCATCGCTCAAACTTCCACAACGGAGGCAACTATGCAAGACGAGCGCGAAGAGGGAATCGGGCAAAGCGAAGAGGAAGAGGTCGAGGGGCATCGCTTCGCCGGCCACGACAAACCCGAGCGCCTTGCCAATCGCAACGACCAGGAGTCAGACGAGGACGAGGTCGAGGCTCACCGCTTCAGCGGTCACGACAAGCCCGAGGAGTTCGGCAAGCACTTCTGAGGTCCTTCCAGCTTTGTTCGGGACGGGGCGGCTCAGGCCGCCCCGAGTCATTTAAGGCCCGGCAGGGATCGCTATCTAGTCAGGATCTGCGCGAGATCCTCGAGCAGGCGAACGCCCGCCGCCCGCTGGTCTTCCTCGAGGCTGTCGAGCCGCATCGCGAGCTGCGCCACCGCCTCCAGATGGTCCCCGGACGCTTCAAGCAACGCCTCCATGCGCCGGGCCCGGAGCAGCAGTTCCAGCGCCACCGCGGCCTGATTTGCGAACAGCCCCAGGAGATCCATCTCGGCCACGCTGAAGCGACGGCGCTCCGGGCGGTCCAGGACGTTGAGCACGCCGAGCACGCGATCCTCGCGCAGCAGCGGCACGGCCATCAGGCCCTTGGGCACATAGCCCGTGCGTTGAGCCTCATCGCGGGCAAAGCGAGGATCTTCCGCCACGTCTTCGACTACCAGCGGCTGACCTGAGGCGGCGACCCAGCCCGCGATCCCGGTCGTGCTCGGGATGCGGCGACCGACCAGGGTGTCCTCCCCTTCCCCCGTGACCGCCTCGAAGACGAGCTCGCCGGCGCCTTCGTCGAGCAGCATGATCGACGCGGCGCGAGCGCCAAAGATGGCCCGCGCCACCTCGACGATCGCCTGCAAGAGCGGGCGGTGGCTCTCGCGAGCGGCGAGCACGCCGGCAGCCACCGCGGCGCGGAGATCGTCTTCGGTCAATGCTGCACGGCGTTGTTGGCCGTCTCGCGCAACACGGTCTTGAGCTGAAACGGCGTCAGGTGCGGATGCTTGGCCAGGATCAGCGCACAGATGCCGGTGATGTGGGCGGTCGCAAACGAATTGCCGGCGGCGACGATACGAGTGCCGCCCAGCCAGGCGACCTCGATGTCGATACCGCGGGCGAAGAACTCGACTGGCGGATCGGGGTTGTACAGAAACTCAAAGCGGTCGCTGCCGTCGTGGCTCGCGACGGACACAACCGATGAGAACCGCCATGGATAGCTGCGTACGTCGAGGTTGTGGGCCGAAGCAACGAAGACACTCGAGCCGAAATACGCGTCGTCGGCGACTTCGTGCAGCAGTGCCGCAGTCTCGCGTTTCGACGACGAGAGGCTCAGGTTCACCACCTCGCAACCCTGCTCGACCGCCCACCGCAGACCGGTGAGCAGTGCCGTCGCGCCTCCTTTGGAGTTCGGACCGAGCACGCGCACGCTCCAGATCTCGCACTCGGGTGCGAACGACCGCACGAGTCCGGCGCACGCCGTGCCGTGGCCGGCGACGTCGCCGAGCTCGTCGTCGCCAACCTCCCAATCGCCAGCCGCGGTCTTCTCAACCGCCACCGCGCGCTGCACGCCCCCAACCAGCTCGTGGCTGCCCTCCACGCCGCTGTCGACGATCGCGACGCGCAAGCCGCTGCCGTCAGAGTCGCCCCAGGCCCACTCGCGGTCGATGCGATGCGGCCACGATTGGGCAAGCGAGCGGGCGCGGGGGTCATCCCGGCGGAGGCTCCAAGCCGGGAGCTCGAGGTCCGCACCGGTCACCGAGTTTCCTCGAGCTGGGCGCGCAGCTTCGTGAGGCAGCGACTGATGCGGCTGGCGATCGTGCCCATCGGGATCTCAAGCGCGGCCGCGATCTCCTGGTAGCTCTGCTCGCGAGCGAAGAAGCGGTCGAGAATCTCCTGGCAGTGCTCTGGCAGTGTCGCCATCGCCGCGCGAACGCCCAAAGCCAGCTCGATCCGTTCGAGCTCCGCGTCGGCGCGGCCCTCGACCGGTTCGAATGCATCGCCGCTCGGCTGTTCGCGACCTGCGGCGCGCAGGCGGTCGATTGCCAGCCGTCGCGTGAGCTGGCCCAGCCAAGGACGAATCGCCTCGTCGGCGCGCAGCGTTCCGAGGTGCTCGAAGGCGCGCGCGAACACTTCTTGAAAGACATCCTCGGCGTCGTGCTCGGAGAGTCGGTAGGCCTGCGTCGCGATCGCGTACACATAGCGCGAGAAGCGTTCCACCAGGGCTCCCCACGCATGCGCGTCCCCACCCCGGCAGGCGCGCACCAGCTCCTGGTCGCTGACGGCGTGGCCGACCCCCCGTATTCCCGCACCCTCGCCCACCGGCCGCGATTCTCCCGCATGGGCCTCGCCGTGTTCAACCGCAGGTGTCAAAACGCCGCCAAAGCCGCGGCGCCGACAAGGCACACGACGTGAAAGGTCTGATCGACTGAAACCGTGAGCGCGACCGATGGGTCGGGCGCGCGCTTCACCACTCGCAGCCAAAAGCGAACGAAGTGGCCGTCGTCGAGCAGCAGATGCGGAACGGCCACCACCGCGGCGACCGCCACCGCTCGCCACGGCGAGGTGCGGATGCCGATCCACACCAACACCGGCACAAACGTGGCCATGTAGGCAAACAAATGAGCGATCAGCGCCCGCCGTGAGCTTGCGTCGATCAGACCCCCTCGCTTGTTGATGGCCTGCCACTCGGTCTGCACCAGGAAGTCGCCAACCAGGTGAGAGGCAAGCAGGGCCAGGAGCACCGCGGCCCAGCTCATCGCTGGCTCCCGGCGTGTGTGGGACCGTTCACCAGGCGTCGCTTGTCTCGCTCATGCCACGACCTCAGTCACCCCATCGAGCCGCTCGAGGAGGCGGGTCGCTCCGAGCTCCTCATAGATCGCCCGCGCTTCGGCCAGCGCCACGGCGTCGCCTCCACGCCTGCTCGAGTCGAGCAGCGCGTCGACGAGAAGGCACCGCACACCGACTGAACGCAACAGCTCGACCGCCTCCCGCTCGTGCGCAGCCGTGCTTTCGCGATCACCGCGAAGGTGGGCCTGCTCGGCCAAGAGGCGCGCTCGCTGAGCCATGCGCACCGGCGTGATGTTGACCGGCCGCAGCGCCTCGAGCGATGCTAGGAGCTCCGCGACCGTCGATTCGTCGCGGCTGGTCAATGCCGCATCCGTGGTCAGCGCGTAGCCCTCGGTTCGGAGCTCGCCTGAGATCTCTGACGCCGCGAACACGGGCCTCAGCAGCTCAATCACCTCGCCGAGCCGACCATGTGCACGAGCTTCGTGCGCGAGCGCTACCCGCGCCATCGCGATAAATTCGGGGTCGCCCGAGTCCCTCCTCGGAGCCGCGAGTTCGACGGTGCGCGCCAGCAAAGCCTCATCGCCTCGGGCGGCCGCCACCTGCGCCGCATAGGCGAGCAAGTAGCTGGTGACGGCGTCGTGCTCGCCCACGAGCAGATCCGGGAGTAGCGCGACCGCTGGGTCATCCCAGTTTCCAAGAGACACCTGGCACTGGATCAGCTCGGAGAGCATCATTCGCTCCCACGTCCGATCGCCGAGCTCGCGCGCTATCTCAAGGCCGCGGTGTATATCGGGCAGCGCGCTCGAATACTGGTCGAACTCGAGCAAGAGGGCTATCTGAGTGAACATCGCACGCAGCGCGACCGCGGGAACATCGTGCTGCTCGGCGAGCCTGCGAGCATGGCTGGTGAGCGCCAACGATTCCTCGAAGCGGCCGAGGATCTGCAGCAGCACGCCGCGACGCGCCATTGCCTCCGCCAGGGCGGGTAGCTCACGCGCGTGCTCAAGCGTGACCAGTGCCTCCGCGAAGAGCCTTTCCGCTTGCTCCGTGTCCCCTTCGATCGTGACCCAGTTGGCCACCGCGGCCAGGGCTTGGGCCCGCAGGACCCGATCTCGGTCGGCGCTTTCGTCGGCAAGGAAGCGCTCCATCAGCTTGTAGGCCTCATCGCGGCGACCTGCGGTCGCCAGCGCGGTGGCGAGCGTCACGGCGGCTGGTCCACCCGAGCTTCTGCCGGTTCGCTCGTGAAGTGCAATCGCCTCGCGTAAACGCACCTCTGCCGTCTCCGAATCGCCGCTTCGCCACAGTGCACGGCCCGCTTGCTCGAGCAGCTTTGCCCGCTCGAGGTCGTCTGTCGACAGCTCGGCGGCCTGGGCGAAGTAGCGGTCCGCCTCGGAGCCGAGCGCCAGCGACGCGGCAGCCTGGCCGGCGGCTGTGAGCCGTTCCCGCGCAGATTTGCGTAGCGTGCGAGCGTCTTCGGCGTCCGGATCGGCCGCGATCGCCTCGAGGTAGTGCGAGGCAAGGACCTCGGCGACGTCCCTGGCCTCGCCCGGCCAGGTCTGTTCAAGATGGACGGCGGCGGCAAGGTGCTTGGCCTTACGCGCGCGGCGCGAGAGGGTGCCATAGGCAACTGTCCGCAAGAGCCCCTGCAGGAAGACGTACTGTCCACGCTCAGGCGACCTCGGATCGTCGTCGCGCCCGAGGATCTGTTTCGCCACCAGCCCGTCGAACACGCGCATGACCTCGGCCTCGGGTAGACCGCTCAGCGCCGCCGCGGCGCCGGCGGTCACGGACTGGCCAAGGACTGAGGCGTCCTGGAGCAGGGCGCGCTCGGCGGCCGAGAGCCCGTCCAGGCGCGAGGCCACGAGCGCGTGCAAGGTCTCGGGGACCTCCAGTTCCGAGATGTCACCCTTGACGACGTAGCGGGCACCTTCCTGGATCAAGAGCCCACGGTCCTGAAGCATCCGGATCGTCTCGACCGCATAAAGCGGGATGCCCTCGGCGCGGTGGACGATCTCGGCGACCAGCTCCGGCGGTAACCCCGGAACGACTCCGTCCAGCAGCTTCGCGATCGCCTGGGGCTCGAGCGTCTCGAGTGCAAGCGGCTCCCATGATGGACGCCTCTCCCGCAACTCTGGACGTCCCAGCGTCAGCACAAAGATCGGGAAGTCGGCCGACCACTCGAGCAGGTAATCGATGAAATCGAGCAGTCCGCTGTCAGCCCACTGGAGATCCTCGAAGGCAAGCACTACGGGCGCATCCTGCGAGACGCGCTCGAAGAACAACCGCCAGCCTGAGAAGAGGTCCGCCCGGTCCGAATCGGCGCGCTCCTCGAGGCGCAGCAGGTGGGCCAGGCGCGGCTCCACCAGACGCCGTTCGCGTTCTTCGGGGACGAACTGCTCGACCGCCGTGCGCAGCTTCTGCCGCGCCGCGGTCGGCGTTTCCTCCTCCTGGATCCCGGCACGCGCGCGCACCACCTCCGCGAGCGCCCAATAGGCCACGCCTTCGCCGTAGGACAGGCACCGGCCCTGATGCCAGTAGCGCACCTCCTCGATGCCGTCCAGATATTTGAAGAACTCCCACACCAGCCGTGACTTGCCCGAGCCGGCCTCGCCGAGCACCGCGACATGGCGGGCGCGCCCCTCATGCGCGCTTTTTTCCCCGGCCTCGATGATCGCCTCCAGCTCGCGTTCCCGACCCACGAACGGCGCTTCCACACCTGCTCCCCGCCGCGCGCCGCCGGCACCGGCCACCACCCGCAATGCCATCCAAGCGTGAACGGGCTGCTCACGACCTTTGACGACATGCGTACCTGCATCCTCGTAGGCGATCGCCGCTTCAGAAGCATGATGCGTCACACCGTCCACCAGCACCGTGCCGGGCGCCGCGATTGACTGGAGGCGCGAGGCGGTGTTGACGGTGTCGCCCAGCACCATGCCCTCGCCCTCGGCGCCAATCTCGACCGCGGCGCTGCCGGTCAGCACCCCGGCGCGCAGCCGGAGCTCTGGCATCCCCGCTTCGAGGCCCAGGGCAGCCACCGCCTGCGTGAGGGCGAGCGCGGCCCGCACCGCGCGCTCGGCATCATCCTCGCGCGCCACCGGTGTCCCCCACACGGCCATGACCGCGTCGCCGATGAACTTCTCGACGGTGCCGCCGTAGCGGCCGATCAGAGTCCGGCAACGATCGAAATACCGGCTCAGAAGCTCCCGGACCTCCTCCGGGTCGCGATGCTCGCTCAAAGCGGTAAAGCCGACAAGATCGGCGAATAGCACCGACACCAGGCGGCGCTCGGAAATGGGTTCGGCTGCGTGCGATGTCGGGGACGCAGCCCCCCCGGCCAGGGTGCCACCACATTCGAGGCAGAACTTCGCGCCCGGAACCACGGGTTCACCGCATGTAGGGCAATGCACTTGCGTTGAGGCGCCACAGTGGATGCAGAACTTGCCGGCGGGGGTGAGCTCGCCGCAAGATGAGCAAGTCAACGTGGCGGTCACACCGCCGCCCCGAGTTGGCTTTCGACCCGCTCGAGCCAGCGAGTCGCTCCAAGCTCCTCGTAAATTGCCCGGGCTTCCACCAGCGCCTCACCATCCTCGTGGCGCCGACTCCGTTCGAGCAGTGCTTGAGCCAGCAGCGGCCTCGCGCCCACCGAGCGCAGCAGCTCGATGGCCTCGTCCTCGAAGCGACGTGCGGCTTCATGATCGCCTGACCGGTGGGCGAGCTCGGCCTGAAGCCGTGCGCGCCCCGATCGCAGCAGAGGTGTAGCTCGCGCCGGGGGTAGCGCGGCCACGAACGCCTCAAGCTCGCCCATCGCCGTGGTATCCCCGAGCGGGCTGGCCGCCTCGATACTCAAGGCATAGGCCTGCTCGATCGCCTCGTTGCCGATCCCTTCAAGACTCAAGACCGTGCGCGCGTGCTCCAGAGCTTCGCCGGGTTTGTGCCGCTCGATGGCTGTCCGGGCCAACACACACTTCGAGGCGCCGCGCAAATCCGTGTAGGTCGACTCCTCTCGTTGTGCTGCCAGCGACAGGCACCGCTCGACTGTCTCCTCGTCGTCCTGCGCCGCCGCGACCGACACAAGCATCGCGGCGGTTCCCACGGCGTCGAGATCCGCCTGCCCGCTCAGCAGCGGTCGGCCTATCTCCATCGCCGCCTCCCAGCGGCCCAAAAAGCACAGGGCGGGAATCTGCTGAGCGAGCACCTGGCGCTCCCATAGCCGGTCACCGCGTTCCCGGGCGATCACGAGCGCCCGCTGAACCTCCTCTACCGCTTGCTCGAAGCGATCGCGCTCGACCAGAAGCTGCACCAAGTTCACGCGCACCCGAAGCGCCACCGCAGGCAGGTCATGCTCCTCGGCCAGCGCGAGCGCCTGACGCAAAACCCCCGTTCCTTCCTGGCGGCGCCCACCGTAGATGAGGTAGATGCAGCGGTTCACGAGCGCGTCTGCCAGCGCCGGCCAGGCCTCGTGGAGCTCAAGGGTATGCAGGCCTTCTTCGAGCACGGGCCCGGCTTCATTCAGCCCGCCGCTGAGCGCGAGCACCGCTCCCAGGTCACACAGCGCCTCTGCGCGCGCGACCGGATCGGCTTTGTCGTCGTCTGCTCGGAACCGCTCCAGGAGCGGGCGGGCCTCCTCGATCCGTCCCCCGTACCTCAACAACCGCGCCAGGGTGACCGCCGCCCCAGCTCCGGTGGCGCCACCTGCGCGTCCGTACACGTCGAGTGCCGCCCGGAGGCGCTTCTCGGCGGCTTCGGTGTCGCCGTGCTGCCACAGCGCCCTTCCGGCCTGCTCCAGCAGTCCCGCTCGTTCGAGGTCATCGTCGGCCAACTCTGCCGCCTGCTCGAAGTAGCGTTCTGCCTCGGGTCCAAGCGCGAGGGAGGCGGCCGCCCGCCCGGCCGAGGCAAGCCTTTCGCGGGCGCTGGCACGCAACTCCCCCACGTCATCGGCCTCGGGTTCAGCGCGAATCGCCTCTAGATAGTGCGAGGCGAGGACCTCGGCGATGTCGCGAGCCTCGCCCGGCCAGGTCTGCTCGAGATGGCGCGCAGCCGCAAGGTGCTTGGTCTTTCGTGCTCGGCGCGAGAGCGTCCCGTAGGCGACATTGCGCAGTAGCGCCTGGAGGAAGACGTACTGGCCCCGCTCGGGGGAACGAAGATCGTCGTCGCGACCGAGAACTTGCTTGGCCACGAGCCCGTCGAGAACTCGTGCTACCTCGGTGTCCGGGGAGCCACTGAGCGCCGCGGCGGAGGTGGCAGTGAACGACTGTCCTATCACCGACGCGTCCTGCAACAGCGAGCGCTCGGTCGCCGAGAGCCCATCGAGCCGGGATGCAACCAGCGCGTGCAGAGTCTCGGGAACCTCGAGATCCGAAATGTCGCCGACGACGTGGTAGCGGGCGCCCTCCTCGACGAGGATGCCTCGATCCTGGAGCATCCGAATCGTTTCGACCGCGTAGAGCGGGATGCCCTCCGAGCGCTCGACAACCTGTACCACCAACTCGTCCGGAAGCCCTGGTGCCAAGCCTTCCAGCAACTGAGCCACCGCGCGCGGCTCGAGCGGCTGGAGCGTCAGCGGCTGCCAGGCTCCTCGCCGCTCCCGCAGGTCCGGGCGGCCCAGGCTGATCACGAAGATCGGCACTTCGGCCGACCACTCGAGCAGATAGTCGATGAACTCGAGCAAGCCGCTGTCGGCCCACTGCAAATCCTCGAAGGCGAGGATCACGGGGTTGCGTTGCGCCATCCGCTCGAAGAACAGCCGCCATCCGGAGAAAAGGTCGACCCGATCGGCGTCCGCGCGCTCGTCCAGTCGCAGCAGGTGCGCCAGGCGCGGTTCGACCATGCGGCGCTCACGATCGTCGGCGACGAACTCGTCCACGGTCGCGCGGAGCTTCTCTCGCGCCGAGGCGGGATCCTCTTCCTCCTCGATTCGGGCCCGCGTGCGCACCATCTCGGCCAGTGCCCAATAGGCGACCCCCTCGCCATAGGAGAGGCAGCGGCCCTGGTGCCACCAGCGGACGTCTTCAATCCCGTCGATGTACTTGAAGAACTCCCACAGCAGCCGGGACTTACCGGAGCCAGCCTCGCCCACGACCGCGACATGACGAGCACGGTCCTCGTGCGCACTCTCCTCCCCTGCCTCGATGATCGTTTGCAGCTCACGCGCACGTCCCACAAAGGGCGCCTCGAGCCCGACGCGCCGCCGCGCGCCGCCCGCACCGGCTACGACTTGCAGTGCGGTCCACGCCCGCACGGGCTGCTCGCGTCCCTTGAGCTCGTGGGTCCCGGCGTCCTCGTAAGCGATCGCCGCTTCCGAAGCTCGGCGTGTGGCGTCGTCGACAAGCACGGTTCCCGGCGCGGCCACCGACTGCAGCCGCGACGCCGTGTTGACCGTGTCACCGAGCACCATGCCTTCTCGCTCGGCGCCGACCTCGACCGCCGCGTTGCCCGTCAGCACGCCCACGCGCAGGCGAAGCTCCGGCATGCCCACCTCCTCGCCCAGCACGCCCACCATCTGGGTCAACGCGAGCGCAGCGCGCACCGCGCGCTCGGCGTCGTCCTCACGCGCCACCGGTGTCCCCCACACGGCCATCACCGCGTCGCCGATGAACTTCTCAACCGTCCCGCCGTAGCGGCCGATCAGGGTGCGACAGCGCTCGAAGTATCTCGAGAGGAGCTCGCGCACCTCCTCCGGGTCGCGGTGTTCGCTCAAAGACGTAAAGCCGACAAGATCAGCGAACAGCACCGACACGAGGCGCCGCTCGGAGACGGGCACGCCGGCCGGAGTAACGGAACCAGCCGTACCGAGCGGCGTGGCGCATTGCATACAGAAGCGCGCGCCCGCGACAACCGGAGCACCGCAGTTCGGACATGCCTTCTGGACGGGCGCAGCGCAATTGACGCAGAACCGTCCCGCGGCGGGCGTCAGCTCCCCGCAGGCCGCGCACGCGACCTGCTCGATGGCGCTCACGCCGCCACCTCGCTCAATGCGTCGATCCTCTCGAGCCAGCGCGTCGCGCGCAACTCTTCGCAAATCGTGCGGGCCTCGGCGAGCGCGTCGCGATCCTGGCGACGACGGGCCGCGTCGAGCAAGGCCTGGACCAGCAACGACCGAGCCCCTACTGAGCGCAACAGCTCGATCGCCTCTTGCTCGAAGGCCTGCGCGGCGCCACCGTCCTGTGCCCGGTGGGCCAGCTCAGCCTGAAGGCGGGCGCGACCGGCGCGCAGTATGGGGGTGGCAAGGGCCGGCGGGAGCTCGGCCACGAACGCTTCGACGTCCTTGATCGCATCTTCGTCACCGAGCGCGATCGCCGCTTCGACGCTGACGGCGTAAGACTCCCTGAGAGCGTCGCCGCTGATGCTTCGCTGATGGCGCCCGTCGCGTGTGATCCTCAGGGCTTCCTCCGGCTCGCCGCGCTCGACCGCTGCGCGACCGAGCACCGTCTCCGCACAAACACGCGCGTCGACATACGAGGATCCACGGTTTTTGAGCGCCAGTGCCCGGCACCTTTCGATCGCCCCGTCGTCGCCGCGAGCAAATGCCATCCAGACAACCGAGGCGGCAGCGAACAGCGCCTCCAAATAGTGCTCGTCGGCCATCAGAGTCGCGCCCGTCGCCTCCGCCTCATCCCATCTTCCGAGTACCGTCAACGGCCAGGTCAAAAAGCCCTGCCCCTTGCGCTCGAGTGCCCGGTCGCCGCGCTCGCGGGCGAGAGCCAGCACCTCGTGCGCTTGCTCGACGGCTCGTACCAGATGATCGCTCTCCAGCGAGATTTGCGTGAGGTTCATGCGCGCCCGCAGTGCCACGGTGGTTGCGTCGTGCTCCTCGGCCAGGGAGAGGGCATGGCGCAGCACCCCGACGCCCTCCTGCTGGCGACCCCGCCAGATCAGGTAGATGCCGCGCGTGACGAGGGCATCGGCCAGCGGCGCCCAGGCCTGCTCGTGTTCGAGCACGGTGAGCGCCTCCTCGAGCATCGGCATGGCCTTGTCGAGCTCGCCGCCGAATGCGACGACCGCGGAGAACTCGGCGAGCGCCTGAGCGCGGTAAACGGGGTCGCCACCGTCACTGGCAGCGAGCGAGGGCTCGAGCACGCTGCGGGCGTCCTCCAGCCGTCCCAGATCGAGCCGAAGCAGCCTCGCAAGCGCGACAACCGTGCCGGTCACCCTGGCGGGATCGCTGGTCCGATAGAGCTCGAGTGACTGCTGCAAGCGCTTTTCCGCGGACTCTCCGTCGCCGCTCTTCCACAGCGCATGGCCGGCCTGCTCGAACAATGCCGCCCGGGTGGAGTCGTCGTCTGCAAGCTCAGCGGCCTGTTCGAAGTATCGATCCGCCTCGGGCCCTAACGCCAGCGAAGCAGCTGCCGCGCCCGCGGCGGTCAGCTTCTCGCGGGCCAGCCCGCGCAACGTGGCCACGTCCTGCGCTTCGGGGTCTGCGTTGATCGCCTCCGTGTAGTGCGAGGCAAGCACCTCGGCGATGTCGCGCTCCTCCCCCGGCCAACTCTGCTCCAGGTGCTGTGCGGCTGCCACATGCTTGGCCTTACGCGCCCGCCGGGCCAAGGTGCCGTACGCCACGGTCCGTAGGAGCGCTTGGAGAAAGAGATACTGACCTCGCTCCGGGGAGCGGGGATCATCGTCGCGGGCCAGGATCTCCTTTCCAACGAGCCCATCCAGCACCTTGACGACCTCGGCTTCCGGCAGGCCGCTGAGCGCCGCCACGGCCGCCGCGCTGAACGACTGGCCTAAGACCGATGCGTCCTGCAGCAGAGACCGTTCACCGGCGGACAAGCCGTCAAGCCGCGAGGCCACGAGCGCCTGCAGCGTCTCGGGAACCTCGAGTTGGGAGGTGTCGCCCTTGACCACGTAGCGGGCGCCTTCCTGGGCGAGCACGCCGCGGTCCTGGAGCATCCTCACGGTCTCCACGGCATACAGAGGGATTCCCTCCGCGCGCTCGACCACCTGTGCGACGAGATCGCCGGGAAGCCCCGGCGCGAGCCCGTCAAGCAGCTGGGCTACCGCCTGGGGTTCGAGCGGAGCGAGCTGGAGCGGGCGCCAGCTGGGTCGCCGCTCACGTAGCTCTGAGCGCCCGAGGCTGAGGACGAAGATCGGGAACTCGGCCGACCACTCGAGCAGATAGTCGGCGAAGTCGAGCAGGCCGCTGTCGGCCCATTGCAGGTCCTCGAAGGCGAGGATCACGGGCGCGTCCTGTGAGAGGCGCTCGAAGAACAGCCGCCAGCCCGAGAAGAGATCGGCGCGATCTGAATCCGGACGTTCTTCGAGCCGCAGCAGGTGCGCGAGCCGGGGCTCCACAAGCCGCCGCTCGCGCTCCTCGGGCACGTACTGTGCGACCGTCGCCCGCAGCTTCTCCCGCGCCGAGATGGGGTCTTCCTCCTCCTGGATGCGCGCTCTGAAGCGCACCATCTCGGCCAGCGCCCAATAGGCGACGCCTTCGCCATAGGACAGGCACCGGCCCTGGTGCCAGTAGCGCACCTCCTTGATCCCGTCCAGATACTTGAAGAACTCCCACAGCAGTCGCGATTTGCCCAAGCCGGCCTCGCCGACCACAGCGACCTGACGGACGCAGCCCTTTGCGGCGCTTTCCTCCCCGGCTTCGATGATCGTTTGCAGCTCGTGCTGGCGGCCGACGAAGGGAGCCTCGAGACCGGCGCTGCGGCGGGCCCCACCGGTTCCCGCCACCACACGTAACGCAGTCCACGTGTGGACTGGCTGCTCACGGCCCTTGACCCCGTGCGTGCCGCCATCCTCGAAGGCAATCGCCGCCTCCGCGGCCCGCTTGGTGGCGTCGTCGACGAGCACTGTTCCGGGCTCGGCGAGTGACTGCAGACGCGAGGCGGTGTTGACGGTGTCCCCAAGCACCATCCCTTCTGCCTCTGCGCCCACCTCGACCGCCGCGTTGCCGGTGAGGACGCCGGCACGCACCCTCAGCTCCGGCATCCCGATCTCCCCGCCCAGCGCTTGGACTCGCTGCACGAGCGCCAGTGCTGCCCGCACGGCCCGCTCGGCATCGTCCTCGCGCGCCACCGGCGTCCCCCAGACCGCCATCACGGCGTCGCCGATGAACTTCTCCACAGTGCCGCCATAGCGCTCGATCAGCGTGCGACAGCGCTCAAAGTAGCTCGACAAAAGCTCCCTGACCTCCTCGGGATCGCGGTGCTCGCTCAGGGCCGTGAAGCCGACCAGGTCGGCAAACAGCACCGAGACCAGGCGCCGCTCGGCCACGGACTCGCTCGACGCAGATCGCGCTTCACCCGACAGAGCTGCCCCGCAGGACCCGCAGAAGCGATGGCCGGGCGGATTCTCGAAGCCACAGGAGGGACACGCCAGCATCAGCGAAGCGCCGCATTGCCCGCAGAAGCGCTCGCCGGGCAGCGCCTCTGCCCCGCAGGCGTGGCAGAGACTCACGCGGCCACCGCTTCCTCAAGCTGCCGGGCCCGTTCGAACCAGGGTCTCGCCTCGAGCGCCTCGAATACGGCCTCGGCTTCCTCCCGTGGGCCGCTCGAGTCCCGGCCGGCTCGTGCAAGCAGCTCCGCGTATTCGAGCTGCGCGCGCGCCAGGTAGAAGGGTGTCTCGAGCTCGCGGAAGAGAGCTACAGCGCGGCGGAAGAGCTCGTCGGCGGTCTGAAGGTCCCCGTTGTGCGCGGCCAGCCGCGCGCGTGCGCGCGTGACCTCGGCGTCCAGCAACGGCAGCAACTGCGCGGGCTTGAAGCCGTCTACGGCGCGTATCAGTTGCTCGATCCGGTCGAGTTCGCCGGCCGCGAACGCACATTCCACAGCCTCCGCGAAGAGCGGCGGGGCCTCCGACGTACCGGCGCTCACGAGCTCGATCGCGGCTTCGTAGGCGTCGTCGAATCCCTCCCTGCCCTCCCCCGTCTCGCGCGCCACCACCGCCCGCGCAATCTTCTGCGCCAGGGCGACGGCGCTCCATCCGCCGGCCTTGCCCAGGCGACTCCTCACAGCTTCGAGACCATCGGCATCGCCTCGCGCAGCGAGCACGACCGGCAGGGTCACCGTGGTCTGAGCCGCCCAGATGTCGTCCTCGTGCTCTTCGAGCACGGTCGCGTCCCGGAGCATCTCCTCCCAGCGGCCCAGCGCATTGAGCGCGATCAGCCGCTGCGCAAGCAACCGCCGTTCGTCCGGTCGGTCTCCCCGCCGGCGGGCCAGCTCTACGGCCTGCGTGAGCATCTCCTCGGCCTGCGCGAAGTGTCCCTGTGCCATCACGTTGTCCGCGAGGTTGTAATGAGCACGCCCCACCTGGTCGCCCAAGTCGTTGTCGACGGCGAGCTTGACCGCGTAGGTCAGCAGCGCGGTTGACTCGCTGGGCCTTCCGAGCTCGGCGAGCACGTTCGCCTTCGTGATCAGCGCCAGCGCGAGCACCCTGCCGAGCCTCAGACCGTCAGCGATGCGAAGCGCGGTCTCGGCATCGGCGAGCGCCGCGTCGTTGTCGCCGCGCATGAAGGCCAGCGCGGACCTTCTCGCGCTTACCTCTGCGACCGCCTCGTCCTCGCTGCCATCGTTCACCGCTTCCCAGGCCCGTGCAGCCCGCTCCCACGCCTCGTCGAAGCGTCCCATTTCCTGGAGGGTCCGCGCGGCCAAACTCTCGACCTGGGCCCCTTCACGGCGCAGGCCCGCTTCCTCAAGCAACTTCCCTGCCTCGCTGAGCAGTGCGAGCGCATCGTGGTATTCGCTTGAGAGATACGCCGCGGTGCCAGCTTCACGGAGCAGCCGTCCGCGCCGGACAGAATCGCTGGTCAGATCGGCGGCACGCTGGAAATGGCGTCGCGCTTCTGGGCCCAGCGCCAGAGACAGGGCTCGGCGTCCAGCGTCCGACAGCGTCTGGCAAGCCGAGGCACGAATGGTTTCCACGTCCGCCGCCTCGGGCTCGGCCCCAATCGCGTCTAGGTAGTGACTGGCGAGCACCTCGGCGATATCCCCGGCCTCCTCACCCCACGTCTCCTGGAGGTGGCGAGCGACCGCTAGATGCCGCGCCTTCAGGTCCCGGCGCGAGAGCGTGGCAAGCGCGATCGTTCGCACCAACGCTTGCAGGAACACGTACTGGCCTCGCTCGGCCGACAGCGGCTCGTCGACGAAGGTCAGCACCTGCTTGGCCACGAGCGAGTCGAGCACCTGCCCGACCTCCGCCACCGGTCGCTGCACGACCGCGGCCAGGGTAGTCGGCGTGAAGGACTGGCCGATCACCGCCGCGTCTTGCAGCAGAGTCCGCTCCGCCCCGTCGAGATTGTCGAGTCGGGAAGCCACGAGCGCTTGCAGCGTTTCCGGGACCTCTAGATCTCTCACATCCCCTGTGACGGCATAGCTGGACCCATCCTGTGCCACGAGCCCGCGGTCGAGCAGCATGCGCACCGTTTCGACCGCATACAGCGGGACGCCCTCGGAGCGGCTGCGGATCCGCTCAGCCAGCTCCTCGGGCAGCCCCGGCACCAGCCCGCCCAGCAGCTCTGCCATCGCGCCGTCGGACAGCGGCTCAAGCGCGAGTGTCGCGTTCCACTCCGGGCGAGCGGTCAGCAGCTCGGAGCGGCCCAGCGCAAGCATGAACAGGGGGAACTCCGCGGACCACTCGAGCAGATAGTCGATGAAGTCGAGCAGGCCGCTGTCGGCCCACTGGAGATCCTCGAACACGAGCACCACGGGCTCCTGCGCGCCGATGCGCTCGAAGAACAGCCGCCAGCCCGAGAACAAATCGGCGCGATCCGGCGCGGTGCGCTGCTCGAGCCCCAAGAGGTGAGCCAGGCGCGGCTCCACGAGTCGCCGTTCGCGCTCGTCCGGCACGTGCTCGGCCACGGTCGCGTGCAGCTTCTGGCGGGCGGACTCCGCGTCCTCCTCCTCGATGATTCCCGCCCTGGCCCTCACCATCTCCGCCAGCGCCCAGTACGCGACGCCCTCGCCGTAGGACAGGCATCTTCCCTGGTGCCAGCGGACAACCTTCTGGATGCCGTCGATGTACTTGAAGAACTCCCACACCAGACGCGACTTGCCGGAGCCGGCCTCGCCGATCACCGACACGAGCCGGGCGCGGCCATCGGACGCAGTCTGCTCAAACGAGTCGACGATCAGCGCGAGCTCGCGGTCGCGCCCCACGAGCGGCGATTCGAGGCCGGCGACGCGGCGCGCACCGCCCGTGCCGGCGACCACACGCAGCGCGGTCCAGGCGTGCACCGGCTGCTCGCGCCCTTTGACCGGGTGGACCCCGGCGTCCTCGTAGGCGATCGAGGCCTCCGAAGCGCGCCGCGTGACTTCGTCGACCAGCACCGTCCCCGGCTCGGCCAGCGACTGCAGGCGGCTGGCCGTGTTTACGGTGTCGCCGAGCACCATGCCCTCGCCCTCGGCGCGTAGCTCGACCGCGGCGTGCCCGGTCAGCACGCCGGCGCGCACGCGCAACTCCGGCATGCCTTCCTCCTCGCCCAGCAAGGCCACGGCGCGCGTCAGCGCGAGCGCGGCGCGCACCGCGCGCTCGGCGTCGTCCTCGCGCGCCACCGGTGTCCCCCACACGGCCATCACGGCATCGCCGATGAACTTCTCGACGGTGCCGCCGTAGCGCTCGATCATCGTGCGACAGCGGTCGAAATAGTGGCTCAGCAGCTCCCTGACCTCTTCCGGATCACGGTGCTCGCTCAGGCTTGTGTAGCCGACGAGGTCGGCGAACAGGACCGACACCAGCCGGCGCTGGGACAGCGACTCTGGAGTGCTCGCCGCCGCGGTCGTGGCCGATGAAACAATCGCCGTGCCACACTCGGCGCAGAATTTCGCCCCCGGCAACACCGGCTCGCCGCAGGCGGGGCACGAGGCCTGCACGGGCGAACCGCAGTGGATGCAGAACTTCTTGCCAGAGGGCGTCTGCCCACCGCAGGCGGCGCACGCCACGTTGCCTGTCGCGTTCACGCGAGCACCGCCGCTTCGAAGGCGTCGGCTCGTTCGAGCCAGGGACGCGCGCCCAGTTGGGCGAAGATCGCGCGTGCCTGTTCGAGCAGCTCCGCGGCCTCTTCCCCGCGCCCGATCGAGCCGAGTACCTCGGCGTGCTCTAGCAGCACCTGGGCACGGTTGAAGGGAGCCTCCACGCCGTCCAGCTCCCGAGCCGCCGCGGCGAGCCGTTCGTCGGCCGCCTTGGTGTCGCCGTTGCGCGCGGCCAACAGGCCCTCGAAACGTGCCGCCGCCGAGCGCAGCAGTGGCGAGCGGCGCGCCGGGGGCAGCTCGGCCACGAACTCGATCAGCTGGCGGAGAACCGCCTCTTCACCAAGCTCCAGCGCCGCCAGTCCAGCCTCCACGTAGGCTTCGCGCCGGTCCTCATTGGCGATCTCCGCCGAGCCGGTCGCGACGGGCATGGCGGCCGCAAGCGCGTCCTCATGGTGTCCCAGAAAGCGCAGCGCGATCGCCCGCGCGACCTGGGCGACTTGTCCCCACTCGACGTTCTGGCTGCCGCCTAGCTCCGTCGCAAGCGCTAGCGTGCGCTTCAAGGGCTCGACCTGGCCGGTCCCGGCCTGGATTCGCGCCAGGGGGAGCAAATATCCCAGGCGCACGAGTTCGTCGCCGCTGGTATTCGGGAAGCCGTCATCGCCAGGGGCGGGCAGCGCGTCCCACTCGCCTCGATCGACTCGCGACGTGGTGAGCATCAGTGTCAGCACGGTGGCCCAGCGGCGATCACCGCGTGCCTGAGCGAGCTCAAGCCCGCGTTCGGCGGCGGCGATCGCCTCCGGAAATCGGTCGAGCTGGAGCCAATGGTCGGCGAGGTTGTTGTAGCCCCGCAGCGCGAGCGAGATGAGGTCATGTTCGATCGCCAGCGCCAGCGATCGTTCCTTGAGGGCGAGCGATTCCTCCAAGCGGCCCTGGCGGCCACGGATTTGGACGATCGCCTGCAGCGCGTTGACCACCGTCTCCCAGGCCTGAAGCGGCTCTCCGATCGTCAACGCCGCGTCGGCCGCGTCCAAGGCCTCCTCGTGGGCGCCCTTGAAGAACAGCAGCGTGGCGAGCGCCGACAGCGCGGCCGCGCGGTCGGGTCCGCCCGCGGGCAGACCGGCCAGTGCGCGCCGATTTATCTCGATCGCCTCATCGAGCCGGTCCTGGCGAAAGAGCGTTTCGGCCACGCCCGCCAGCGATCGCGCCGCCAGTTCGCGTTCGCCCAGCCGCTCGAAGATCTCGACGGCCTGCTCGAGCCGCTCGACGCTTGTCGCAAGCTCGAGGTCGGCCAGCGCGGCGCGACCCGCCTGATCGAGCAAACCGGCCTTCTGGCGGTCGTCGCGGGCCAGCTCGGCCGCGTGCTCGAAGGCGCGACGTGCCTCGGGAGCCAGACCCAGCGAGAGTGCGCGCTGGGCGGCGTGCTCGAGCGTCTCGCAGGCGGAGGCGCGGATCCTGGGAGCGTCCCCGGCGTCGGGCTCGGCATCCGCGGCGGCGAGAAAGTGGCTGGCGAGCACCTCGGCGAACTCCGGCGCCTCATCGCCCCACATTTCCTGAAGGTGACGTACGGCCGCGAGGTGACGGTTCTTGCGATCCCGGCGCGAGAGCGTCGCGTACGCAGTGCCGCGCAGGAGGCCCTGGAGGAAGTGGTACTGGCCGCGCTCCGCGGAGCGCGGATTGTCGTCGAAGCCCAGCACCTGCTTGGCGACGAGCGCCTCGAGCACCCGCTCGATCTCCTCCTGAGAGCGGTTTCCGAGCGCCGCGACACCCGCGGGAGTGAACGACTGCCCGTAGACGGACGCATCCTGGAGGACGGCACGCTCGGCCGCCCTAAGCCCGTCCAGTCGCGCCGCGGCGAGCGCATGCAGGGTCTCCGGGACCTCCAGCTCGCCCACATCTCCGGTCACCACGTAGCGGTTTCCATCCTCGGCGAGCAGTCCGCGGTCGAGCAGCATGCGCACGGTCTCGACCGCGTACAGCGGCACGCCTTCGGCCTGCTGCAGGATGCGCGTGGTCAACTCGTCTGGGAGGCCGGGCACGAGACCCTCGAGCGCCTGTCGCATGGACTTGTCCGGGAGCGCGCCCAGGGTGATCGCCTGCGCGGCCCACTCTGGCCGCTTGTCCAGCAGCTCCGGCCGGCCGAGCGCGACCACGTAAATGGGGTGATCGGCCGACCACTCGAGCAGGTAGTCGATGAACTCCAAAAGACCGCTGTCGGCCCACTGGAGATCCTCGAAGGCGAGGATCACCGGTGCGCCGTCGGAGAGCCGCTCCAGAAACAGCCGCCAGCCGGAGAAGAGGTCGGCGCGGTCAGAGGCGATGCGCTGCTCGAGACCAAGCAGCTGGGCGAGCCGCGGCTCAACCAGGCGGCGCTCACGCTCCTCGGGCACGAAGTGTTCAACGGTGCTCTTGAGCTTGGCGCGAGCGGTGGCCGCATCCTCCTCCTCGAGGATCTCCGCCCGCCCGCGGATCATCTCCGCAAGCGCCCAGTAGGCGACGCCCTCGCCATAGGCCAGGCAACGGCCCTGCTGCCAGCGGACCACCTGCTCGACGCCGTCGATGTACTTGTAGTACTCCCACAGCAGGCGTGACTTGCCGGTGCCGGCCTCACCCACGGCCGCCACCAGGCGTGCCCGCCGCTTCTGCACCGTCTGCTCGAAGGACTCGACGATGCGCGCGAGCTCGCGGTCGCGGCCGACGAACGGGGCTTCCAGGCCGGCGGTGCGCCGCGCGCCACCCACGCCGGCAACGACCCGCAGCGCGATCCAGGCGCGGACGGGTTGCTCGCGTCCTTTGACGTCGTGCATGCCTGCGTCCTCATAAGCGATTGCAGCCTCGGTGGCGCGGCGGGTAACGTCGTCGACCAGGACCGTGCCGGGCTCCGCGAGCGACTGCAGCCGCGAGGCGGTGTTGACCGTGTCGCCGAGCACCATCCCCTCTCCCTCCGCCCCGACCTCGACGGCGGCGTTGCCGGTCAGCACGCCTGCGCGCACGCGCAACTCCGGCATGCCTTCCTCCTCCCCCAGCAGGGCCACGGCGTGCGTCAGCGCGAGCGCCGCCCTCACCGCCCGCTCGGGATCGTCCTCGCGTGCGACAGGGGTTCCCCACACTGCCATCACCGCATCGCCGATGAACTTCTCGATCGTGCCGCCGTAGCGCTCGATCAGCGTGCGGCAGCGCTCGAAGTAGCGACTCAGGAACTCGCGCACCTCCTCCGGGTCGCGATGCTCGGACAGCGTCGTGAAACCGACCAGATCGGCGAACAGGACGGAGACGAGACGGCGTTGGGAGACTGGTCCAGCACGGCTGGCCTCCGCACCTGCTCGGTGCGCGCTCACCGCGTCGCCCTGGAGGGGCGACCCGCACTCGCCGCAAAACCGATCACCCGGCTCATTGCCCGCCCCGCATTGCGGGCAGCGCAGTTCGAGCGGCGAACCGCACTGGGCGCAGAACCGCCGGGCCGGGCGGTTCTCGGCGCCGCAGGAGGTGCAGGTGACCGGCGTCACCAGTCCGCGCTCCGCAACTCGCCCACAGTGACCACGTCGCGCCGCATGGCCTCGCGCGCGAGCGCCACCCGGCGGCGCTCATTGCAGTTGGCGATGGCGAACTTCTCGTACAGCTTCAGCAGGTGCTGCTTGACGGCGGCCTCGCTCACCGCCAGCGATGAGGCGATCTCGCGCACGGACGCGGGCTCGACAAACAACTCCGCGCTCGCTGCCGGGCGGCACAGGGCGATGAGGACGTCGCGTTCGCGACGGGTAATGCCGGGCGGCTGCCCCCCATGGATGGTCATGTCATCGATACGGCGCCCCGGCAAGCACCTTACCAAATGGCAAGGCTCCTCTATGCTCGGATGCAATGGATGTGACGGAAACCAACTTCGACGCGAGCGTCATCCAGCGCTCCCACCAGCTGCCTGTGGTGGTCGACTTCTGGGCCTCGTGGTGCGGGCCGTGCATGCGGCTGGGACCGGTGCTCGAGAAAGCCGTCGAGGCCCGCAAGGGCAAGGTGGAGCTGGCGAAGGTCGACGTGGACGCCAATCCCCGCCTGGCGAGCGCCTTCCGCGTGCAGGGCATTCCGGCGGTGAAGGCGTTCAAGGACGGCCAGCTGGTTGCGGAGTTCACCGGTGCTCAGCCTCCAGCCGCAGTCGAGAAGTTCCTCGATGAGCTGCTGCCGTCCGAGGCCGACGAGTTCGTGGGCCACGGCGACGAGGCCTCGCTGCGGCGCGCGCTCGAGCTCGAGCCGAGCCGTGCCGACGCGGCGGTCCCGCTGGCGCGCCTGCTGCACGCGCGCGGCGAGAGCGAGCAGGCGCTCGAGGTGCTCGAGCCGGTTCGAGGCAGCTTCGCCGCCGACGGTTTCAAGGCCCGCCTCGCGCTCCAGCGCGAGCATCCCGAGCTCGCCGACGCCTTCTCCGCGCTCGACTCGGGCCAGCAGCAACGTGGCCTCGAGCAGCTGCTCGGAGCGCTTCAGTCCGCCGACGGCGCGCGCGACGACCTGCGCCGCGTGATCGTGGGCGTGCTCGAGGAGCTCGGAGTTGACCACCCGCTGGCACGCGAGACGCGCAGGAAGCTCGCGGCGGCGCTGTATTGACACCCGCCGTTCGCCGCGGGCAAACCCGCCCCGCCTGTGCTGTGCCGCTTGCTAATTAGCTGCTAGCCTGCTAAGCAGCAAGCACCCTCTCCTCCCCCCCCTCACAAGGAGCAAGCAATGGCACAGACCGAGACCAAGGGCGGAACGCCCTCCTTCGAGACGGCGTTCGAGCAGCTGCGCGAGCAGAGCGAGCAGTTCATGTCCACGAGCCGCAAGGCCGCCAATCTGTATCTCGACGCCTACGAGAAGGCCGTCGACCGCGCGGTGGACCTCGAGCTCAAGCTGGCGAGCGTTACCAAGCAGGAGTGGCTCGGAAACGTGATCGAGGCCCAGGCGGACATCTCGCGCGAGCTGCTCGCCTCCTACCGCACGCTGGTCAAGTAGCACCAGCCGTCCTCTGAAGGCGGCACAATGTGCGAGCACCGGTGATCTCACCGGTGCTTCTCACTTTAAGGAGACTGGTGATGAGCGGATTACTCGAAGCCTGGGTCGACGGCGCAAATGCCGCGCTGGACGGCACGATGAACTGCTTGGAGAGCACGCTCACCGGTCAGCCCCCTGACCTCGCGCGCTGGTTCGGCGTCGCCGCCGGACGGTGCAGACCGGGCTGGACGACGCCCCACCAAATCGTGCTGGAGACACCGCTCGCGCGCCTGCGCGATTTCTCCATCGCGAAGCCTTCGGATCTGGTGCCGACGCTCGTGCTCCCACCGCAGGCGGGCCACGACTCCTGCATCGTCGATTACTCCGCCGAGCAGAGCCAGATGCGCACCGTGATTGGCGCCGGGCTCGAGCACGCGCTCTCGCTCGACTGGGTCGGCGCCACCCGCGCCACCCGGAACGCCACCGTCGCCGATTATCTGGAGGTCATCGACCGCTCGATCGCCCTGTGCGGGGGACGGGCGAACCTAATCGGCGACTGCCAGGGTGGCTGGCTGGCGACCATCTACGCCGCACTGCGCCCCGAACGCGTCAACACGCTCACGATCGCGGGCGCGCCGATCGACTTTCACGCCGGTGATGCCGTGATCAGCGATGTTGTCGGGTATCTGGCCCCGGGCGGCGACCTCAGCTTCTACGAGGCGCTCGTCGCCGGCGGCGGCGGCGTGCTCAAGGGCCGGCACATGCTGGCCGGCTTCATCATGATCAGACCCCGCGATGAGATCGCGCGTCAACTGGAGCTGCTGCTGAACGTGGGTGACCCGGATTACGTCGCTCGCTACGCGGAGTTCGAGGACTGGTACAAGCACGTACAGGACATCCCCGGGGCCTTTTACCTGTGGATTGTCCGGCACCTCTTCAGCGGCAATGAGCTTGTAGGCGGGAAGCTCCGAGTCGGCGACCGCCGGCTCGATCTGGGCGCGATACGGATGCCGCTCAACATGCTGGCGGGCGACGCCGACCACATCACTCCGCCGGCGCAGGTGTTCGCGCTTGCCGAGCACGCGTCCACCCCCGCCGAGCAGGTCCACCGCGAGCTCGTACCCGGCGGGCACCTGGGCCTGTTCATGGGCCACCGCGCACTACAAGACCATTGGCCGGCTGTGCTCCAGCAGGTCCTGCACCACTCGGGTTAGCGCGCACTCCAGCCCTGGTCCATGGGCAGCGCGGCGCCGGTGAAGGCCCTCCCTTGCGGCCCAGCGAGGAAGGCGACGACCTCCGCCACCTCGGACGGCTCGATCAGCTCCTTGACCGCGTGGGGGGCGAGGATCACCTCCTCGAGCACGCGCTCTTCGGGCAGCCCATGTGCCCGGGCCTGATCTCTGATCTGCCCCTCTACCAGCGCGGTGCGCACGTAGCCCGGGCACACCGCGGTCGCGGCGATGCCGCTGCCGGCACCCTCCAGGGCAAGCGTCTTGATGAGGCCGAACAGGCCGTGCTTGGCCGACACGTACGCCGACTTGAACGGCGAGGCGACGAGCCCGTGGACCGAAGCAATGGCGATGAACCTCCCCGATCCGCTCGTCCGCAGCGCGGGCCACGCCGCCCGCGCAAGCAGGAAGGGGCTCGTCAGCATCAGCGCGATCAGCGTCTGCCAGCGCTCGACCGGGAACTCCTCGACGGGCGCGACATGCTGAACGCCCGCATTCGGCACCACCACGTCAAGCCCGCCGAAGCGCTCGAGCGCCGCAACGACAGCCCCGGCGTTGGCGTCGACGACGGTCAGATCGGCCTGATGGGCCACGCCGCCGTCGGGATCGGGCTCCAGGTCGACCGCGAGCACGTTCATGCCGTCCTGCTCCAGGCGCAGCGCGACCGCGCGGCCGATCCCGCTCGCCGCGCCGGTCACGAGCGCCGTCCTGCCTTCGAGCGGCGAGTTCATCGCTGCCGAGAGCGCTTGGCCGTCCTCGGCGAGGCCGTCACGAACGCTTCGTAGACCTCGCGCAGCGCGGTCCGCTGACGCGCGGTCAGGCGCTGGTCCCCGGCGATCGCGTCGAGCACGGCGCTGTTGTCTTCATCTTCGGTGCCACCCATCCCAGCCTGCTGGCGCAGCGTGTCGGCCGAGACCTGCAGCGTGCGCGCGATCGCCTCGAGCACCTGCTCCGACGGCGCGCGCAGGCCGCGCTCGATCTGTGACAGATACGGGTTCGAGATTCCCGCAAGCTCGGCGAACCGGCGCATCGAGAGCTCCGCCAGTTCTCGCTGCTGGCGAATGATCTCGCCGAGCGACGACGCGGAGTCTCGGGCCATCTGCAATTAGGAGTTGCCGTTGCGGATCACCGCGGCCTGGCCCTGACCGCCGCCCACACAAAGCGTGGCGAGGCCGCGACCGGACTGGCGCCGGCGCATCTCGTGCAGCAGCGTGACCAGGATGCGGCCGCCGCTGGCACCGATCGGGTGGCCCAGGGCAATCGCACCACCGTGAACGTTGATCCGCTCGGGCTCGATCTCGAGCTCGCGAAGCACGGCGAGCGACTGAGCGGCAAAGGCCTCGTTGAGCTCGACCAGGTCGATGTCAGCGAGTTCGAGCCCGGCTCGCGTGAGCGCCTTGCGAACCGCCGGTACGGGACCGATCCCCATGATCTTCGGCTCGACGCCCACGGACGCATAGCTTTCGACCGTGCCGAAGGTCGGCAGGCCGCGCTCCTTGGCCTTCCCCTCCGACATGACGACGATCGCGGCCGCACCGTCGTTGATCCCCGAGGCGTTACCGGCAGTCACCGTGCCCCCGTCCTTGCGGAAGGCGGCGCGCAGTTTGGCGAGCGCCTCGGCAGTCGTTCCCGGCCGGAGGTGCTCATCGTTCTCGATCAGCCTGGGGCCGCCCTTGGCGGGCACCTCGATGGGCACGATCTCGTCCTTGAACACGCCGCTTGAGACGGCCGCCTCGGCCCGCTGCTGGCTGCGGGCGGCGAACTCGTCCTGTTCGCGGCGGCCGATGCCGTATTGCTCCGCGAGGTTCTCGGCCGTGATGCCCATGTGGATGTCGTTGAAGGCATCCCAGAGACCGTCGTGGATCATCGAGTCGACCAGCTTCGCATCGCCCATGCGGGCGCCATACCGCCCCGTCGGCATCAGGTAGGGCGCGCGGGTCATGTTCTCCATGCCACCTGCCACGACCACTTCGACGTCCCCCGCGCGGATCATCTGGGAGGCGATCGCGACCGATTTGAGCCCCGACCCGCACAGCATGTTGATCGTTGTCGCCGGGACCTCCTTGGGGATCCCCGCGAGGATCGCAGCCTGACGCGCCGGGTTCTGGCCAAGCCCCGCCTGCAGCACGCAACCCAGCACGACCTCCTCTACGTCGTCCGGGGCGATCTCGGCGCGCTCGAGGGCGGCTTTGACCGCGTGGGCCCCGAGCTCGGTAGCGGACACGTCCTTGAAGTGGCCGCCAAAGCTGCCGACCGGCGTGCGTACTGCGCTTACGATCACCGCGTGTTCCATCTGCGGCCTCCTCTCCGAGATCAACGCCTTGAGTGCTCCATATCGTAGGCGTACAGTTGAGGCGTGGCAGCGCCGGATGCCAAGTCCACAGGCGATGGCCAGCGGACCTCGCCCGATGAGCAGATCAGGGCGCTCTACGAACAGGCCGAGTCGCGCACTGCCCAGGCTTTCGAGGCGCTGGTAGCGCGACCGAGCTTCGGCGAACTGGTCGCGCTCTCGACCGAGAACCTGGCCGCGCTCACGCGCATGGCGAACGACTTCTTCGACCTCGTGTTGCGCAACCTGCGCCTCGCGGGGCGGGCGGACGTCACCCGCCTGCACAGGCAGCTGCACCGCACTGAGGACAAGCTTGAGCGCGTGCTCCAGGAGGTCGAGCAGCTGCGCGACGAGCTCGCGCGCGCGCGATCCGGGGGCCGCGGCGGCGCGTGAGCGCGGCGCAGCGAATCACGCGGGCGCCCGTGGCTGCCCTCGAGCTCGCCAACATCGTGCTCACCACCGAGGACGCCGTCATAGGCGCTACCCCGCGCGAGGTGATCTGGACCCACCGGGGGGTGACGCTTTACCGCTACCGCTCGAGCGAACGGCGCTACGCAGTGCCCCTGCTGCTGGTCTTCGCGCTCATCAATCGCCCCGAGATCTTCGATCTGCGCCCGGGTGGCTCGCTGGTCGAGTTCCTGCTCGAGGAGGGGTTCGACGTGTTTTTAGTCGACTGGGGAGTGCCGGACGAGGAGGACGCCGATACCGGCTTCGAGGAGTACGTGTGCGATGACCTGCATTGGGCGGTTCGTGAGACGCTGCGCGCGAGCGGCTCCGACGAGCTCACGCTTCTGGGCTGGTGCATGGGCGCCACGATGTGCGCGATGTACTGCGGCCTGCAGCAGCGAGATTGCGTGCGCAACCTCGTGCTGTTGACGATGCCGGTTGCGGGCCAGAACACGGTGTATGCGACCTGGGTCGGCGGTGGGGGCTTTGACCCCGAGCGGCTGGCGGAGGCATTCGGGTCGATTCCTGGCTGGGCGATCGACTTCGCGAACAAGCTGATCAAGCCCGTCACCAACTGGTACGTGACCTATCGGCGCCTGGCGCAGAACGTGCTCGAAGGCAATGCCAAGCGCGACGTCTACCAGGCGATGGCCAAATGGGTGGGCGACAACCCGCCGTTTCCTGGTCGTGCCTGGGCCCAGTGGCTGGAGTGGCTCTACCGGGACAGTGCACTGCTCGGCGGGCGAGTCCGCCTGCGCGGCGTGCGCGTCGACCTGCGTCGCATCGACCAGAACCTGCTCGTGATCACCGCC
Organism: Solirubrobacteraceae bacterium; assembly: GCA_039583645.1. Taxonomy (GTDB): domain Bacteria; phylum Actinomycetota; class Thermoleophilia; order Solirubrobacterales; family Solirubrobacteraceae; genus Palsa-465. The sequence goes on from JAVKSP010000005.1 coordinate 26,703, forward strand.
GCCGCCGACCACATTGCTCCGCGCGCGGGGACGATGCCCTTCTTCGAGCAGGTCGCAAGCGCGGACGTGACCCATCTCGACCGGCCCGGAGGCCATATCGGCCTGATGGCCGGCAGCGCCGCACGCAAGGAGATCTGGCCCGACCTCGCCGGCTGGCTGGCCGAGCGCTCGGACCGCTGAGGAAAGGAGAGACGCCGTGACCACCACTTCTTCGGACCCCGAGACGCAGACCGAGACCTGGCCGGGATACCGCCGGCCGCGGATGCATGGTCACGTCGTGTTCGTGACCGGGGGCACGCGCGGCATCGGCGCCGCGATCTGCCGCAGCTTCGCCGAGCAGGGGGCCTGCGTCGCCGCCGGCTATGGCGGCAACGCCGCGCGCGCCCAGGAACTGCTCGACGAACTCGAGCAGCACGGCACGCAGGCCTCCATCCACCAGGGCAACGTGGGCTCAGCCGAGGACTGCCGGCGCACCGTCGACGAGGTGCTCGAGCGGCACGGGCGGCTCGACGTGCTCGTCAACAATGCCGGCATCACGATCGACAAGACCGTGCTGAAGATGACTGACGAGGACTGGTACAAGGTGCTCGCGGTCAACCTCTCGGGCGCCTTCTTCATGTCCAAGGCAGTCCTGCCGCACATGATCGACCGCGGTTCGGGGCGGATCATCAACATCTCCTCGATCATCGGCGCGACCGGCAACATCGGCCAGGCCAACTACGCCGCCTCGAAGTCGGGGCTTTTCGGATTGACCAAGACGCTCGCTCGCGAGGCCTGCTACTACCTGGCCAAGGCGGGCAAGCTGACCGAGGACGGACTCGGAATCACCGTCAATACGGTGGCGCCGGGTTTCATCGCCACCGAGATGCTCGAGCACATCCCCGAGAAGGTGCTTGAGAAGATCAAGGCACAGATCCCAGTGGGGCGGCTGGGGCGCCCCGACGAGATCGCGCGCGTCGTGCACTTCCTCGCGTCTGATCTGTCCTCCTTCGTCACCGGCGCGGTGTGGCCGGTGAATGGCGGTCAGGACATGTGAGGGATATTCGCGGCGCTCACCACTTGGCCCAGACTGCTGCCACTCCGGGGACGTGCAGCGCCCTGGCGGTCCTTTCGTCGAGGTCCCACTTGCGGCCTGCGACGTAAGGGCCGCGATCGTCGACCACAGCGGTCACCGTGTGGTGGTCGTGCCAGAAGGTCACGTGCGTGTGGCAGGGGAGGTTGCGGCTGGCGACGCCGTACCTGGCGTGAAAGCTGCACGCCGTGTGCAGGTCGGTGTCGCGGTACCACGAGGCCATCCCGCGCTTGAAGCCAGGATGCTTGTGAGCCTGCAGCCGCGGGCCGGCCGTTCCGGCGCTGACGCCGCCCGCGAACAGCAGCGGCGCGAGCGCCACCACCATCCCCGCCAGCAGCGCGGGCCGCAGTCTCGGTTTTAGACGCAGCCTCGATTTGGGCCCCATCCAGAGGTCCTCCTGTTCGTGCGTCGACCTGGTCGCCTGCGGGGTTAGCTGACGGGCTCGCGCTGCGCGCTACGCCACCAGCGGGTGGCGATTCGCCCCGCCGGGTGAAACCCGAACTGGATCCCCCACTCGCCCCCGCACCGAGCGCGAGCGATTCGGCAAGGTCGTGTTTGGAGAGCCATACACCTAGCAGATCGAGCGGTCACACCGAAGCACGTCTGCCCCCGGGTGCACCGCACCGACGCGACGCTCGCCGGGCCTCGGTGGGCTGCAAGAATTCTCACCGTGTCCAACCCGGACCGTCTGAGCGGGCTCGACGCGTCGTTTCTGCACCTCGAACGCGACGCCGCGCACATGCACGTGGCCGCCTGCGCAGTGATCGAGGGGCCGCCGCCCGAATACTCAGAACTGGTCGAGGCGATCGAGGCGCGGCTGCATCTGGTGCCCCGCTACCGGCAGCGGCTCGCGACCGTCCCGCTCGGGCAGGGACGCCCGGTTTGGGTCGACGATCCGTTCTTCCAGGTCGGGTTCCATGTGCGCCACACGGCGCTGCCGCAGCCGGGCGGCGAGGCCGAGCTCAAACGGCTCGCGGGCAGGCTGTTCTCGCAGTCGCTCGACCGCTCCCGGCCGCTATGGGAGCTATGGCTGGTGGAGGGGCTGATGGACGGCCGCTTCGCGCTGCTGACAAAGACCCATCACGCGCTAGTGGACGGGATCTCCGGGGTGGACATCGCGACGGTGCTGTTCGACGCCTCACCGGAGCCGGCGCCGGTCGCGCCTCCCGCCCAGGAGTGGATCCCGCGGCCGCCGCCGTCCGGTGCCCAACTGCTCGCGCAGGCACTGATCGAGCGGGCAACAGTCCCCCGCGAGATCGTGCGCGGGCTGCGCGCCGCGCTGCGCGGTCCGCGCCAGTTGGCGACCCGTGCGGTCGAGGTTGCCGCCGGCATGAGAGCGCTTGCGCTGGTCGGACTGGAGCCGGCGCCGCCGAGCCCCTTCAACGCCCGCATCGGCCCGCACCGGCGCTTTGATTGGGTGCGAGCGAACCTGGAGGACTTCAAGGCGATCAAGAACGCGCTTGGCGGCACGGTCAACGACGTCGTGCTGACCGCGGTCGCTGGAGCGCTCGGTACATATATGGATGCTCACGGTCACGCGACAGAGAGCGTCGTGCTGAAGGCGATGGTGCCGGTGTCCGTGCGCGCCGAGGTCGAGCGCGGTGAGCTCGGCAATCGGGTGGCGGCGATGTGGGCTCCCTTGCCCGTGGGTGTCGGCGATCCTGCCGCGCGACTCGAGTGGATCCGGCTGGCGATGGCCGAGATCAAGGACTCGGGCCAGGCGGTAGGCGCCCAAGCGCTGACGGAGCTGTCAGGGTTCGCGCCGCCTACGATCATGGCGCAGGCGGCCCGACTGCAGGCGCGCCAACGGCTGTTCAACCTGGTCGTCACCAACGTGCCGGGCCCCCAGCTGCCGCTCTACGTGCTCGGCCGTGAGCTGCTCTACATGGCGCCAATGGTGCCGCTCGCCGAGAACACCGCGCTTGGTGTCGCGGTGATGAGCTACAACGGCCAGCTCACCTTTGGCCTGAACGCCGACTACGACGCACTGGCCGATGTGGAAGCGCTGGCCGCTGCACTGCGCGACGCGATCGATGCGCTGCGCCGCGCGGCGGGAGTCTCGCCGGCGCGAGCGCGGCGAAATGCTCGCACGCCCGCCCACGCGGCCGACAGCCCGCCCCTGCGCGTGGTCGAAACAGAATAATCGCGTGACTGTGAAGAGCACCTCCGCGCTCGAGTGGGTGGCGATCATCATCGTCTCGCTCCTGGTCGCCGGCGGGGCGATCGCGCTCCTCTCCGGGTATTTCGCCGGTCAGGACACCCCCGGTGTGACCGGATCATCGGGCGGGCCCGGGATTGCTGTGCACGACATGGGCCACGCGCGGCTGTCGCCGGGGCAGCGGGCACCGCGCTACGACTCGAATCCGCCAACCAGCGGCGCGCACGTGCCGGCGGCGGTGCGCCATGATGGCGCGCGACTCTCGAACAACCAGCTGCTGTCCGCGCTCCAGCTCGGCGACGTGGTGTTGATGTACGGCACGGCTTCACCCCCAGCGAAGCTGGCGCACCTCGCCACCAGCGTGGCCGGCAGCTTCACCCCCGCACTCGCGGGCGCCGGCCAAGCCGTCGTCCTGGCGCGCCGCCCCGGCGTCGCCGGCGTGGTCGGGCTGGCTTGGGCGCACATCATCCGCGTTCCCAGGGTCACCGACCCGGCGCTGCGTCAGTTCGCGCAGTACTGGCTGGGTCGCAGCGCGCCCGGGTAGCGCCCCCTGGCCATGATGCGGTGCGCCCGCGTAGCGCCGCCGTTACATGCCGGGCGGCTCGCCTTGCAACCGAAACGCGACCGTCATGCGCGCAAGCGCGCACAACTGCTGTCGGTCGTCGGTGATCTCGACCTCCCACACCCAGGTGGTGCGACCACGGTGCACCGCGCGGGCGGTGGCGTGGATCGCACCCGCAGTGATCGGCCGCAAAAAGCTCATCTGGTTGGACTCGGGAATCGCTTGGGCACCACTCGAGCTTGCGGCGGCTGCGCTCCCAAGCGACGCGAGGCTCTCGGCGAGCGCCGCGTAGACGCCGCCGTGCACCCTGCCCTGAGCCTGCGTGAGCTGATCGCGCACCTCCACCTCGGCGCGCACGCGGCCGTCCTCGAGCTCGCGGATCCGCAACCCGTAGAGGGCATCGAAGCCCTGCGCCGTCGTGTGGGGCGGCGGATCCATCGGCGGGCCACGATACAGACGCGGTCCCGTGTGGCCAGCACCGCGCGTGCACCGCAGCGGCCAAATGTTCGCCTAACTGCGAGCACTACTCTAAATTTCGAAACCAATGGCTTCGATCCAGGACGCCGCCTCGGGACTTGACCGCCTGCCGCCCGACCAGCGCGCGGTGCTGCAGATGGTCCTCGGCCGCGGCAAGAGCTTCGACGAGATCGCGCAACTGCTCTCGATCGACCGCGCGGCGGTGCGCGAGCGCGCGCTGCGGGCCCTTGACGCGCTCGGCCCCACGACCCGTGTACCCGACAGACGCCGGGCGCTGATCACGGACTACCTGCTGGGGCAGCTGCCTGCGCGCGTCAGGGACGAGGTGCGGGAATCGCTTGCCAATTCCGCGAGTGAGCGGGCGTGGGCGCGGGTCGTGGCGTCGGAGCTCAGCCCGCTCTCCGCAAAGCCGCTGCCCCAGATCCCGGTCAGGGCGGTCGAGCCCGAAGACGAGCGCAAGCCCCCGGCGGCCGCCCGGATGCGGCGCATCCGACCGGAGCGCCCGTACGGCCAGTGGCGCAAGCGGGACCGAGCTCCGGGGGTGTTTGAGCAAGATGAGACCGCGATCAACGGCGAAGGTGCCGCTGCCACGCCGCCGCAGTCGCCTGGCGGCTCTGAGCTCGTACCGGAGGAGCCTGCGCTCCGCTCCTCACGTCTTGGCGGCGCGATCCTGCTGGCGGTCGTGGCCATCGCCGCGATCGCGGCGATCGTCATCTTCGTGATCCTCGGGGTCGGCGGCAGCACTCACAAACCGAAGCCAACGACGGCTGGGAGCTTGACCACTACCTCGAGCTCGAACTCCCCCCGCCCGCTCGCGCAGATCAATCTCAGCTCTCCTGGGAAAGGCAGCGCCGTCGGGATCGCAGAGGTGATCAAGGCGGGCAGCGCCAACGGGGTGGTGATCGTGGCCCAGGGACTTGCCGCCAACAGCAAGCACGACGCCTACGCGGTCTGGCTCTACAACTCGAAGTCTGACTTCTACAAGCTTGGCTACGTCCAGCAGTCGGTGACCAGCAACGGGAGGCTCCAGACCGCGGGACGGCTGCCGACGAACGCGAGCCACTTCAAGCAGATTCTGGTGACGCTCCAGACCGGGCCGGCCAACAAGCCCGGGAAGATCGTGCTTCAGGGCGCGCTCTCCGGCGTCTAGCCCGCTCTGCCTCAGGCGCAGACCCGGTCGAGGCCGTCGAGCGCCGCGTCGAGGCGTTTACCCACGGCGCGCCGGAAGAAGAACATCCCGCCGGCGCGCGAGTAGCCGCGCAGCTTCTGCCGCTGGGCGATCGTGATCTGCGCGCCGCGGGCGTGGGGCTCGAGCGCGATTTCGGTCATCGACTCGGTCAGAAACCGCTCCCAGGGGCTGCCTGGAAGATCCTGCTCGAAGCGGAGGCTGGCCGCACCGCCGTCTTCTGGCGGCTCCGAGGCCAGGATGCGGAAATCCATCCGCATCGCGCGACCCTTCTTGGTTCTGAGCACCTCCGTGAAGCGCTCATCGCGCACGCCTTCGACGCGGTCCACTCCGGGCCACCAGCGCGGGTAGTGGTGAGGGTCCGACACCACCGCCCAGACCGTCCGGGTCGGCGCCTCGATCACGCGGGTCCGCCGGACCGTCATCTCAATACTCGACCAGCGTGCGAACGCCGTAGCGGCTGAGCTGCCGGCGTCCGTCCAGAGCTCGCAGCTCGAGCAGAAAACTGCACCCAACCACCTCGGCTCCCAGCCCCTCCACCAGCTGGCACAGCGCTCGCGCCGTGCCGCCGGTCGCGAGCAGATCATCGTGAACCAGCACCCGCGCCCCGCCGGCCAGGGCATCGGCGTGCATCTCAAGCGCGTCCAGCCCGTACTCCAAGGCGTACTCGGCGCTCACCACCTCGTGCGGCAGCTTGCCGGGCTTGCGCGCGGGGACGAACCCGGCCCCCAGCTCAAGCGCCAATGCCGCTCCGAAGATGAAGCCGCGCGCCTCAGCAGCCACCACGAACTCCGGTTCCAGCGGCTTGGAGATCTCGGCCAGCGCGGCGACCGCGTGCCTCAGCGCTTGAGCATCGAGCAATAGGGGGGTGATGTCCCTGAAGAGGATCCCGGGCCGCGGAAAATCCGGGATTTCGCGTATGTACGCCCGTAGATCGAGCGGCCGCGGGGCGTGCTGGGCTCCGCCCACGTGGCTAGGTCGCGATGCTGCGCAGGTCGCGGATCAGCAGCAGATGCTTGAGGTGGGTGGTGACCGACGCCAGGTTCTCGAGCGCTTCCACGGCCTCCTTGCGGCGCTCCGGGTTGCGGGAGCGCAAGGCCGGCGCGAGGATGCTCTGCAAAAGCTGCGCCTCACGGTCGGCGGACGTCCGGAAGACGCGCAGGTTGCGCCCGCCGACGCCGTAGCGGGCGAGTTCCGAGACCGCGCGCACGATTTCCCGCTCGGTCTCGTCGAAGTACCTGATGCCTGCGCGCACCTCGCCCTTGATCACGCCGAATTCGACCAGCTCCCGAACAAGGCCGGGATTGGCGCCGGTCTCCTCGACCACGTCGTCGAGCGAGTAAAGGGCGCCGGTGTCACGCACGGTCACGCTCGCCCGCCGCAGTGACCGGCCGTCGCCCCCGCGCGAGGCCACCTCCGGCTCGGTCCTCCCCCCCGCCAGTTCCTGCCTGATCACTCGCAGCGGCAGAAACTCATCCCGTTGGAGGCGCAGGATCGTTCGCAAGCGCTGGATGTCGGTCGGGTTATAGAGCCGGTAGCCGCCCTGGGTCCGGCGTGGCGCCAGCAGCTTCTGCTCCTCGAGGTAGCGGATCTTCGAGATCGAGATGTCGGGGAACTCTTGACGCAGCGCCTTGCAGACGGCACCGATCGTCACCGCCTTCTGTCGCGGCCGTTCCGTTGACGGCGCCTGCGGCTGGGGCAGCTCGACGTCCGCGGTCGGATTCTCGGTGGTCGTCACCGGCGCTCGTCCCTACGGATCATGCCTTCGCCTCGGCGTCCTCATTGTCGCTCTGCTCTCCTCATCCATTCAGGAATGCCAGCTTGTACTTGCCGATCTGCAGTTCATCGCCATGCCCGAGATGGTGGGTCTCCACCCGCTGGCGGTTGACGTAGGTGCCGTTCAGCGAGCCGCAATCGTCTAGGTGGAAGTCGCTGCCACGACGGACCAGGATGGCGTGATCGCGTGAGACGGTGACGTCGTCCAAGAAGATGTCGGAGTCCGGCCGCCTACCGATCGTCATACGCGGCTTGTCGAGCGCGAACGCCTCTCCCCCGCGGCCACCGCCGGAGCGGATCACGAGCAGAGGGCCCCGGGCGCGCATTTCATCGAGCTCCAGCGCCTCCACCTCGTCGGTATCCCCCACCTCATAGCTGGCCGTGCTCGGATCCGACGCGTCGGCCCGCCCGAGATAGGCGCCACAGCGCTGGCAGTAGTTGGCTCCCTCGGCGTTCGCGAAGCCGCACTCAGGACAGTGCTGGGCCACGACGCGCCCGGTCTCCTACTCCGTGCCCCCGCCCGGCACCCGCCCCGCGAGGATGTCGGTGAGCTGCTCGACGTCAGTGCCAGAGATGACCTCCACCCCGCCCTCGTGCTTCTTGCGCAGGCGGTTGACGAGCTCCGCCCGCAAAATGTCGATCTTGCCGTGCAGGATCCGCCGCCGGTAGGAGATCTCCATCTCCTCTGCGGTCAGCTCCTTGATCAGTTTCTTGAGCTCCTGGTCGGTCAGCGAGCCCAAATCGGGGAAGGTTTCCATGGCGCTTGGGTGGCGAGTATACGCCCGCAGGCCCTAGGGTCAAGTTCAGCTTGAGGCTTTTCTGGCCTCCGCCAGTCCGCGCCGGATGTAAAGCGCTGTCGCGAGCAGGGCCAGCGCCAGGCCAACGTAGAGCATCACCAGCGCCACCGTGTGCAGCGGAAGCATCGCGAAGAACGGGGCGCCCATGGTCGGCGCGACGCCGAGGCGGCCGGCCCAGTTGATCCGCAGCTCGAGCCCGCGCCTGAGCGCGAGCCGGCTGAGCACGAGCATCAGCAGTTCGCGCGCGATCACCACAGCCAGCGCCCACCGCGGTAGCAAGGCGAAACGCCACGCGACCGCCATCCCCGAGATCACCAGCAGGCGGTCGATCACCGGGTCCAGCAGAGCGCCCAACCGGCTGTACTGGCCGGTCAGACGCGCCGCAAAGCCGTCCAGGTAATCCGCCCAGCCGATGCACGCGAACAGGACGATCGCCACAGGGTCGTGGGGGTTGTTGAGCGCGAGCACCAGGAACGCAGGGATGCCCGCCAGGCGCGCGTAGCCGATCGCGTTGGGGACCGTCCACGGGCGTAGGGGGCGGCCCTTGAGCGTCTGCGGGGGCGGAGGGCCAGAGCGATCGAGCCCGAAAAGACGGCGCTTGGTGATACCGCGGCGTTTGGAGCGCCCGGCATCAGGCGTGCCGGCGCTCAGGGTGTCTCTAGCCACGCCGCTTTGACCGCTTCGGCGGCGCCCCCGAGCGGTACGGATCGCTGCTCGAGGCCGCGGCGGACCATCACCTCGAGCGCGCCCGACTCAAGCGTCCGCCGCCCCACGGTCACGCGCACCGGGCACCCCAACAACTCGGCGTCGTTGAACTTCTCGCCGGGACCGGCCTCGCGCTCGTCGTAGAGCGTGTCGAGGCCTTCTTGCCGGAGCTCGTCGTAGAGCCGGTCCGAGAGCTCACGCTCCTGGCTCCCCGGCGCTCCGAGCGTGACGAGCTCGACATCGAATGGCGCGATCGTCCGGGGCCATGAGATGCCGCGCTCGTCGGCCCACTGTTCGACCGCCGCTGCCGCCGCGCGGGCCGGACCGAAGCCATAGCACCCCATCCAGATTGGCTGCTCCTTGCCGGCCTCGTCCAGGTAGGTCGCCTCGAGCGGCTCGGAGAACCGGGTTCCCAGCTTGAAGATGTTGCCGACCTCGATCGCCGGCTCAATCCTGACCGCCTGACCGTTCACGGTGTCGCCCTCGGCGACGGTGCGGACGTCGACCCGCTCATAGAGGAAGTCGCGGCCCGGCTCGACGCCCTGCAGATGCGTGTCGGCCTCGTTGGCGCCTGTCACGTAGGAGCCCGGGGTCACGCCCTGGTCGAGCAGGACGGGCACGTCGGCGCCAACCGGACCGATGAACCCGGCCGGTCCCAGACTCGCCTCGACTTCATCGGGCCGGGCGGGCCGGAAGGGCGAGCGCAGCGCGTTGGCGAGCTTTATCTCGTTCACGTGGTGGTCGCCACGAAGCATCACGAGGCTGAACCGGTCGCCGTCGCTGACCACCGGGTAGGCCTTGAGCAGCGCGCTGGCCTGGACCCCCAGGTCACCCGCGACCGCCTCCACAGTTGTGAGGCCAGGCGTCGAGACCTTGCGCGGAGCCCTCAGCGGCTCGGGCAGCGTGACCGGCTGCGGCTCGGCGCTCGCGGCCTCGAGGTTGGCGGCATAGCCGGGCGCGAGCACGACCGCGTTCTCCCCCGCCTTGCACGGCGCCATGTACTCATGCGCGCCGAAGCCGCCCATCATGCCCACGTCCGACTCGACCCGATACCACTCGAGACCGCAACGATCCATCATGCGGTCGTATGCACGGGCATGCTGTGCATATGCCTGGTCGAGACCTTCCGGGTCGCGGTCGAAGGTGTAGGCGTCCTTCATCACGAACTCACGCGTGCGCAGCACGCCTGCGCGCGGTCGCGGCTCATCGCGTTCCTTGACCTGAAAGTGGTAGAGGATCAGCGGGAGGTCGCGGTAGGAGCGCACCGCCGCGCCCACGTGCAGGGTGACCACCTCCTCGTGGGTCATGGCGAGCACCATGTCCGCGTTCCTACGGTCCTTGAGCTTGAACAACTCGGGTATCGGATACCGACCGCTACGGCGCCACGGATCGGCCGGATGCAGCACCGGCATCAGCATCTCCTGGCCGCCGATCGCGTTCATCTCCTCGCGCACGATCTGGACGACGCGCTGATGCACGCGCCAGCCCGCCGGCAGCCACGACCACAGCCCCGACCCCACCTGGCGGATCAAGCCCGCCCGCACCATGAGGATGTGGCTGAGCGCCTCCGCGTCACTGGGGGCGTGACGCTCGGTCGGCAAAAAATAGGCGGAAAGGCGGGTCATGTCGGTCGCGGACGTTACCGGCTCGCCTGAGCGCGATAGCTGCCTTCTGATATAGAAGAACAGACCCCGGAAACTGACAAGGAGCCCGCATGGCGTACGAAGTTCCGCCTCTGCCGTACGACTACAACGCGCTCGAGCCGCACATCGACGAGCAGACGATGCATCTGCATCACGACAAGCACCACCAGGCCTACGTCACGCAGGCCAACAACGCGCTGGAGGGCACCGAGTGGGCCGATCGGCCCGTCAAGGAGGTCCTGCAGAACCTCGACCAAGTGCCCGAGGACAAGCGCCAGACGGTCCGCAACAACGCCGGCGGGCACTACAACCACTCGCTGTTCTGGGAGTGGATGTCGCCGGACGGCGGCGGCGAGCCCGACGGCGCGCTGGCCCAGGCGATCGAGTCGGCGTTTGGGTCCTTCGGGGACTTTCAGACTCAGTTCAAGGATGCAGGCGTGAAGCGCTTCGGCTCCGGCTGGGCCTGGCTCGTCCACGACGGCTCGGGGCTGCAGATCGTCTCCACCCCCAACCAGGACAATCCCGTCTCAGACGGCCAGACGCCGCTGCTCGGCGTCGACGTGTGGGAGCACGCCTACTACCTCACCTACCAGAACCGCCGCCCCGACTACGTCGACGCGTGGTGGAACACGGTCAACTGGACCCGAGTCGCTGAGGGTTTCTCCAAAGTCTCCTGAGCGGTTCTCGAACCGAGGCTGGCAGCGAAACCCCGTTTCCTGCCAGCCTCGCCAGGCTGTCTGAAAGCGGCTAGGCCCGCGTGAAGCGGCGGCCGGCCACCGGCGAGAGCTCTTCGTCGAGGTGCACACGGTCTCGCGTCGCCTCCCCCGAGGCCGAGTCCCCATCCGCGGCCTGGGCCTCCATTGCCGCGATGCGCTCGGGCGTCATCGCCGTGTCGTCCTCATTCTCGTCCAGCCATGCGCGCGCCTCGGCCGCGCTTGCCTCGTCGCGCACGACGCGCTTGCCGGCCGCGTAGTAGCGGTTTATCTCTGCGAACAGCTCGTCGACCAGCCGCTCGGTCGGGACCTTCTTCAGCGGCTCGCCGCGCGAGTAGATCATGCCCATGTCCTTGGCGCCGGTGATGCCGAAGTCCGCATGGCGCGCCTCGCCGATGCCGTTGACGGCGCATCCCAGCACCGAGACCTCGATCGGGTCCTCATAGGCCTCCAGGCGACGCTCGACCTCGGCCACCACGCTGTCCATGTCGAACTGGAGGCGGCCGCAGGTGGGACAGGCGATCAGCACGGGGCCGCGCTCGCGCAGCTTCAGAGCCTTGAGGATCTCCCAGCCGACCTTGACCTCCTCCTCGGCGTGGAAGGTCGAGAGCGAGATCCGGATCGTGTCGCCGATGCCGTCCGCGAGCAGTGTCCCGAGGCCGACCGCGGATTTCAGCGATCCCGACCACTTCGTTCCGGCCTCGGTGATCCCGAGGTGCAACGGGTAGGGGATTCGCTCCGACAGAAGCCGGTTTGAGGCGATCGTGTTGGGGACGTTGGTCGACTTGATCGAAACCTTGAAGTCTTGGAAATCGAGCCGCTCCATCAGCTCGACGAACTCGACCGCCGCGCTGACGAGCGCCTCGACCGGATTGGAGTGCTCGAGCTCGTGCAGATGCTTTGGCAGTGACCCCGAGTTGACGCCGATCCGCAGCGGTGTCCCGCGTTCCTTGGCGCGCTCGACGACCTGGGCGACCTTGTCCGAGCCGCCGATGTTGCCGGGGTTCAGGCGCACGCAGTGAGCCCCCGCGTCAAGCGCCTTGAGCGCCAGCGTGTAGTTGAAGTGGATGTCGGCGATCACCGGGATCGGCGATTGCTTCACGATCGTCTCAAGCGCCTCGACGTCCTTCTCACGCGGTACCGCGACCCGCACGAGATCAGCGCCCGCCTCCGCGACGCGGCGGATCTGGTCCATCGTCGCGCTTAAGTCGGCCGTCTCGGTCTTGGTCATTGTCTGCACGGCCACGGGCGCGCCGCCGCCGATCAGCACCCCGCCGACGTTGATTTGCCGCTGTGAGGCCATAGTTCGAGTGTAGAGGGGGCCACTTGGGGGAGATAATTTCGGGACATGGAGAGCGGAGCTCAGCTCATCGCCCGGCTGGAGGCGATCTGCGGCGCCGAGCACGTGCTCACCCACGCCGACGCGCTCGCCACCTACCGCTCGGATGGGCTCTCCCACTACCGCGAGACGCCGCTGGCAGCCGTGTTGCCCGACACCGGCGAGCAGGTGCGCGAGATCGTGCGCGCCTGCTTCGAGGCAGAGGTCCCCTGGGTCGCGCGTGGGTCGGGAACTGGCTTGTCCGGCGGCGCGCTGCCGGTCAAGGAGGGCGTGTTGATCGTGCTCGCACGGCTGCGGCGCATCATCTCGGTCGAGCTCGAGGACTCGCGCGTGGTGGTGGAGCCGGGCGTGAGCAACCTCGCGGTCTCCCACGCGGTGGCGCCATCTCACTTCTATCCCCCCGATCCCTCCAGCCAGATCGTGTGCTCGATCGGCGGCAACGTGGCCGAGAACTCCGGCGGCGCGCACTGCTTCAAATACGGCTTCACCACCAACTACGTCACGGGCCTCGAGCTCGTCCTCACCGACGGCACGATGGTGGAGCTCGACCGCGACGATCCCGGCTACGACCTGCTCGGCGCCTTCGTCGGCTCTGAGGGAACGCTCGGTGTGGCGACCAAGATCGCGTTGCGGGTCGTTCCCGCGCCCGAGCACGTGCGCACGCTGCTGGCCTTCTTCGAGGACACGGGCGCAGCGGGCGAGGCCGTTAGCGCCATCGTCTCAGCCGGCATCATCCCCGCTGCGATCGAGATGATGGACAGCCTCTCGATCGAGGCCGCCGAGCAAGCCACAGGAGCCGGGTACCGGCTCGACGCCGGCGCCGCCCTGATCGTCGAGCTCGACGGAGCCTACGACGAGTGCGAGGCGCGCTTCAGGCAGGTTGATGAGCTTTGCCGCAAGACCGGCGGGCGGGACATCCGCGTAGCCGAATCGGACCGCGAGCGCGAGCTGATCTGGAAGGCGCGCAAGGCCGCCTTCGCCGCGATGGGGCGGGTGGCCCCGGCGTACTTCGTCCAGGACGGAGTCATCCCCCGCACGCGCCTGCCCGAGGCTCTGCGCCGCATCGACGAGCTCGCGCGCGAGCACGATCTCAAGGTCGCCAACGTGTTCCACGCCGGTGATGGCAATTTGCATCCACTGATCTGCTACGACGCGGAGCGCCCGGGCGAGCCCGAGCGGGCCGAGGAGCTGGCCGGACTGATCCTGCGTGCCTGCCTCGATCTCGGCGGTTCGATCACGGGCGAGCATGGAGTCGGCGTCGACAAGAAGATGCAGATGCCGGCGATGTTCTCTGAGAGCGATCTCGAGTCGTTTCAACGGCTGCGATGTGCGTTTGACCCCAAGGGGCTCGCGAACCCGGGCAAGGTGATGCCAACCCCGCGGCTGTGCGGCGAGGTACCCGGTCCCTACCGCGAGCATCCCCTCGAGCGCGCCGGCGTGGCCGCGCGGATGTAGACGAACGAGATCATGTAGATGACCGAGATCGTCGAACCCGACTCGCTCCAGGCAGCGGCCGCCTCCCTCGCGCAAGCCGCCTCGGACGGGCGCGCCGTGCGGATGCGCGGCGGTGCCACCAAGCTGGGCTGGGGGGCGGCCACCTCCGACCCAGACCTCGAGCTGCGGACCGGCGGGCTCGACCGGGTCCTCGAGCACAACGCCGGAGATCTGACCGCCGTGCTCGAGGCCGGGGTGCCGCTGGCAGTCGCACAGCGCCAGTTCGCCGCAGCGGGGCAGATGCTCGCGCTTGACCCTCCGCTCGGTCCCGAGCAGGCGGCCACGATCGGCGGGGTGTTCGCGACCGCGGACGCCGGTCCGCTGCGCCACCGCTATGGCGCTCCGCGCGACCTGGTGATCGGGATGACGGTCGTGCTCTCCGACGGGACGGTGGCCCGTGCCGGTGGCAACGTGATCAAGAACGTCGCGGGCTATGACCTCGCGAAGCTCTTCACAGGCTCCTACGGCACACTGGGCCTGATCGCGCGCCTCAACGTCCGATTGCACCCGCGTCCTCGTGCGTTCGCGACCGCGCTTGGAAGCTCGGATGACCCCGCCGTGCTCGCTGCGGGCGCGCGCGCTCTGGCTGCAGCGCCGCTCGAGCTCGAGGCGCTCGACGTGGCCTGGCGGGGCGGCCGTGGCGGCATCCTGGCCCGCACTGCCGGGGTCGAGCCCGAGCCGCGCGCGAAGCGCGCCGCCGAGCTGCTGCAAGAGCACGGCCTCGAGCAGGTCGATGTGAGCGGCCGGGACCGGGAGCTGTGGGCTCGCCAGCGCGCCGGACAGCGCTCCGCGAGCGCGGCGCTGGTGCGCGTGGCCGCGCGTCCCGGCGAGCTCGAGCAGGTGCTTGTTGCGGCCAGGGCCTGCGGCGCCACCTTGGTCGGCCGGGCCGCACTCGGCACGAGCTACCTCGAGCTCGACCCCTACGCGGTAGCGCCGCTGCGCGAGCGGCTGCCGCGGGCGCGCGCGGCTGTGCTGCTCGACGGGCCGCCCGAGCTGCGGCGCGCCCAGGATCCATGGCTGGTTAGCGAAACGCCCGCGCTCGAGCTCATGCGGCGCATCAAGCATCGATTCGACCCGGCGGGGGCCTGCAACCCCGGCGTATTTGTGGGCGGAATCTGATGTTCGACGCCCATCGCCCACCGGAACGGGAGATCGTCGAGGACTGCGTCCATTGTGGCTTTTGTCTTGACAGCTGCCCCACCTACCTGCTGTGGGCTCGAGAGGCCGATTCGCCGCGCGGCCGGATCGTGCTGGTCGACCAGGGTCTGCGGTCGCCGTCCCCGCTGTCGGACGAGGCCGTCACCCACTTCGACACCTGCCTCGGGTGCATGGCGTGCGTGACAGCCTGTCCTTCAGGCGTGCGCTATGACCGCCTGATCGAGCGCGTGCGCCCCCAGATCGAGCGCAACTTCGACCGGCCGGCGGGCGAGCGGGCTTTTAGGCGCCTGCTCTTCGCGACGCTTCCTCATCCGCGGCGCCTGCGCGCGCTCGCGCCCGCGCTCGCCGTAGCCCGGCGCATGCCGTCGGACCACCTACCGGAGCGCGTCAGGGCCCTGATGCAGCTCGCGCCGCGGGCCCCGCTGCGGCGTATCCGGGGAGGCGGGCCGCCGGAGCGCACCGCGGCACAGGGCCAGCTCCGGGGCCGCGTCGGCCTGTTGCTCGGCTGCGTGCAGCGGGTCTTCTATCCCCAGGTGCACGAGGCCACGGTTGGAGTGCTTGCGGAGGAGGGGTTTGAGGTGTACGCACCGCGGCTGCCCGAGTGCTGCGGCGCGCTCGAGTTCCACAGCGGCGAGGAGGAGGCCGCCGCCGCCCGGGCACGGGCCACGATCGACGCTTTCTCGCAGTTGCCGGAGCTCGACCACGTCGTGGTGAACGCCGCGGGCTGCGGCTCGGCGATGAAGGAGTACGGCGAGCTGCTCGGGACGGCTGCGGCGCGGAGGTTCTCGGCGCGCGTCAAGGACGCAACCGAGCTGCTGGCGTCAGTCTCATCCCGCGCTCCGCGGCGACCCGTGCCGCTGCGGGTGGCCTACCACGACGCCTGCCACCTCGCCCACGCTCAGGGGGTACGCGACGAGCCGCGCGAACTGCTAAGCGCTATCCCCGGCCTCGACCTGCTGGAGGTCGGCGCGGAGGCCGGCATCTGCTGCGGCTCGGCCGGGATCTACAACCTCGTGCAGCCGCAGGCGGGCGCAGAGCTCGGCGAGCGCAAGGCCAAAAACCTGATCGCGACCGGCGCCGAGGCGGTCGCGGCCGCGAATCCCGGCTGCGTCGCCCAGCTCGACTTCCACCTGCGGGCGCTCGGGGAGCCGCTGCCGATCCTGCACCCGCTGGAGCTGGTGTGGCGCTCGATCAGCGGAAAGACGTAGATGGGGGCCCGAGGGCTCGCGGCTAGCGCCGGCGTGTTCGCCGCCGCGGCGCTGGCTCTGGCGGGGTGCGGCTCCTCGTCGCCCCACAAAACGCAGACCACGGCCCAGAACCCCACCACGGGCACCATCACCGCGGCCAAGCACGCGCCCGCCAAACATGCGCAGAAGCACGCGCACACACGCACACCCAGGCGCACGGCATCGACGACCCCAAACACCACCCGCACCAACACCGCCCCCTCCCCCAGCCCCGCCAACGGGCTGCGGGCAAACGGCGGCTACGGCCTGTACGAGCTCTGCTCCGGTCACTGCACGGGATCGGTGCCGGCAGCGCTCGAGCGGACTCTACGGCTCCCGGGGCTCGGTCCGGGCGGCGCCTGCCCGGTCTCGACCGGCCCCGGGCCGGTGAGCACCATCGGCTCGGCCAACATCAGACTGCAGGGGTTCATCGGCAGCGCCTGGCGAGGAGGCCGGGTCACCTGGCGTTCGTCGGCGCGCTACCGGGGACCCGTGTTGATCCGCGGGCGCCAGGTCGGCGGCTCGGGCGTGGTCGGCTTCGGCGAGGGCCATGTTCCCTACGACCAGCTGCAGCTGCTGGACGCCGCCCAGGGCATGCCGCGTGGACCGGCACGCGAGTGGCCCTCTTTCACCCGCGTTCGATCTCCCGGCTGCTACGCCTACCAGGTGGACGGAACCAGCTTCAGCTACGTGATCGTGTTCAGGGCGCGGTAGCTCGGCCCAGGCGACACGGTGCGTGCGCGTGTAGTGGGCGCACGGTGTGTGCATAACGCACCATCGACGGCGCCGCGAAGGATGTTGTGCCGAATGTGCTCGTAGGCAGAACAAAGTCACCAAGCGACCGTGGCCGCGGGCAGATTGGGGCGTTATGCATGCTCCGAGGTGAGGGGCGCCCCGCGCGCCCGGCCCAAACCCCGCCCAACCCCGCGCGCCGCGCCCAACCCCGCGCGCCCGACGCAACCCCGCGCCCTACGCCCCCCCGTACATGGCCTCGATCTCGGCTGCGTACTTGGCGCCGATCGGCGCGCGCTTGAGCTTCATCGTCGGTGTGAGCTCGTCGCCACCGGGCGGCCAGTCGCCCGGGACGATGGTGAACTTCTTGATCTGCTCGACGCGCGCGAGGTGACGGTTGGCCGCGTCGACGCTCTCCTGGACCGCGGCCACCAGCGCCGGTTCGCGCGCCAACTGCTCAAAGCCCACCTCCGAAAGGTCATGCTGATTCGCCCACAGCGGCGCGAAGTCCGTGTCGAGCACGATCAGCGCCGTGTTGTAGGGGCGTCCGTCGCCGATGCAGCAGGCCTGGCCGATCAGAGGCGTCGAGCTCTTGAGCCGCGCCTCGATGTTCGCGGGCGACATGTTCTTGCCCGCGGAGTTGATGATGATCTCCTTCTTGCGGTCGACGATCGTGAGAAAACCGTCCTCATCGAGCCGGCCAATGTCGCCGGTGTGGATCCAGCCCTCGGCGTCGAGCGCTTCGGCCGTCTTTTCCCGGTCGTGGCGGTATCCGGTCATCAGCGCTGGGCCGCGCCAGAGCACCTCTCCGTCCTGCGCGATGCGCACCTCGGATCCCGGTGCGGCCGGTCCGACCGTGCCGATCTTGACCGCCCCGGGGCGGTTGCAGGTCCCCATCCCGCAGGTCTCGGACATCCCCCAAAGCTCAGCGAGCTCGATGCCGAGCGCGTGGAAGAACTCGATCACCTCGACCGGCGTGGGCGCCGCGCCGGCATTGACGGCAACTGCCTCGTCGAGCCCCAGCATCGCCCGCACGCGCGAGAAGATCTGCTCGTCTGCCCTGGCCACGCGGGCCTCCAGGTCCTGCGGAACTGGTTCGCCGCGCTGGCGCAGCCGCACGCGTTCGATCGAGGCCTGGAGCGCCTCCTGCACGGGCCGGCGCTGGTCGTCGGGCTGCGCGGCCTGCATCGCCTCGAGTCCTGCCTTGAGCTTCTCCCAGATCCGCGGCACGGCAAAGAACCATGTCGGCTTGACCTGCGGCAGGTAGCCGACGACGTCCCGCGGGTTGGGACAGCAGGTGATGGTGCCGGCGTAGACGACCGGGATGTAGTGGTGGGCCATGCGCTCCGCGACGTGCGCCGCCGGCAGCCACGAGATCAGGCGCGCGCCGGGTCCGATCGGGATGATCTCCTGGAGTGTCCTGGCTCCGGCCATGACCGCCCGGTGCGAGAGCTCGACGCCCTTGGGATTGCCCGTCGTACCCGAGGTGTAGATCAAGGTCAAGAGGTCGTCGGCCGCGCTGGCGCCGGCGCGCTGCGCGCCGTCGAAGCCGCGGCCTGATCCCTCGACCTCCGCCAGCGACAGCACCCCGTCGACGGCCTCGCCGTCGACCACGATCACCTGTTCGAGGTCGGGCAGGCCCTCCCGTGCCTCCAGCACCACGGGCAAAAACGCCTGCTCGACGATCGCGACCCTCGCGCCGGCGTCGCGCGCCAGGTAGCGCACCGACTCGGCGGGATAGGTCACGTACACCGAGAACGGGGTCGCGCCGAGCGTCGCGACGGCGAGGTCTGCGATGTGAAACTCGGGCCGGTTGGAGAGCATCAGCGCCGCGGTGTCACCGCACGCCAGGCCCAGCTTGGCGAGCCCTCCCGCCAGCGCGTCGACGCGCGCGAGCAGCTGCGACCAGCTGATCGAGACGGAGTCGTCCAGCGTGCGCACCGCGGTCAGATCCGGATGCGCCGCGGCCGTCCGCCGCAGGGCCTCGGTGAGGGTGGGCGCGTCGACGGCCCGGGCCTTGTGCGCAGATGAGGCCGCGGTGGTCATCGCGGCCCCGAACCCTAACGAACCTGGAACCCTCGGCCGGTGAGTGTCGAGATGTCGTTGCTAAGGCCGATCACGAACACCAGGATGATCAACACGAAGCCGACCGCGCTTGCGCGCTCGATGACCGAGAAGGGGATCCGCCGGCCCCGCACCTTCTCCGCCAGCGCCCAGAACACGTGGCCGCCGTCGAGCGGCAGGAACGGAAACAGGTTGATCACCCCCAGTGAGAGGGAGATCAGCGCGAGCGTGAGGAGCGCGTCGGTGGCGCTGTAGGCGAAGACCTGCTGGGTGATCTTGAACCCTCCGACGACGCCGTGGAGCTTGCTGCGCTCCTTGGGTTCGAAGATTCTCGCCACCGTGCTCACGGTGGTCCTGGTCACGTACCACATCTTGCTCACGCTCTCCCGCGCGGCGGCGGCGGCTCCAAGCGACTGCGTCGCGTAGGCGAAGGCGAACCCGATCCGCATGCGCCCCAGCTTGGCGTCGAAGCGGGGACGGATGTGGAAGGTGAGCAGCCGGCCGTCTCGCCGGACGCCCAGCGTCACCGGCGTCCTTGCCACACAGCCCGCGATCTGCCGGCCCGGGCAGCGATGGGTGGCGACCTGACGGGTGATCTGCGTGACCGACAGATTCCGCCGCCCGTCGACGGAGACGATGCGGTCGCCGGCCTTCAGATAGTGGGATCCCGGTGCCACGAGCGACGCCGGCGCGACCGTGCTCGATGGCACGAGCACCCCTTCGGCCAGGTAGACGCCGAAGAGGATCAAAAACGCGATCAGCAGGTTGACCGCGGGCCCCGCCAGGATCACCACGATTCGCTTCCACACGGGCTGGTTGAAGTACGCGCGCGGGCGAACCTCCGGTGGCAGCTCCTCATGGGGGTTCATGCCGCTGATCTTCACGTACCCCCCGAGCGGGATCGGGCCGATGCCGTACTCGGTCTCTCCCCGGCGCACCTTGACCAGCATCGGCCCGAAGAAGAGCGAGAAGCGCTCGACGCGCATGCCCACCGCCTTGGCAGCCGTGAAGTGCCCCGCCTCGTGCAGCACGATCAGCGCGACGAAGCCCAGGAACGCCAGCAGGTAGGACATCAGGCCACCGCCCGCGCCGCCACCAGCTCGCCGGCCACGGTCCGCGCGTGCGCGTCCGCCTCTGCCAGCGCGTCGAACGAGTGCACCGGACCGCCCGGCAGCTGCCCCAGCGTCTCCTCGATCACCTCCGCGATCCCCAGGAACCTCAGCCGGCCGCTCAAAAACGCGTGCACCGCCACCTCGTTGGCCGCGTTCATCGTGCATGGCGCGGTGCCTCCCGTCACCCCCGCCTCGCGCGCCAACCGCAGACAGGCGAAGGTCTCGGTATCGACAGGCTCGAAGGTGAGCGCTCCGAGCTGCGCGAGGTCCAGCGGCCGCACGGGCACGTCAACCCGCTCGGGGTGGTTGAGAGCGAACGAGATCGGTACCCGCATGTCCGGGTAACCGAGGTGGGCGAGGGTGGCGCCGTCGCAGACCTGGATCAGGCTGTGGATGATCGACTGGGGGTGAACGACCACGTCGATCTGGTCGTATGGCGTGCCGAACAGGTGGTGCGCCTCGATCAGCTCCAGCCCCTTGTTCATCAGCGTGGCCGAGTCGATCGTGATCTTGCCGCCCATCTCCCAGGTCGGGTGCGCGAGGGCCTGCTCGACGGTGACCTCCTCCAGCTTCGAGGGGACCAATCCGCGGAAGGGCCCACCGGACGCGGTCAGGATCAGCCTGTCAACGGTTCCCGTCTGCTCGCCGCCCAGCAGCTGATACAGCGCGGAATGCTCCGAATCGACCGGGATGATCTGGGCGCCGGTGGCCTCGGCCAGCTGCGTGACGAGCTCGCCGCCCACCACCAGCGACTCCTTGTTGGCGAGCGCGAGGTCGATGCCCTCGCCGAGCGCCGCGACCGACGGCACCAACCCCGCCGAGCCCACGATCCCGTTGAGCACCATGTCGCACTGGGTCTCGGTGATCAGCCGTACCAGGCCCTCGGGACCGCTGAGCACCTCCCCCTCCGTCCAGGCCTCGCTCGCGCGCGCGGCCGCCCTGACATCCGTGAGGGCGACCCGTGGCACCCCGAACGACCGGGCCTGATCGAGCAGCCGCTCCCACGAGCGGTCTGCGGCCAGGCCTGCGACCTCGAACCGGCCCGGCTCGGCGTGCGCGACCACGTCCAGCGCCTGCACGCCGATCGAGCCGGTGCAACCGAGGATCAGGAGCCGTCGGGCCATCGGTCGATTGTAGGAAGGCGCAGGCCGGGGACCGGCAGGCGGCCGGCAGGCGCACCTAGTGGATGATCGCGAACCAGATGTAGTAGCCCCCGAGCACCGTGAACAGGGCCGCGTCGGCGCGATCGAGCGCGCCGCCGTGGGCGCCGAAGAGGGTGCCTGTGTCCTTGGCCTCGGTGTCGCGCTTGATCATCGATTCGAAGAGGTCGCCGAGGGGCCCAAGCACCGCCACCCCGACCCCCAGCGCGAGCGCGTTGCCGCGGGTCAGCCACGTGTTCTGGAACAGCTCCACCAGCACCAGCGTGAGGATCGCGACCAGGGCGCCGCAGAACAGCCCCTCGACGGTCTTATGGGGAGAGATCGTGGGCGCCAGCAGCCGCCGTCCGAACATGCGCCCGCCCAGGTAGGCGGCCGTGTCGCCCAGAAATGTGGCCGCCAGCACGTCGAACAGAATTGCTCCCCCGTGCGGCAGCTGACGTAGCAGCTCGGCGTGTGCGAGCGCCAGCGCGATCCACCAGATGCCGAGCAGCGTGCCCGCGATCTGCAGCGTCACGCCCTCCCCCAGGCCGCGCACCAGCACCGCCAAAAACAGCGCGGGGATCACCCCCACCGCCACCTCGAGCACCACCCGCTCGGATCCGTAGCGCGCGGCCAGCACCATTCCCACGAGCGCCGCGAAGCCGACCAGCGGCACAGGCCTCCAGTCGTGCAGCAGCCGGTAGAGCTCGTGCAAGCAGACGATCCCGAGCGCGATCAGGAACACCGCCCAGGCGAGCTTGCCGACGTCGATCAGGGCGATCACGACGATCGCCCCCGGGACGCCCACCAGGATGCGCGCGCCAAGGTCCGAGCGTCGCCGGCGGCGGCGTGCCTGCGAGGGCCGCGCCCGGACGCGAGCGCGATCCCGCCTCGCCGAAGCCACTAGTGGACCCTCACTTAGTGGCCCTCCTCGCAAATACGACGCCATTCGAGCCGCCCCCTGGCGGCGCCTGGCGTCGTCCTCGCTCGCTCGCGTACCTCCAGGTACGCCACGCTCGCTGCGTCCTCGCCAGTCATCCGCCAGTGACGACTCTCGGTGTCGTCGTACTTACGAGGAGAACCACTAACGCCCCCCGAAGCGCCGCCTGCGCGCCGCGAACTCCCCGAGGCTCTGCTCGAACGCCTCGCGGGAGAAGTCGGGCCACAGCTCGTCGCGGAACACAAGCTCCGAGTAGTGCCCCTGCCAGAGCAGGAAATTCGAGCTGCGCCGCTCCCCGCTCGTGCGGATGATCAGGTCGGGATCGTGCATCTCCGGCGCATACAGGTGAGCGCGGAAATCCTCCTCGCTGCCGCCCTCAAACGCGCGTGCGGCGTCGATGATCTCCGCGCGGCCGCCGTAGTTGAAGGCCACGAACAGCGTGATCCGCTCGTTTGAGGCGGTCAGCTCCTCGGCCCATTCCATGCGCTCGATGAGCTTCGGCGGCACCGGGTCCGAGCGGCGGCCGATGAAGCGCATGCGCACGCCCTCGTCGTGGAGCTCAGGCGTCTCTGCCTGGATCCGGCGGCGCATCATCGCCATCAGCCCTCTGACCTCCGCGGTGGGCCGCGACCAGTTCTCGGTCGAGAACGAGTACACGGTCAGCTCGCGGATGCCGAGGTCCACCGCGTCCCGTAGCCGCGCCTTGACCGTGTCGGCGCCCGCCTCGTGCCCCGCCAGCACGGGCAGGCCCCGGCGGGAAGCCCAGCGGCCGTTGCCGTCCGTGATGATCGCCACGTAGCGGGCGCGACCCTCCGTGCCGTCCTCGGCCTCCCCGCCGTGAGCGAGCCCGAGGCCCTCCCGCGACCCCTGCGAGCGCAGGCCCATCAGACCTCCAGGATCTCTGCTTCCTTGTGGCCGAGCAGCTCGTCGAGCTCTGCGATGCGCGCGTCGGTGACCTTCTGCAGCTCGACCTCGGCGCGGTGCTCGTCGTCGGAGCCGGCCTCCCCCGCCTCCTTTAGCTCGCGCAGGTCGTGCATCACGTCGCGGCGGATGTTGCGGACCGCCACGCGACCCTCTTCGGCGATGTGCCGCACCACCTTGACGAGCTGCTTGCGCCGCTCCTCGGTCAGCTCGGGAACGCCGAGCCGGATCAGGTTGCCGTCGTTGGAAGGGGTCAGCCCGATGTCGGACTCGAGGATCGACCGCTCGATCGTCTTGATCGAGGTCTTGTCGTACGGCTGGATGGTGAGCAGCCGCGGCTCGGGGGCCGAGATCGTGGCGAGCTGTTTGAGCGGGGTGCGGGTGCCGTAGTAGTCGACCATGATGCGGTCGAGCAGCGCGGGGCTCGCGCGACCCGTTCGCACCGAGCCGAACTCGTGGCGGATCGTCTCGACCGACTTGCTCATGCGCTCGCGGGCGTCGGCGAGCAGTTCGTCGATCAGCTGCGTTTCGGTCATGTCCGCACCAGCGTGCCCACGCGCTCTCCCGAGACTATCTTGCCGATGTTGCGCCCGCCGAGCATGTTGAACACCACGATCGGCAGCTTGTTCTCCATGCACAGCGCAAACGCGGTCGCGTCCATCACCTGGAGCCCGCGCGTGAGCGCCTCCCGGTGGCTGATCTCCGGGATGAACTCGGCCCCCTGATCGCGCGCAGGATCGGCGCTGTAGACCCCCTCGACATCGTTCTTGGCCATCAGCACGACCTCCGCATGCAGCTCGGCGGCGCGCAGCGCGGCGGCCGTGTCGGTGGTAAAGAACGGATTGCCGGTGCCGGCAGCGAAGATCACGATGCGGCCCTTCTCCAGATGCCTGATGGCCCGGCGGCGGATGTAGGGCTCGGCGACCTCGGAAATCGTGATCGCCGACTGCACGCGCGTGACGACGCCGAGCTTCTCGAGCGCGTCCTGGAGCGCGAGCGCGTTCAGCACGGTCGCGAGCATTCCCATGTAATCGCCTGTGGCTCGGTCCATCCCCTTCGCGGCGGCCGCCAGACCGCGGTAGATGTTGCCTCCCCCGACCACGATCGCGATCTCGACCCCACGGCCGTGAACCGCGGCCACCTCGGCGGCGATCTCGTGCACGCGTCCGGGGTCGGTGCCGTATTCCCGCTCTCCCATCAGCGCCTCGCCGGAGAGCTTGAGCAGCACGCGCCCGTATACCGGCTCGCCGGTGGAGGTCTCCTCTGTGAGGGTCTGAGCCACCGCGTCAGACGCCGACGGCGAAGCGCGCGAAGCGGCGCACGACGACGTTCTCGCCCGTCTCGGCGGCCAGATCGGCGCGCAGCTCTTCGATCGTCCTGCCTCCGTGCTTGTCCTCGTTGACATGCTTCTGGCGCAGCAGCACGACGTCGTCGAGCCACTTCTCGATCTTCCCCGAGACGATGCGCTCGCGCACGTTCTCGGGCCGGTCCTGAGCCTGCTCGGTAGCGATCCGCACCTCGCGCTCTCGCTCCTCCGCCGGAACCTCCTCATCGGATACGGCCAGCGGCTCGCGCGCCGCAACGTGCAGCGCCAAGTCGCGCGCGAACTCCACAAAGCGCTCGTTGCGCGCCACAAAATCAGTCTGGCAGTTGAGCTCGACCATGGCGCCGATGCGGTTGCCGTGGTGGATGTAGCTCTGCACGACGCCTTCGCGCGCCTCCTCGCCGGCCCGCTTCGCGGCCTGGGCCTGGCCGCGCGCGCGCAGGATCTCGATCGCCTGCTCCATGTCGCCGCTGGATTCGGTCAGGGCCTCCCGACAGGCCAGCACCCCGGCGCCCGTGCGGTCGCGCAGCGTCTTTACGTCCTTGGCAGAGATCGCACTCATTCGCGCTCCTCCGCCTCGACCGGGGCGGCGGTTTCCGCCCCCTCGCCAGGCGGGGAGGTCGCCTCGGCCGCGGCCGCCGCCGCCGCCTGCTCGGCCTCGGCTCGCGCCTGCTCCTCCGCCTCGCGCCGGGCCCGCTCCTCGGCTTCGCGTCGCTCCTGCTCCTCGGCCTCACGGCGGGCGCGCTCCTCCTCGCGGCGGAAGCGGTTGTGCCCCTGGGCGACCACGTCGCCGATGGCCTTGGTGATCGCCGAGCAGGAGCGGATCGCGTCGTCGTTGCCCGGGATCACATAGTCGATCCCGTCGGGGTCGCAGTTGGTGTCGACCAGCCCGATGATCGGCAGCCGCAGCCGCTGCGCCTCGCGCACGGCGATGGCCTCGGTCTTCAGGTCGATCACGAAGACCGCGTCCGGCACGCGCTGCATGTCCTTGACGCCACCGAGGTTGGCGCGCAACTTCTCGAGGTCGGCCTGCATCGCCATCCGCTCGCGCGTCGGCAACAGCTCCAGCTGGCCTTCGGACTCATAGCGCTCGAGGTCGTGCAGGCGCCGGATGCGCTGCGAGATCGTGCCCCAGTTGGTCAGCAGCCCGCCGAGCCAGCGGTGGTTGACATAGGGCATATCTGCCGCCTGCGCGATCTCCGCGATGGCGTCGCGCGCCTGCTTCTTGGTGCCCACGAACAGGACCGTGCCGCCCCGCCCGGCCAGCTCCAGAGCGAAGCTGCGCGCCTGCTCGAGCAGGGACTTGGTCTGCAGCAGGTCGATGATGTAAATGCCGTCCCGTTCGCCGAAGATGAAGCGGCGCATCTTCGGGTTCCAGCGGCGCGTCTGGTGACCGAAGTGCACTCCGGCCTCCAGCAACTCCTTGATGCCGAGCTCAGCCACGTCTTGCTCCCTTGATCGTCTGTCTGCGGTAGCCCGACCGGCATCTGGTCGCGGACCTCCGGTCCATTAGCTGAGGTTTGTTGGTTATCAACCGGAGGCAGGGCGCGACCCACGCGATCGGGGTCGTTTTTGAGTTTTAGAAAGTCTACGCAAGTGCCCTCGATACGGTAGGTTTAGTGTGCGGTCCGTCGCCTTCCCCTACCTTCGGGCGGCGGCTCGCCGCGAGCCGAACCTCCCTTCCCCTACCTCCGGTGGCTCGGTTCGCAATAAGTAGGGCCAACGGGGCGGCTGTGGACGGGCCGCCCCGTCGGTATTTGGGACCAGCTAAGCGCCGTCAGCCCGCTGAAGGGCGCCCCGCAGGTCCTCCGGCAGTGGCGAGACGACCTCGATCGGCTCGCCACTGACCGGATGCGCAAACGCGAGTTTGGCGGCGTGCAGAAACTGTCGCTGCAGGCCATAATCCAGGCGGCCTCCGTAGTGCCTGTCGCCCACCACCGGGTGGCCGATCGACTGCATGTGCACGCGGATCTGGTGCGTGCGCCCGGTGTCGAGCACCACACGCAAGAGCGTCGCGCGCGGGTAAAAGCGCTCCACCATGAAGTGGGTGCGCGCCGCGCGAGGCGCGTCCGATTGGATCGACATCAGCACGCGATCGCGGCGGCTGCGCCCGATCGGAGCTTCGATCGTCCCGCTTCGGGCCTCGGGTCTCCCCTCGACCAGCGCGAGATACTCTCGCCGCAGCTTCCGCGCCTGCAGCAGCGCCTTCAGCGCGCGGTGCACCGCGTCGTTCTTGGCCACCACCAGCAGGCCCGAGGTGTCGCGGTCGAGGCGGTGCACGATGCCGGCGCGCCACCCTTCTTCGCCCCCGGAGGCGACCCCTTCGAGCGCCTGCGAGAGCGTGCCGGTGCGGTTTCCCCGCGCCGGGTGCACCACGACGCCCGCCGGCTTGTCGACCACCAGCAGGTGCGCGTCCTCGTAGAGCACGTCGAAGGGCGCCGCTGGGCCAACCTGGGGGCTCGGCTCGAGCGGCTCCTCGACCTCGATCAGCTCCCCCGCCGCCACCAGGTGGCGCTTGCGCCGGGGGCGGCCGTCGACCTTGACACGCCCCTGCTCGATCAGCTGCTGCGCGCGGGCGCGAGAGCCGAGGGGACCCGCCAAAAAGCGGTCCAGCCGGGTGCCCGCGGCCTGCTCGGGAACTGTCAGCGAGATTTGGCGGCTCCCCGCTCGAGCACGAACACCAGCGCCACCACGCCGACCGTGATCGCCACATCGGCGATGTTGAAGGCGGGCCAATGCGGGAGCTTGATGAAGTCGGTCACCGAGCCGTGCAGCAGGCGGTCGACCAGGTTGCCGATCGCGCCCCCCAGCAGCAGCCCGGTGGGGATCCACAGCCCGCGGCGCGCGGGATGGCGGAAGAAGTAGAACACCAGCACGGCGAGGGCGATCAGCGTGCATACCAGAACCACCGCCCCGCCCCCCGAGAGAAAGCCGAAGGCGACCCCACTGTTGCGGACATGTACGAGATGAATGCCCGGCAAGACCGACTTCTCCTGCCCGGGCGCGATGCCCGCGGCGACGGTGCGTTTGGTCAGCTGGTCGAGCCCGATCACGAGCGCCCCCAGGGCCGCCGCGCGGGCAAAGACGGTGGATCGGCGGACGCGCGCCCGCCCCACGCCCGGCTCGAGCACGGCCTCCGTCACCCGCCGATCAGGCGGTAGAGAACGAGCTGCAGTAGATACAACACGATGATCGCGATCATGGGGCTGAAGTCGAACATCCCGACGTTCGGGATGAAGCGACGGAAGATCCGTAGATAGGGCTCGCACACGTCGCGCAAGAAGCGCAGGATCGCGTCCGACCAGCGCGCGTAGGGCGGATGCACGCCGGTCGAGAACAGCATGTTCAACACGACGTATAAAAAGATCAGGATGATGTAGACGTAGATCAGCGTGCTGACGTAACTGGCGATGTCGCCGCGCACGCTGGCGAGCGCGATCACGCCCCACCCCGCACGGCGTCGATCGCGGCCTGGAACGCGGTGCGCACGCCGTGGCGCTCGAGTGCCTCGAGCCCGCGCGCGGTGCTGCCGCCGGGCGAGGTGACCTCGCGCCTGACCGCGAGCGTGTCGTAGTCGCGCTTCTCGAGCAGGGCCGCCGTACCCACCATCGTCTCCACCACCAGCTCCGAGGCAAGGCGTGCGCTCAGCCCGTAGCGGACGCCGGCGTCCACCTGGGCCTCGACCAGCAGCGCCTGGTAGGCCGGTCCCAGGCTGGCAATCGCGGCGGCGGGGCCGATCAGCCGCTCGGGTAGCTGCACGATCGTTCCCAGCCGGCCGAACAGCTCGAGCACCTCGGCCTCGTGCTCGGGGGCGTGCTCCGCCTTGGCGTAGCAGATGATCCCCTTGCGCACTTCGACCGCCGTGTTCGGGATCAGGCTGAAGACGGGCGTGTCGCGGTACTTGGAGCGCAGCATCGCGATCTCCGTGCCACCGAGCACCGACGCCACCGCTTTTGCGACACCGGCAATCTCTTGGGCGACCTGATCGAGCTGATAGGGCTTGTGGCACAGCACGACCAGGTCGGCTCGTTCGGCCACCTCGCGATTGGAGAGCGCCTCGCCGCCCAGTTCGGCGGCGAGCGCCGCCGCGCGGCCCGAACCCGAGTCCGATACC